>SKNO01000181.1 GCA_007120465.1 Nitriliruptoraceae bacterium
CTGCGACGCCAACGTCTCGGTCCGCCGGGTCGGCGACACCGCACTCGGCACCCGCTGCGAGATCAAGAACGTCAACTCGATGCGCTTTGTCGCCAGGGCGATCGAGTACGAGGCCGGGCGGCAGGTCGAGGTGTTCGCGTTCGCGACGCGCCTGACCCGCCTGTCCGACGCGCTCGCCGGCCGCGATCCCGACGCCGCCCTGGCGGCGGCCGCGGACCGGGTGGTCGACTGGGATGGCGGGACGCGGATCGGCGCCTCGATCGATGACCTGGTGCGCGCCTGGGGTCCGCGGGGGAGCCTGCGTGGCGCGGTCGTGGTGATCTGCTCCGACGGGCTCGAGCGGGGCGATCCGGCCCAGCTCGCCGCCGCCATGCGGCGCCTGCGTCGCCACGCGCACCGCATCGTCTGGGTCAACCCCCTGGCCGGGGACGAACGGTTCGTGCCGACGCAGCGGGGGATGGTCGCAGCGCTGCCCGCGGTCGACGTGCTGCTGCCCGGCGACACCCTGGCGTCGCTGGAGCGGCTCACGGACGTGCTGGCCCGGTTGTCGTGACCCGCGGCCACGGCCGGACGGCCATCCGGCCCCGTTGACGCCGCGGTGCCCGCATCGGACGCTGGTGGGGTTCCAGGGGTCCGTCGACGACCGAGGACACCTCGGTCACGGCGACGGTCACGACAGCACGTCGCGGCCGTGGTCGCGCCGACGGGCCCCGGCCACGCCACCGACGGACACCCCCGACGGACGCCGCCGACGAGCTGGGGCCCGATGCCGACCGCCTACGACTCCACCACGTACGCGAAGGTCAACCACCTCGACCCCCACCATCCGCGACGGGTGGCGGAGGCCTTCCCTGACCTCGCCGGCAGGGACGTCCTGGAGGTGGGCTGCGGGCGAGGGCACCTCCTCGAGGTGCTGCAACGGGCGGGTGCGCGGGCCGTCGGCCTCGACGCGAACCCGCAGGCGGTGGCCAATGGCGCGACGTCGGGGATGCTCGTCGCCGACGCGACGCATCTGCCCTTCCCCGACGCGAGCTTCGACGCGCTGGTGTCGGTCCACACGATCGAGCACCTGCCAGGGCTCGACGACGGGTTCGCCGAGATGGCCCGGGTCGTGCGGCCGGGCGGCCGGCTGCTCCTGATCTACCCGGCGGAACCGATCATGGGGCTGTGGGCCGTGCCGACGGCGGTGATCCTGCACCGCAACCCGTTCAAGGCCCGTCAGGTCCACTGCCAGAAGCTCACGCCGAGCCGGGTCCAGCGCCGGGTGGCCGACCTGCCGCTGGCCCACGTCTGGAGCGCCTTCAGCTGGCGGGGGTGGCCGCAGTACACCACCGTGCTGGACCGGGTGGGCTGACGTCCGACGTGCTCCCGCGGTGACCCCGGTCGGCTCGACCGGTGCGGCCCTGGTCGTTCGGGTGGCGCCGGTCGAGTAGCGTCGGCGGTGTGAACCTCCTCGATGCGGTGCTGGTGCTCGCCGTGGTCCTCGGGGCCGTCGGCGGGTTCCGCTACGGGCTGATCGCGCGGCTGGCGACCTGGATCGGTCTCGCCGCCGGACTCGCCCTGTCGATCGTGACGGTGCCCCTCGTCCTGGACCTGTTCCACGGGGGGCAGCCGGCGCTGCGTTTCCTGCTCGGGGTGACGGTGCTGAGCCTCACGGTCGTGCTCGTGTCGGCGCTGTTCCAGCGCGTGGGGTTCGGGGTGCGGCGTCTGGTCCACGCGACCCCGCTGCGCATCGTCGATCGGGTCCTCGGGCTGGTCGCCGGTGTGGCCATGCTCGGGTTCCTCGTGTGGCTGCTCCTGCCGGCCGCGGCGTACGTCCCGGGCCAGCTGGCCGCCCAGGTGCGTGGCTCGACGGTGGTCTCGGCGATCGAGCGCCACACCCCGGCACCGCCGGACACCGTCGGCGCCTTCGTCCAGCTCGTCGATCTCCAGCGCTTCCCGGACGTCTTCGACGACCTGCGGCCCGCACCGGACACCGGTCCACCGCCCAGCGAGATCCCGGTCGCGCAGGAGATCGTCGAGGCCGCGACCGCGTCGACCGTCCGGATCGACTCGAGCGGATGTCGGCGCGGCTACGTCGGCTCCGGATGGGTGGTCGGCGACGGCGTGGTCGTGACCAACGCCCACGTGATCGCCGGCGCCGACGAGGTCCGTGTGCGCCATCCGGAGGGGACGACCTACGACGCCGAGGTGATCCGGTTCGACGCGGGGCGCGACCTCGCGATGCTCCGGGTCCCCGACCTCGATCGGTCCGCCCTGCCGCTGACCGAGGCGCGCGAGGACGCGGACGGCGTCGTGATCGGCTACCCGGGCGGGCAGTCGCAACCGCGGGTCGCGCCGGTCACCGTCCGCGAGGAGCGCGCCACGACGGGACGGGACATCTACCGTGAGGAACGCGCGGAGCGGCAGGTGGTCTACCTCGCCGCCTCCCTGCGACAGGGCGACTCGGGCGCTCCGGTGATCGACACGGACGGGCAGGTGATGGGGGTGGTGTTCGCGATCTCCCCGGACCGTGCAACCACGGCCTACGCGCTGTCGTCGTCGGAGGTGCGTGCGGTCCTCGACGGGCCGGAGACCGCCGACACGGGCCGGTGCCTCTGACCCCACGTGGCGGGGTCGCGCCCGGCGACGACCTGCGGTACCTCTGCGCGGCGATGGATCCCCTCGAGGTGCTCCGGTTCCTGCTCGACCCCGCGCGGCTGGCCGTGGTGGGTGCGCTCGCGAGCGCACCGGACGACACCGACGGGCTCGCCTGGCGCTCGGGACGACCACCCGACGAGGTCGTGCGCATCCTCGGCGTCCTGGTGCAGAGCGGGCTGGTCACCCACGACGGCAAGCGCTACCACCTCGACGTCGAGGCGTGGCGCGCCGTGGCCCGCGAACTCCCCCAGGCGGCGCCGGCGAGCCCGCGGGTCGCCTTCGGGATGACCGGCGAGGAGTCCCAGGTGCTGGGGCGGTTCTTCCGGGGCGATCGGCTGGTGGAGATCCCGGCGCAGCGCGCCAAGCGGCTGGTGGTGCTGGAGCGCCTGGCGCTGGAGTTCGAACCGGGGGTGCGCTACGCGGAGGCGGAGGTCAACGAGCAGCTGCGCCGGTTCCACGACGACCACGCGACGTTGCGCCGCCTGTTGGTGGACGAGGGGTTCCTGGACCGTGCCGCGGGGGAGTACTGGCGCGCGGGTGGGCGGGTCCCCGTGGAGTGACGTGACGGCCCTCGGTCCGATGCGCCCGACGGTCCGGTCCGGGCGATCCCGCACCCGGGCCGAACGCTAGGCTCGGATCCGTTCCGTCGATCGCGACAAGGAGCCCGTTCGTGGGTGAGTTCGTCAACCTCGAGGTGGACGCGGACCGCCGCGTCGGCACGATCCGGATCGACCGACCGCCGATGAACGCGCTGGCGACGCAGGTGTGGCGCGAGATCGAGGGCGCTACCACCGAGGCGATCGCGCGCGACGACGTCGGGGCGCTGGTGGTGTGGGGCGGTCCCAAGGTGTTCGCCGCCGGTGCGGACATCAAGGAGTTCCCCGACTGGACCTACCAGAGCGCGATGGAGGGCGGCCAGGTCCTGCACCGTAGCCTCGACGTCCTCGCGCGGGCCCCGATGGTGACGATCGCCGCGGTGAGCGGCTACGCGCTCGGCGGCGGGTGCGAGCTCGCGATCGCCTGCGACTTCCGGTTCGTCGCCGACAACGCCAAGATGGGCCAGCCGGAGATCCTGCTCGGGCTGATCCCCGGCGCCGGTGGCACCCAGCGGCTGCCCCGCCTGATCGGGCTGTCGCGGGCCAAGGAGCTGGTGTACTCGGGCCGGATGGTCGACATGGTCGAGGCCGAGCGGATCGGGCTCGTCGACGCGGTGTTCCCCGCCGACGAGGTCTACGAGCAGGCCTGCGCCGCCGCCGCTCGGTACGCTGCCGGACCCTTCGCGATGCGCCTGGCCAAGCGGGCGCTGGAGGACGGGACGGAGATGCCGCTCGACCAGGCGCTGCGGCTCGAGCGCCAGCTGTTCGCCGAGTGCTTCGCCACCGAGGACGCCGCGACCGGCATCGCCAGCTTCATCGAGCACGGGCCGGGCAAGGCCACGTTCGAGGGCCGCTAGCCCCCGGTCCCGGAGAGTCCCGCCAGGAGCCCCCATGTCCGCCGACCCGTCGCCTCCGCTGCGCGCGGTCCCCGACCCGCCCGAGCCCGGCGACGGGGCGGTCGACGACGCCGTGGTCGGTGATGCCGCCGTCGACCTGGACGACCTCGACGTCAAGGCGAAGCAGGCGGCGTACCACGACTGGGAGGCACGCTCCTACGACGAGAAGTTCTCGATCTCCTACGACGAGCGCTGCATCGTCTACGCGCGCGACCGGTTCCGGAAGGTGGTCCCCGAGGGTGCCGGGTTCGGGTCGGTGCTGGAGGTCGGGGCCGGCACCGGGTTCTTCCTGATCAACCTGGCGCTCGGCGGCTGCCTCGACGGCGCGGAGCTGGCCGCCACCGACATCTCGCAGGGGATGCTCGACGTGTGCGCCCGCAACGGCGCCGAGCACGGCCTGACGGTCACCACCCGCCAGGGCGACGCGGAGTCGCTGCCCTACGACGACGACACCTTCGACCTGGTGATCGGCCACGCCTTCATCCACCACCTGCCGGTGCCGGGCGCCGCCTTGCGCGAGATGCACCGGGTGCTCAGGCCCGGCGGGACGTTGGTGATCGCCGGCGAGCCGACCGAGCTGGGCGACCGCGTGTCGTGGGCCGTCAAGCGCAACACCTACCGGGCCTTCCGGGCCGTCACCGCCGTGCCGGGGCTGACCCAGCTGCGCAAGCCGTCCCTGCGCGAACGGGGAGCCAGCACCACCGAGCAGGCGCTGGCGGAGCTCGAGCACGAGGTCGACCTGCACACCTTCCGCCCCAAGGACGTCGAGCACCTCGCCCGGCTCGTCGGGTTGCGCGAGGTCGAGGTCGTCACCGAGGAGCTGACCGCCAACTGGTTCGGCTGGGCGGTGCGCACGATCGAGGGGTCGGTGCGTGACGGGGTGCTCGGTCCGCGCTGGGCCTACGCCGCCTACCACGGCTACCTGCGGCTCAGCCGCGTCGATGAGGCCCTGTCCCGTGTGGTCCCGCGCCCGCTGTTCTACAACCTGATCCTGCGCGCGCGGAAGCCCTACCGCCGCTGACGGCCGCCGGAGGAGTACCAGGTGGACGGCGACGTCGAGGCAGCGGCGCAGCAGGCTCTGCGTGAACACGCCGCCGCCCTCGAACGTGCGGAGGTGGGGCGGGAGGCGACCGCGCGCGCGTCACGGCTCGGTGACGACCTCCTCGCCGACGCCGGGGTTCCCGTCCACCTGCGCCGCCCACCGCTGCGGCTGCGCTACCCGCGGTGGGGCTGGCGCCGGGCGATCCGGACGGCGGTCGAGCGGCGGATGTACACGCCGCAGTACCTGGCGCTGTACCGGCGAGCGGCCTGGCACCGCGCCCACGCGCTGGCGACCGGCCAGCGGGTCGAGTTCCAGGGGCTGATCTTCACCGGCAAGCGGGTCGAGTTCACCGCCCGCCGCGGCCACGGCCGGCTGGTCCTCGGCCCGTGGTGCTGGATCGGCAACGACAACAAGCTGCGCGCCCACGAGGGGCAGCTCACCCTGGGTGCCAAGGTGGTGATGGGGCGCGACAACGTCATCAACACCTACCTCGACATCGAGGTGGGGGACGCGTCGATCCTGGCGGACTGGATCTACGTGTGCGACTTCGACCACCGGTTCGAGCGGGTGGACGTCCCGATCAAGGACCAGGGCATCGCCACCACGCCGACGCGGATCGGCCGTGACGTGTGGATCGGGGAGAAGGCCAGCGTCCTGCGGGGCGTGGACGTGGGGGACGGGACGGTGATCGCCAGCCACTGCCTCGTGAACCGGGACGTGCCGCCGTTCTCCATCGTGGTGGGCGTGCCGGGGCGGCCGGTGCGCTCGCGCCTGCCGGCGGGGATGGATCCCGAGGAGGCCGCCGACCGGCTGCGCCGCGGGCTGCCGCTCCCCGACGACCCCCTGGAGAGGTAGGGGGAGGGGCTGGGGCCCGGATCAGCGGCGGTCGCGGGTCATCGCCTCGTCGACCGTCAGCACGATCGGCGGGTGCAGCTGCAGGTCGAGCACCAGCCAGGTGCCGGGCTCGGCCTCGGCCGGCAGGTCGTCGACGGGGACGCGCATCGGCGTGCGGCTCGGACCGACGGCGAGCACGGCCTCGGTGTCCTCGACGCGCTCGATCACCGCACGGTCGTTGCCGATGCCTGACGGGTCGGACCTCACGGGCTCGTCTCCTGGGGCGGGGGTGCGCCAGGTTACGTCCGCTCGCGGCGGCTGTCGGCACCGCCCGACTCCAGCTCCTCGATCCGTGCCAGGACCCGCGCGTTGCGCTCGCGGCGGGCGGTGGCGTCGGCCTGCTCGCGTTCCTTGGCCCACCGCAGGAACAGCACCGCGATGATGCCCCACAGCACGAACCCGCCGACGACGTTCATCACGATGCCGGCGGCCTGCTGGTCGGCGACCGGGTTGAACCCGAGCCACAGCGGCGGAGCGAGCTCGTACAGCCCGTACAGCGGCAGCGGCGAGAAGGTCAGGAACGCTGCCGGGACGAACATCAGCACGCTCGACGCGAACAGGTAGAAGGCGCGGATCGGCTCCTGGATCGCGTTGCGCTCGTGGGCGGGGCGCATCGCCGGCCACCACCACACCAACGCCGCGCCGAGGTGGAGGACGTCGACGAGGAAGGAGCCGAGCTGGGTGGTCTTCAGGGTGTCGATCGTCACCGGCAGGTGGGTGCCGAACAGCACCGCGTTGAACACGAGCAGCGCCACCGGCCAGGAGGTCAGCACCGCCACCGCCCGCTGGCGCCGGCTCCCCTCGGGCAGCCAGCGCTCGACCAGCCACGTCGGCAGCCCCGACAGCAGCAGCGGCGCGGCGACGAAGGTGTAGACGACGTAGCGGGCGATGCCGACGGTGGCGAGGTAGCCGACGCCGAGCTGGCCGATCGGCCACTCCGACACGACGAACAGCGCCAGCACGCCGAGCACCCACCGGCGGAACCGCCGGCGATCGAGCGGCCGGCCGGCCCGGCGGTGGCTGAGCACGTACCCGCCGATCATGGTGGCGGCGACCACCCACACGCCGAGGAACGGCGTGTACCGCCAGGTCCACACCTGACCGGTCCCCGAGCACCACCACGCGACGTTCACGTCACCACTCGTCCACGATGCGGGGCAGGTCGACGACCCAGTCGGACCGGCGCGCCCCGAAGGGCCACACCCGCTGTGCCTGCCCGTCCGAGTCGAACCCGATCACCTGCGCCGGATGCCCGATCAGGTCCCCTTCGCCGCGCGGGTCGGCGCCCTCCACGATCGGGCCGGGCAGGTCGAGCGCCGCCAGCGCCTGCTCGACGGTGTCCAGGTCGGCGTGGAGCCCCACCATCCGTGGGCTGAAGTTGGCGAGGTACTCGTCGATCCGCGCGGGGGTGTCGCGGTCGGGGTCCACCGACACGAACACCACGTCCAGCTCGTCGAAGCCGACGCCGGTGCTGCCCATCGCCGACGCGATGGCGGCGAGGTGGATCGGGCAGATGTCGGGGCAGTTGGTGTAGCCGAAGAACAGCAGGGTCGGGTCACCGAGGAACGCCGTGGCCAGCTCGACCGGCTGGTCGTCGGTGTCCAGCAGCGTCACGTCCGGCAGCTGCCGATCGAGCTCGATCGGGATGCCCCGCCACCCGTCGGGCTGCGGGTCCAGCCCCGTGGCCTGCAGGGCCGTCGAGGTGGTGGGGCTGCACGCGGCCAGCACGAGGGCGGCCGCGACCAGCAGCAGGGTGGCGCGCGTCATCCGGTGGGTCCTCCGGGGGAGGTCCGAGGTCAGCCGCGATCGTCGGTGGGGTCCGCGTCGAGCTCGTCGAAGGACTCCTCCGCGAGGTCGAGCAGGGGGACGACCTCGACCGGGACCGTGATGTCGTCGGACCGGTCGAAGTGCAGGGTGAGCTGGAAGGTACCGCCCTCCACGACCGTCTCGTCCGGCACGATCAGCATCAGGTGCAGGTCGCCGGGGCGGAAGCGGACCTGCCCACCGGCGGGGATCGGGATCGCGTCCAGCTCGCGCATGGTGGCGCGGCCGTCCACGATCTCGGTGATGTGCATCTCGATCCCGAGGGCGGACGGGGTCGTGGCGTCGACGAGCTCGTCGCGGCCGTCCCCGTCGTTCGCGATCGTCAGCACGATCTGCGAGCTGGCGGCGACGGGGACCGCCGCCTGGACGTCACCGACGACCCGGAGGTCCGGCTCGCCCGAGGGGCCGCAGGCGGCCAGCACCGCCACGAACAGGACGGTGGACAGCAGGCGGGTCGTCACGGTGGCTCCGGGTGGACGGGCGGTCGTAGCGCGGTCGAGACCAGGGTGCCTCACAGGCTGGCGAGCACCTGGGCGCACACGATCTTGATCACGAAGGTCGGGGGGAACAGTAGGGCGTAGGCGAGGTTGACCCGGTCGTCCCCGCCGGTGCGCTCGACCGCGAAGGCCAGGATGGCCGGCTGGTTCTGCGCCCCCGCGAGGGTGCCGGCGAGCCGAGCGGTGCCGAGCCGCAGCCCCCGGGCGACCACGAGCAGGGCGAGGGCCGCGACCGTGGTGAGCACCGCCCCGAACGCCAGGAGCACCACTCCCGTCGCGGTGCGCAACGCGTCGGCCAGTTCCGGGCCCGCGCCGAGGCCCACCGTCGCCAGGAACACCAGCATCCCGAACTGGCGCAGTGCCTGGTTCGTGGCGTAGGGCAGCTGCCAGGACACGCGCCCGGTGTGGCCGACCCGGCCGAGGACCAGCCCGACCAGCAGCGGCCCCGCGGCGGTCCCGAGCTGGAGGCTCGCGCCGGGTGTCGGGATCGGGACCAGCCCGAGGGCGAGCCCCGCGAGCAGGCCGACGGAGAACCCGATCGGGTCGGCGACGACGGCCTCCCGCTCCGAGTCACCGAGCTCGCGCGCGACCTCGGACAGCCGTTCGCGGGGTGCCACCACCCGGATGCGGTCCCCGAGCTCGACGATCAGGTCGGGCGCGGCGACCAGGTCGACGTCGCCGCGACGGACGAACCCCGCGACCGCATCGAACCGGTCGAGGCCGAGGTCGGCGATCCGCTCCCCGGCGTAGCGGGGGTTGGACAGCACGACGCGCCGGAAGTCGACCTGGTGGCGGTCCAGCGGCAGGTCGCGGTCCGCGGGACGACCGAGGCGCTCCGTGATGGCGGCGATGGTCGCCTCGGAGCCGATCACCGTGACGACGTCCCCGGGTCGCAGCTCGAGGTCGTCCGCGGGTGTGCGTTCCTCCTCGTCGCGACGGACGCGGGAGAACACCACGGACTCGCCGTCGACGGTGGTGAGCTGCGCCAGCGGCGGCAGGCCCTCCCGGGTCACCTCGACGTTGCCGTAGGTGGCGGGCTGGGGTCCCTCACGGTCCTCGGCCGTGGGACGGGCTGCCGACCAGCGGGTGCCGACGACGATCGCGAGGATCATCCCGACGATCCCGAAGGGGTAGGCGAGGGAGAAGCCGACGACCGGCTGGCTCGAGTCGGTGACCTCGACGGCGGCAGCCAGCCCCGGCGTGTTGGTCACCGCGCCGGCGTACACCCCGGCGATGTCGGCGGACGGGAGGTCGAGGAGGCGTCCGAGCGCGACGGCGACCCCGGCGACCCCGACGAACACGGCCGCCGCGAGCAGCATGATGCGCGTGTTGCGCCGGAGGCCGGAGAAGAAGGAGGGACCGCCGGCGAGACCGATCGTGTAGGCGAACAGCGCCAGTCCGAGGGTGGCGATCAGGGGTGGGACCACCCCCGCGAGCTGCGGGACCGTCGCCGACACCGCGAGCCCGACGAACAGGGCGCCGGCGGGACCGGCAGCCACCCCGCCGAGCCGGACCGCGCCCACCAGCGTGCCGGCCGCGAGCACGACGAACAGCACCACCACCGGGTTGTCGACCAGCACACGGATCATCGGGCCTCGCCGCCGGTGCGGGGTCGGACGTCCGGCGCGCGCCAGGCTACGTCGTAGGCTGCCGACCGGTCACGCACGCGGGTGACCGCCGGACACGGGGCCGAGGAGGTGGCATGGACGCGCCGTCGATCGTGATCGGCGCCGTGCTGCTGCTGCTCGGTGCCGTGGGCGCCACGGTCAGCCAGCGCGGGCTCGAGGACCGGGGCCGCGCGACCCTGGCGCCGCTCGGGCTGGTGCCCTTCGGGATCCTGATGGGGGCCGGCGCGGCGCTGATCCGCGGGTGGGACCTGTGGGTGTCGATCCTCGTCGGCGCGATCGTGGTGCCGGTGGTCGGCGTCGTGGGACGGGTGATCGAGCTGCGCCGGCGGCGGCGTCGGCACGGTGAGCGCTGATCCGGAGGAGGACGAGGTGCGTGACGTCGCGGTGGAGGTGCGCGGGCTGACCAAGCGGTTCGGCACGCAGGTGGCCGTCGACGACGTCAGCTTCGACGTGCCGGCCGGCCGGATCGTCGGCTTCCTCGGTCCGAACGGCGCCGGCAAGTCCACGACCCTGCGGGCGATCGTGGGCCTGACCGCCCCGAACGCCGGGACCGCCACGATCCACGGCGTGCCCTTCCACGACCTCGCGGACCCCGCCCGGACCGTCGGCGCGATCGTCGACGGGGTCGGGTTCCACCCGGGACGCCGCGCGATCGACGAGCTCCGGATCGCCGCATCCACCGCCGGCATCCCGCACCACCGCTGCGACGAGGTCCTCGAACTGGTCGGGTTGGCCGCGGCGCGACGCAAGCAGGTCGGTCGGTTCAGCCTCGGCATGAAGCAGCGGCTGGGGCTGGCCGCAGCGATGCTGGGCGACCCGCGGGTGCTGCTGCTGGACGAGCCCGCCAACGGCCTGGACCCGGAGGGGATCCAGTGGGTGCGTGCGTTCCTGCGCTACCTCGCCGAGGACGGGCGGGCGATCCTGGTGTCCTCCCACCTGCTCGGCGAGGTGGCGCGGCTGGTCGACGAGGTGCTGGTGATCCGCCAGGGGCGCATCGTCGCCCACGGGACGGTGGACGCGTTGACGGCCGCCGCCGGCGGCACGACGGTGCTCGTCGCCAGCCAGGACGACGCGGCGCTGGCCGCGGCGCTCGCGCAGCGGGGCGCGACCGTGACGGCACACAACCGGGGCTTGCGGGTCGAGGGGCTGGACCCCGCCGACGTGGGGGCAGCAGCCCTCGCGGCCGGGGTCGTGCTCACCGAGCTGCGTGCGATGACGCCCGAACTGGAGGACGTGTTCCTGGAGCTGACCGCCGGGGGAGGGATCGCGTGATGGGGCTGATCGCGGCGGAGATCCGCAAGCTCGCCAGCGTCACCACCACCTGGGTGATGACCGGCATCGGGGTGGTGCTGATCCTGCTGAGCGCCGGGCTGTTCCTGCTGCTGCCCGAGTTCGGCTTGGGCGAGTTCCGTGGCGCCGACCCGCAGCTGGCGTTCCTGGTCGAACAGGTGGGCGGCGCGTCGATCGTCGTGCTGATCGTGGCGCTGTTGTCGATGACCACCGAGTTCCGGCACGGGACGATCGGTCGGACCCTGCAGCTGACCCCGTCGCGGACGCGGGTGGTGGTCGGCAAGTTCGTCGCCGGCACCCTGTACGCCCTGGCGTTCCTCGTGATCGGGCTGGTCCTGGTGGCGATCCTCGCCGGGATCGGGGCGCTCACGGCGGGGGTGGGGCTCGACCTCGCCTGGCAGACGCTGACCGCGATCTGGTTCGCGGGCGTGGGCCTGGTGCTGACGTCGTGGTTCGGCGTCGCCCTCGGATCGCTGATCCGCAGCCAGGTCGTCGCGCTGACGGTGACGCTGGTGTGGCTGTTCGTGATCGAGGGGGCCATGCTCACCTTCGTGCCCGCGGTCGGTCGATGGCTGCCCTTCAACGCGCTCAACGCGGTGCTGCTGACGAACGACGTGACGACCCCGATGGGCGGCCCGAGCCCGCAGCTCCTCGATCCGCTCGTCGGGCTGGCCACCTTCCTCGGCTACGTCGCCGTGACCGCCGCCGGCGCGATCGCGCTGATGCGCACCCGCGATGTCTGACCGCTCAGGTGTCCCGCGCCGGCACGACGGTCGGGTCCAGGGCGGCGACGATCGCGGCGGGGTCCGCGGGCGCGTCGTCGCGTACCTCCAGCGCCGCCAGTTCGGCGTCGTCGAGGTCGTCCCGCTCGATCGCGTCGCACAGCCGGTGCACCCGCGCGGCGTGGCCGTCGACGCGCTCGCGCGCGTAGTCGGGGTTCCTGCCGCGGGTCGCCATGAAGGGCCAGTCCGAGGCAGCCAGCAGCGCCAGCTCCCGAGCCACCTGGGCCCGCGCCCGCGCGTCCCCGGCCCCACC
>SKNO01000029.1 GCA_007120465.1 Nitriliruptoraceae bacterium
GAGTCGTTCCCGCCGCACCCGACCGCGATGGCGGATCGAACCTCGTGCCATGCTCCCGCTCCTCGTGGCGGGCCGGGCCGTGGGCGAACCATGGACAACTCATGGGCACGGCACCCCGGACACTGCACCACCGCACGGCGGGGAACGAGCACACAACACGAAGATCCGGCCACGAGGGCCGGATCCATGATGGAGCGGATGACGGGATTCGAACCCGCGACCTCCACCTTGGCAAGGTGGCGCTCTAGCCAACTGAGCTACATCCGCACGCGACCGGGAAAAGTAACGGGTCCGCGTGGACCCGGCAAACCGGGGGCGCTCACCGTGACGCGCCCGGATCCACTGCGTCTACAGACCGGTCGAACCGAAGCCGCCGGCCCCCCGCGTGGTGTCCTCCAACCGCTCCACCTCGACGATGTCGGCCCGGCCGACCCGCTGGAGGAGCAGCTGCGCGATCCGGTCCCCGCGCTGCACGGTGACCGGCTCCTGGCCGAGGTTGACCAGCAGCACCTCGACCTCGCCGCGGTAACCGGCGTCGATGGTACCGGGGGCGTTGGTGACCGTGAGCCCGTGGCGGCGGGCCAGTCCCGAGCGGGGGTGCACGAGCCCGACCCACCCGACGGGGATCGCGAGCGCGAGTCCGGTGGGGACCGCGGCCCGCTCCCCCGGCGCCAGGATCACCTCGCGGGCCGCCGCGAGGTCGAGCCCGGCGTCGCCCACGTGGGCGTACGCCGGCAGGGGCATCTCCGGGTCGAGCCGCTGCACCGCGAGCTCCACCACCTCGACGTCCACAACCTCGACGGCCGTCACCTCTGGGGCCCCCTCCACCACCTCGACGTCCTCCCCCACCGCGCGATCCGACCCCACGTCACCTCGCTCCTGGTCGTGCCTCACCGCCCGCCCTCACCGGCCCGTCGTCGACACCTCATCCGTCGAACGACGCCGCGTCGTCGCGGGCCGTGATCACGTCGGCCTCGGTGCCGGTCCGCAACCCCGTGGGCCGCCGCGTGGCCTGCTCGGTGGCGGCCTCGGCGCAGGCGAGCAGCTCCCCGATCGATGTGACGAGGTAGCCGCACAGGTCCTCGACATCGGGCAGCGCGTCGTAGTCGGCGGTGAACCCGAAGTTCATCCAGCCCTCCAGCGACATCACCCCGACCCCGAGGGCGTGGTTCGCCGCCAACGGCGCGAAGGGGAAAGCACCGATCAGGCGTGCACCGAGGCAGTACACCGGCACCTGCGGTCCCGGCACGTTGGTGACGAGGAAGTTGTACAGCCGGCTGTTGACCGCCAGCCGGGACGCCATCGCGTGCAGGGTCGGCGGCGCGAACTCCCCCATGCCGATCAGGAAGTCCGCGCTGACCGCCGCGTGGCTCTGGCGGACCTCGCTCATGCCGTCCTGGCACACCCGCAGCCGCTCGATCGGGTCCATCTCGTACATCGGCAGGTCGACGAACATCGACACCACCCGGTTGCCGAGGTGGTGCCCCTCGGATCCGGCGCGGGTGCTGACCGGCACCATCGCCCGCAGCCACAGACCGTCGGTGCGGGCCGTGCGGGCGCGCAGGAACCGCCCGACCGCGTCGGCGGTCACCGCCAGCACCACGTCGTTGACCGTCGTGCGGAACACGTCCTTGATCGTGCGGACATCGTCGAGGGAGACCCGCTGGATCGCGAACCGGCGGTAGCTGCTCGGCGGCTGGTTGAGCAGCGACCGGGGGGCCGGCTTCGCGAGGTTGGAGCGGACGACCTTGGCGACGCTGCGTCCGGCCGCGGCGACGCGTCGGGCGGTGTTGCGGGGTGCGGCCACGAGCCGCTGCGCGGCCTCCACCACCTCGGCAGGGCTGGTCACCAGACGGACCGCCTGGTCCGCGGCGAGCTCGGCCCGGCTCGGGGTCGGCTGCGGCTCCCAGCGGGCGGCCGGCGGGATCTCGCGGGACGCGTCGCGGTCCCGATCGAGCATCAGGGTGGCGATGTCGAGCCCGGCGAGCCCGTCGACCATCGCGTTGTGGTTCTTGCCGAGCAGGGCGACGCGCCCTCCCTCGAGCCCCTCGATCACGTACAGCTCCCACAGCGGCCGCTCACGGTCGAGCGGCCGCGACAGGATCCGGGCGCAGTACTCGGTCAGCTGCGTCGTGGCCCCGGGGGCCGGCAGCGCGGCGTGTCGCACGTGGTAGGCGAGGTCGAAGTGGCGGTCATCCACCCAGACCGGTGTCCCCGACCGCAGGGGCGGGGACACGAGCCGCTGGCGGTAGCGCGGCACGAGGTCCAGACGTGCGCGCACCAGCTCGAGGAACCGACCGAAGTCGAGGCTGTCGGGGTCCTCCGGCGGGTCGAAGATGAACAGCGTGCCGACGTGCATGTGGCGGGTCGGCGACTCCATCTCGAGGAACGCCGCGTCCAGCCCGCTCAGGCGGTCACCGTGCTCCTGACGCGGCGCGACCAGGGCAGGGCCCGCGGCGTGCGCCGCGTCCTCGCCGTGCTGGTCCGCCACCGGCCACCTCCCCGTGTCCGGCGAGCGTAGCGGTCAGCGCGGAGGCACCCGATCCGCGGGGAGCCACCCGGTCAGCGCGGAGGCACCCGATCAGCGGGGAGGCATCCGCAGGGCGCCGTCCAGCCGGACCACCTCGCCGTTGACGTAGGGGTGCTCGACCAGCTGCCGGACCAGCAGCCCGTACTCGGCCGGGTCGCCGAGGCGGTGCGGGTGAGGGATGTCGGCGGCCAGGGCCTCGCGGGTCTCTTCGGGCAACCCGGCCAGCATCGGCGTGTCGAAGGTGCCCGGCGCGATCGTGACCACCCGGATCTGGCGGCGGGCGAGGTCGCGCGCCGCCGGCAGCGTCATGCTCACCACCCCGCCCTTGGAGGCGCTGTACGCGATCTGGCCGATCTGGCCGTCGAACGCGGCGATCGACGCGGTGTTGACGATCACGCCCCGGTCGCCGTCGACCGGCTCGTTGTCGGCCATCGCCGCGGCGGCCAGGCGCAGCACGTTGAAGGTGCCGACGAGGTTGATCGAGATCACCTTCTGGAACAGCTCGAGGTCGTGGGGCCCCTCCTTGCCGAGGATGCGTGCGGCCCAGCCGACGCCGGCGCAGTTGACCGCGACGCGCAGCTCCCCGCGCTCCTGCGCCTGCGCGACCGCCGTTGCGACCGCGTCGGCGTCGGTGACGTCGGCGGGGACGAAGCTGGCGCGCTCCCCCAGCTCGTCCACGACGGCACCCCCATCAGCCGACGGCAGGTCCAGCAGCAGGACGTGCGCACCCTGGGCGTGCAGCTCGCGCGCCGTCGCGGCGCCGAGCCCGGAGGCTCCACCGGTGATCAGTGCGACATGTGACGAGGTGAGCTGCACGGTGGGCCTCCCTGATCGTGGTGCGCTGCGGGCGTCGCCGGTGGCGAGGACGCGGAGCGGCTGGCAGGCTAGTCCGACCGCCTTGTCGCCCCACCTTCCGGATCACCGTGCCACACACCGCGTCACGCACCCTGCCCTACGGCTCCTGGCCGTCGGAGCTCACCGCCGACCTGCTGGTGCAGGGAGCGACCGGACTCACCGAGCTCCGGCGCGACGGCGAGCGGGTGCACTGGCTGGAGCTGCGTCCCTCCGAAGGCGGCCGCCAGGTCGTCGTCGGCGCGCTCCCGGAGGGTGGCCGCGAGGAGCTGATCCCGCCCGACGCGAACGCCCGCACGCGCGTCCACGAGTACGGCGGCGGCAGCTACCTCGTCGTCGACGGGGTCGTGTGGTTCAGCGGGTTCCAGGACCAGCGCCTGTACCGGCTGGACCCGGGCGGCGAACCCCGCCCCATCACCCCCGAGCCACCCGCACCGGCAGCCCTGCGCTACGCGGACCTCGAGCTCACACCCGACCGCCGCTGGCTGATCGCCGTGCGCGAACGCCACGAGGGCCCGAGCGCCGAGCAGGTCCACAACGAGCTGGTGGCGATCCCCGCCGACGGCGCCGCGGCCGGCGACGGCGGCGACGGCGAGGTGGTGGTGCTCGCCGACGGGCACGACTTCGTCGCGTCGCCGCGGTTGGCCCCCGACGGCAGACGGCTCGCCTACGTCGTCTGGGACCACCCGAACATGCCCTGGGACGACACCACGCTGCTGGTGGCGCGCTACCTCGAGGTCGATGGGCGGCCGACCCTGGAGGTCCCGGTCGCGGTCGCCGGGGCGCCGGCGGTGAGCGAGAGCGTGATGGCACCGGCCTGGTCACCCGACGGGACGCTGCACCTGCTCGCCGACCGGACCGGCTGGTGGAACCTGTACCGCTACGAGCCGGGCGCCGCACGCTGGGGCGACGGGACGCTGCACAACCTCGCCGAGGTGGCGGTCGACCTGGGGGCGCCCGCGTGGCAGCTCGGCCTGTCGCTGTTCGGGTTCCTCGACGACGGGCGCATCGCGGTGATCGCGACCGACCACGCCGTGATGCGGCCGAGCGTGCTGGACCCCGAGCGCGGCACCGTCGAACCGCTTGGCCTGCCCTTCACGGCGTGCCGGTCGCTGCTCGCGTCGGGTTCCACGATGACGTTCATCGGGGGCTCTCCCACCCACCCCGACACGGTCGTCGAGGTGGAGGTGCCGCCGCGGGACCGCGACCCCACGCAGGTCGCCTGGCGGCCGATCCACGTCAGCCGCGAGCTGCCCGTCGACCCCGACTGGCTGCCCGAGCCCGAGGTGATCAGCTTCCCCACGAGCGACGGGATGACGGCCCACGCGCTGTTCCACCGGCCGCGCAACCCCGACGTCGTCGGTCCCGACGACGAGCGCCCGCCCCTGATCGTGACCAGCCACGGCGGCCCCACCTCCCACGTCCCGCCGCGGCTGGACCTGGGCGCGGCGTTCTGGACCAGCCGCGGGTTCGCGGTCGTCGACGTCAACTACCGCGGGTCGACGGGGTTCGGCCGGGCCTACCGCGAGGCGCTGCGCGGCACCTGGGGCGTGTACGACGTCGACGACTGCGTCGCCGCGGCCCGGGCGTTGGCCGAGCGCGGCGAGGTCGACCCGGCCCGGACGGTGATCCGCGGCGGGTCGGCCAGCGGGTTCACGACCCTCGCAGCGTTGGCGTTCCGGGACGTGTTCGCGGCCGGGGCGAGCCACTTCGGGGTCGCGGACCTCGCGGCGCTCGTCAGGGACACCCACCGGTTCGAGTCGCGCTACCTCGACCGGCTGGTGGGCCCCTACCCGCAGGCCGAGGCCGTGTACCGCGAGCGGTCCCCCATCCACCACGTGGAGGGCCTGTCCTGCCCGGTGATCCTGCTGCAGGGGCTGCTCGACCGCATCGTGCCGCCGGCGCAGGCCGAGGCGATGGCCGCCGCGCTCGACGCCAAGGGCATCCCCTACGCCCACGTCACCTTCGCGGACGAGGACCACGGGTTCCGCAAGGCGGAGAACCAGATCCGCGCACTCGAGGCGGAGCTGAGCTTCTACGGGCAGGTGCTGGGCTTCGAGGTGGCGGACGAGCTCACCCCCGTCGAGGTGGTCGGGCTCGAGCGCTGACGCGGGCCGGTGGTGGGCTGCGAGCCGTGTGCGCCGGCCCTCAGCGGCCCCGTTCGGCAGACGCGTTCAGCGGCCGCGTTCGGCGAGGAAACGTGCCCGCGCCTCGCGATGATCGACGATGGGGGCCGGGTAGTCGGCAGCCAGCAGCGTGTCCCGTGCCTCCCAGGGCGCGTGGATCGCCGGCGCGCCGAGGTCGCCGAGCTCCGGCACGTAGCGCCGGATGTAGGCACCCGTCGGGTCGTAACGCTCGGCCTGGGCGACCGGGTTGAACAGCCGGTTCGGCCGGGTGTCCGTCCCCGTGCCGGCGACCCACTGCCAGCCGGCGAAGTTGTTGGCGAGGTCGCCGTCCTCGAGGTGGTCCATGAAGTGCCAGGCCCCGATCCGCCAGTCGATGCGCAGGTGCTTGGTCAGGAACGACGCGACGATCATCCGGGCCCGGTTGTGCATGTGGCCCTCCCGGATCAGCTGGCGCATCGCCGCATCGACGATCGGGTAGCCGGTCCGCCCCTCCTTCCACGCAGCGATCGCGTCGGCCTCGTCCTGCTCGCCGCGCCAGTCGTCACCCTGTGAGCGGAAATCGCTGGTCGGCAGGTCCGGTCGCGCCGCGAGCAGCTGGTGGTTGAAGTCGCGCCAGCACAGTTCCCGCAGGAAGGGCTCGTGGCCGCGACGGCGGCGGTCGATCCGCGAGGCGATCTCCGCCACCGAGATCGTGCCGAAGTGCAGGTGCGCTGAGAGCCGTGAGGTGGCATCCCGCGCCAGGTCGTTGCGGGCGTCGTCGTAGCCCCCGATGCCGTCCTCGGCGGCGGCGAACCACGCGTCGAGGCGGGCACGCGCGACGGTCTCCCCGCCCCGGCCACGGTCCGGGGCCGGCGCACCGTCGACCAGCTCGCGGGCGTGGGGGATGGCTCCGGGTTCCAGGCCAGCCGGGATCGGCACGCGGCCGGGGGGCGGCTCCGGCTGGCGGTGCGGGTGCTCGGCCCAGCGGCGCCAGTAGGGGGTGAACACCTTGAAGTGGTCGCCACCGCTCGGGGTGATGTCGCCCGGTGGGACCAGCGTGACGCCGGGATGAGCGTGGAGGTGGATCCCGAGGTCGTCGGTCACGGCTCGGAGGGCGCCGTCGCGCCGCCGCGCGAAACCGGACACGTCGGCGCTGACGTGCAGCTCGTCGGCCGCCACCTCGACACAGATGCTGCGGACGGCGGCGGCCGGGGCGCCGCGGCGGACGATCAGGTCGCCGCCACGGTCGCGGAGGGTCGCGCGCAGGTCCGCGACGGCCTCAACGAGGTGGTGGACGCGGTTGGGGGCCGCGTACCGGGACGACAGGATCGCGTCGTCGAACACGAACAGGGGCACGACCCGGTCGGCACCGCGGCACGCCGCGGCCAGCGCGGGGTGGTCGTGGATCCGCAGGTCGCGCGTGAACAGCACCACGGCCGTGGTCACGGGGACACCTTCCTGACCGACCCTGCCGGCCTGATCGACCCTCGAGGGTTCGAGTCCATCGACGGTACGGGTCGGTGCCGACCCCGGTCGGCCGATCGTGTGGAGAAGCGGGCACTATCGCCGCGGAAGCCACACGGTCGCGCGACCACGACACGGATCAGGGCGTCCCGGCGGACGTGCCATCACGACGTTCCGGCGGCGGTGGAGGCCTGGGCCATGGCCGCCCGGACCTCCGCCACGAACCCGTGGGGATCCCGGGTGAAGCGGTCCCACCCGATCCGCAGCACGATCCAGCCCGCCAACACGTAGGCGTTGTGCTTGCGCTGGTCCCGTTCGAGGGACGTGCGTGAGGCGTGGGACCCGAACCCGTCCACCTCGATCGCGATGCGGTAGCCCGCCAGGGTGATGTCCGGGTGCAGCTCGCGATGGGGCGTCGGCACCGTGCGTGGTGGGGTGTCGAACGCGATGCCCGCTCGGGACAGCAGCTCCTCGACGTGGTGGACGAACACCGAGTCCGCGCCGGACGCGTCGACGTCGACGCAGGCCTGGAGCAGACGGCGGCGCCCTGGGGCGTGAGGTTCGCTGATCACCCGGGCGGCAACTTCGGGCACCTGCAGCCGGCGTCGCTGACGGCCGTCGATCAGCCAGGCACGCAGCACATCGCGGCTCGTCAGCGGACAGGCGTCGAGGAAGGCCCGGGGCACGGTCGCGAGCCGCACGCCGCGGTGAAGGCCCACGTCCGCAGGCTGGAGCGTCCGGGTCCGACGGAGCCTGACCCCGTCACGTGCGGCACGGACCCGCTCCGCGGGGATGGCGATCTCGACGCGGTGTGGCCAGCGGTCGGCGACGCCGTGGATCGCCAGCGCCGTGCGTCCGGTGATCACGCTGTCCGGACCGACGGACAGCGCCGCGGCGACGGCCAGGGTTGCCCCGTCGAGCAGCGTGCCGGGCAGCACCGCGACCTTCGGGAAGGGTCGGGGCCATCCCTCGCGGGACGCCCGACGGCGCAGCGTCCCCGGGTCGATGCCGAGCGCGATCGCCTGTGCCACCGTCACGACGTTCGCCTGTCGGCGCGCCAGGTCGAACAGCGCGGCCCACGGCACCGAGGCGCCCGCGTCCTCCGAGACCTTCCGGGACATGCCGCCTCCTGGCTGCACCGACGCCTGCACCGTCGGCTCCTCGCGCCAGCAGAGCGCACGGACCAGGGCTGCGGCCGGTCGATCCGCGACCTGTGGATGACGAGGCCACGGCGGGTGGTCCGCGGACCCGGACCCATCTCGGCGAGCCCGATCGTGTCGAGAACGCGGCGCTATCGCCGCAGAATCCACACGGTCGGGTGACCAGAAGCCGGCGGAGGAGGTCGCAGGGGCGGGGTACGGTCAGCGCGATGAGCGAGTCGACCGTCCCTGCTGCGCTCACCGGCTTCAGCGCGCCGGTGCGTACCTGGTTCACGACCACCTTCCGGGAGCCGACCGTCGCCCAGGCCCAGGGCTGGCCGGCGATCGCCGGCGGCGACCACACCCTGATCCTGGCGCCGACGGGCTCCGGCAAGACCCTCGCCGCGTTCCTGTGGGCCCTCGACCGGCTCACCTCGACACCGCCACCACCCCGCGAGCAGCGGCTGCGGGTCGTGTACGTCTCACCGCTGCGGGCGCTGGCCGTGGACGTCGACCGCAACCTGCGGGCGCCGCTGGAGGGGATCCGGCTGGCGGCCGAGCGCGACGGGCACACCGTGCACCGGCCCGAGGTCGCGATCCGCACGGGCGACACCCCGGCCCAGGAACGGCAGCGGATGCGCCGCTCCCCGCCCGACATCCTCATCACCACCCCCGAGTCGCTCTACCTGATGCTGACCTCCCAGGCGCGTGAGACCCTGCGCCACGTCGAGGCCGTCATCATCGACGAGATCCACGCCCTCGCCCCGACGAAGCGGGGCAGCCACCTGGCGCTGACCCTCGAACGGCTCGAGCACGAGGCGCGACACGGCACCGACCGCGATGCCACGGCGACGGATCCCGCCGACCCCGCCACCGCCCACCGCGCACCGCCTGAGCCCGCACCCCCTCGGCCTGCGCCCCCTCGGCCCGCGCCCCAGCGCATCGCGCTGTCGGCCACCCAGCGGCCCCTCGACGAGCTCGCCCGCTTCCTCGGCGGCTTCGGCGACGACGGGCCCCGCCGGGTCACGATCGTCGACGCCGGCATCACCAAACCCCTCGAGCTCGAGGTGGTGGTCCCCGTCCCCGACATGCGCGAGCTCGGCCAGGAGGTGCCGCGCGGGGACGACCTCGACCTCGCCTCCGGTCCCGCCGCCGCCGGTCCGGCGCGACGGTCGATCTGGCCTGCGGTCCACCCCCGGCTGCTCGACCTCGTCCTGGAGCACCGCTCGACGCTGATCTTCGTCAACGCCCGCCGGCTGGCCGAACGGCTCGCCGCGAAGCTGAACGAGCTCCACGCCGACCGCCAACGCGAGCAACGCCTGCGCGCGCAGGGCCTCACCGGCGAGGACCTCGAGCGGACCCTCGCCGACCCTCCCGAGGACCCGCCCGCGGAGCTCGTCAAGGCCCACCACGGCTCGCTGTCCCGCGAACGGCGGCTGCGGATCGAGGACGAGCTCAAGTCCGGCAAACTCCGCGGCCTCGTCGCCACCTCCAGCCTCGAGCTCGGGATCGACATGGGTGCGGTCGACCTGGTCGTCCAGGTGTCCTCCCCCGGCGCGGTCAGCCGCGGCCTGCAGCGCATCGGCCGCGCCGGCCACCAGGTGGGCGAACCCTCCCGCGGGGTGCTGGTCCCGAAGTACCGCGGCGACCTGGTGGAGACCGCGGTCGTTGCCCGCCGGATGCACGACGGCGACATCGAGCAGATGCGCTACCCCCGCAACCCGCTGGACGTGCTCGCCCAGCACGTCGTGGCGATGGCCGCGATGGACGCCTGGGACGTCACCGACCTCGCGATGCTCGTCCGCCGCGCCGCCCCGTTCCGCGAGCTCACCGACGACGTCCTGCACACGGTCCTCGACCTGCTCGCCGGCCGCTACCCGTCCGAGGAGTTCAGCGAGCTCAGACCCCGGATCGTGTGGGACCGGCTCGACGGCGACGCCGGCACGATCCGCGGCCGCCGCGGCGCTCAGCGCCTGGCCGTCACCAACCCGGGCACGATCCCCGACCGCGGGCTGTTCGGCGTGTTCCTGCCCGACGGCACCCGCGTCGGCGAACTCGACGAGGAGATGGTCCACGAGTCGCGTCCCGGCGAGACGTTCCTCCTCGGCGCCTCCACCTGGCGCATCGAGGACATCACCCACGAACGGGTCGTGGTCACCCCCGCCCCCGGCGAGCCCGGCAAGCTGCCCTTCTGGCACGGCGACGGCCCCGGCCGCCCCTACGAGCTCGGCCGGGCGATCGGGGCCTTCCACCGGGAGGTGCTGCACCGGGCCGCCGCCGACCGCGACGCCGAGGTGGCCCGGCTGCACGCGGAGCACGACCTCGACACCTGGGCGGCGGACAACCTCGTCACCTACCTCGAGGAACAGGAGGCCGCGACCGGTCGGCTGCCCGACGACCGGACCGTGGTCGTCGAACGGTTCCGCGACGAGCTCGGCGACTGGCGGGTGTGCCTGCTCACCCCCTTCGGCGCCCAGGTCACCGCGCCGTGGGCGATGGCGATCGAGCGACGGCTCACCGCGGTCGGGTTCGACCCGGAGATCATGTGGACCGACGACGGGATCGTGCTGCGCCTGCAGGAGGCCGAGGGGGAGCTCGGCGTCAGCGGCCGGGCCGGTGCGCCTTCCCTGCTGCAGGAGCTGCTGATCGACCCCGACGAGGTCGAGTCGCTGGTGGTGGAGCAGCTGGCCGGCACGGCGCTGTTCACCACGGTGTTCCGTGAGGCCGCGGGCCGGGCGCTGCTCCTGCCCCGGCGGATGCCGGGCAAGCGCACCGCGCTGTGGGCGCAGCGGCAGCGTGCCGCCGACCTGCTGCAGGTCGCCGCCCGCTACCCCAGCTTCCCGATCCTCCTGGAGGCCACCCGCGAGTGCCTCCAGGACGTGTTCGACCTGCCCGCGCTCACCGACGTGCTGCGCGACCTGCAGGCACGGCGGACCCACGTCACCGAGGTGGAGACCGCGTCGGCGTCGCCGTTCGCGCAGTCGCTGCTGTTCGGCTGGGTTGGCCAGTACATGTACGAGTACGACGCCCCGCTCGCGGAGCGGCGCGCTGCCGCCCTCTCGCTGGACCGTGACCTGCTCCGCGAGCTGCTCGGCGGTGACGAGCTCCGCGACCTGCTGGACGCCGAGGTGCTGGCGGCCCTCGAACGCGAGCTGCAGCTGCTGCCACCTGACGACCCTGCGGCCGACCTGGACCGGCGTGCCCGGGACGCCGACGAGCTGCACGACGTGCTGCGCCGGTTGGGGGACCTCACCCGCGAGGAGCTGGCGGCCCGCAGTACCCACGATCCGACCCCGTGGATCAGGGTCCTGCTCGAGGAGCGCCGCGCGATCGCGGTGCGGGTCGCCGGCGAGGACCGGATCGCCGCCGCCGAGGACGCGGCACGGCTGCGGGACGCGCTCGGGGTCGCGCTCCCGCCCGGCCTGCCGCAGGCCTTCACCGATCCGGTCGACGACCCGCTCGCCGACCTGGTCGCCCGCTACGCCCGCACCCACGGGCCCTTCACCGCCGGCGCGTGCGCGGCCCGTCTCGGCGCACCGCGGGAGCGCGTCGAGGCGACGCTGTCCTGGCTGGTGCGGCAGGACCGGGTGCTGGCGGGCGAGTTCCGTCCCGACGGGGTGCACCGCGAGTGGGTCGACGCCGAGGTGCTGCGCCGGCTCAAGCGACGGTCGCTCGCGGCCCTGCGGTCCGAGGTGGAACCCGTGGACGCCGCCGCGCTGGGGCGGTTCCTCCCCCGGTGGCAGCAGGTCCGCACCGCCACGGGCGCGGACCGGCGGCGCGGGATGGACGCGCTGGTGGAGACGATCGCGCAGCTGCAGGGGGCGCCGCTGCCGGCATCGGTGCTGGAGCACGACGTGCTGCCGGCCCGCCTCGGGGGGTACCGGCCCGCCGACCTGGACCAGCTGATCGCCGCCGGCGAGGTGGTGTGGCTCGGGGTGGAGCCGCTCGGTGCCACCGACGGACGGGTCGTGCTGTGCTTCCGCGACCAGGTGGCGCACCTCACGCCCCCGCCGCTGGGCGACCCGCCCGACGGGGCGGTCCACGACGCGCTGCGCCGCCACCTGACCGAGCGCGGCGCGTCGTTCTGGCCGGAGCTCCAGGCGGCGACGGGCGTGGCCGACCAGGACGAGCTCCTCGCGGCGCTGTGGGACCTGGTGTGGGCCGGTGAGGTCACCAACGACACCTACGCGCCC
>SKNO01000241.1 GCA_007120465.1 Nitriliruptoraceae bacterium
CGCGCCACCGCGGCCGCGAGGGCGTCGTCCCCGACGGCCCGCTCGCCGCCGTCGGGGGTGGTCAGCGTCAGCGCCGGCCCGCAGGCGGGGCAGGCGTTGGGCTGGGCGTGGAACCGGCGGTCGGCCGGGTCGGCGTACTCGGCGGCGCAGGGCAGGCACATCGTGAACCGCGCCATCGTGGTCTGTGGCCGGTCGTAGGGCAGCCGGCGCACGATCGTGTAGCGCGGCCCACAGTCGGTGCAGTTGATGAAGGGGTAGCGGTAGCGGCGGTCGGCGGGGTCGGTCAGTTCGGCGAGGCAGGCGGCGCAGGGGGCGGTGTCGACCGCCACCGGCACCTCGACCGGGCCCTGGTCGTCGGAGGCGGCGATCGCGAACCCGGTCTCGCCGCGCACGGGCAGCTCCTCGACGCGGACGTCGGCAACGCGCGCGAGGGGCGGCGGCTGGTCACGCACCGCCGTGCACAGCACGTCGATCGCCGCCGGGTCCCCCTCCACCTCGATGATCACACCGCGCCCGTCGTTGACGACCGTGCCGGCGAGGCCGAGCTGGACCGCGTGCCGGAACACGAAGGGCCGGAACCCGACGCCCTGCACGGTCCCCGTGACGTGGATCCGCCGCCTGGTGGTCACCGTGGTGGCCACCTCAGCAGATACGCGGCAGCGGGTCGCCGACCAGCATGTCCACGACCCGGGTACCGCCCAGCGTGGTCTGCAGCAGCACCGTCGACGCCGGCGCGTCACGGACCTCGCCGATCACGGCGGCGTCGTGGCCGAGCGGGTGGGCGCGCAGCGCGTCGAGCGCGGCGCGTCCTTCCTCGGGTGGCACGACCACCACGACCTTGCCCTCGTTGGCGACGTACAGCGGGTCGATGCCGAGCAGGTCGCAGGCGCCCGCGGTCGTGCGCCCCACCGGGATCGCATGCTCGGCCACGATCACGCCGTACCCGGTGTCCTGGGCGAGCTCGTTGAGCACGGTCGCGACCCCGCCGCGGGTCGCGTCACGGACCCACCGGGTGCCCGGCGCCGCCGCGTGCAGGTCCTCGAGCAGGCCGTGCAGCGCGTTGCTGTCGGAGCGGATGTCGGCGTCGAGGTGGAGATCGCCGCGGGCGAGCAGCACGGCGACGCCGTGATCGGCGAGGGTGCCGCTGACGAGCACCTTGTCGCCCGGTCGGACCGCCGCGGGGCGCAGATCACGGCCGTCGGGCACGATCCCGATCCCGGTGGTGTTGACGTAGATCCCGTCGGCGGCGTCGCGGTCGACCACCTTGGTGTCGCCGGTGACGACGGTGACGCCCGCCCGGTCGCCGGCGGCTCGCATGTCGGCGACGATCTCGCGCAGGTCCTCGAAGGGGAACCCCTCCTGGATCACGAAGGCCGCGGACAGCCAGCGGGGCTGCGCGCCGGTGCAGGCCAGGTCGTTGATCGTGCCGTGCACGGCCAACGACCCGATCGTGCCGCCGGGGAACCGCCACGGGCGCACCACGAAGGTGTCGGTGCTCATCGCGACCCGCACGCCGTCGTCCAGCGTCATCACGGCCCCGTCACCGAGGGGTTCGAGGTGCGGGTTGCGCAGCCCCTCCAGGAAGATGCGGTCGATCAGCGCGGCCGAGGCCTTGCCGCCGGCGCCGTGGGCCATCGTGACGTGCTCGCCGGTGAGCCGGGGGCGACGGCGCCGCACCTGCTCGATCGTGTCGAGCACCTGGGCGGGGTCGTCGTTGCGGCGGGTCACCTCGGCACCACCGGCAGCGCGGTGACGTCGTCGGCCGGCGCCACCTGCTCGTTGAACCGTCCGAAGTTGTAGTAGGCGGCGCAGGCGCCCTCCGAGGACACCATGCAGGTCCCGATCGGCGTCTCCGGCGTACAGGCGGTCCCGAACACCGTGCACTCCCACGGCTTGATCGCGCCCCGCAGCACCTCGCCGCACTGGCACGACGCCGGGTCGGCGACGCGCACGCCCGGCAGTGCGAACCGGCGCTCGGCGTCGAACGCGGCGAAGCCCTCGCTGACCTCGAGGGCGCTGCGGGGGATCGAGCCCAGCCCGCGCCACTCGAAGTGGGGCCGCAGGTCGAACACCTCGTCGAGCAGCGCGAGCGCCTTCGGGTTGCCCTCGTCGCGCACGACCCGCGTGTACTGGTTCTCCACCTCGCAGCGCCCCTCCGCGAACTGGGTGAGCAGCATGTGGATCGCCTGGAGGACGTCGAGCGGCTCGAACCCGGTGGTGACCAGCGCCTTGCCGAACTCCTCCGGCACGAACCGGTACGGGCGGTTGCCGATCACCGTGGAGACGTGGCCAGGGCCGATGAACCCGTCGAGCTCGAGGTCGGGGGCGGACAGGATCGCCCGCAGCGGCGGCACGATCGTGACGTGGTTGCAGAACACGGTGAAGTTGGTGACGCCGGCCTCGCGGGCGCGCAGCAGGGTGACGGCCGTCGACGGCGCGGTGGTCTCGAACCCGACGGCGAAGAACACCACCTGCCGGTCGGGTTCGCGCTGGGCGATCGCCAGCGCGTCCATCGGCGAGTACACCATGCGGATGTCGGCGCCGTCGGCCTTGGCGTCCAGCAGGCACCCGTCGCCGCCGGGGACCCGCATCATGTCGCCGAAGGCGGTGAAGGTGACGTCGGGCTGCCGGGCGAGGTACAGGGCGTCGTCGACCCGCCCCATCGGGATCACGCACACCGGGCAGCCGGGCCCGTGGACCAGCTCGACCTGCGCGGGCAGGAGCTCCTCGATCCCGTGGCGGTAGATCGTGTGGGTGTGGCCACCGCACACCTCCATGATCTTGACGTGCCGGTCCGGGTCGGCGATGTCGTGGATCGCGTGGACCAACGCACGGGCGGCGGCGGGGTCGCGGTACTCGTCGACGTACTTCACGGGGTGGCCTCCCCGGGGTCGGGGGCGTCGAGGTTGCACAGCACCGACCCGGCGTGGACCAGCAGCAGGTCGTGGACGCCGGGCGGGTCGATCAGGCTGACGTCCACGCCGGCGAGCCCGCCGTCGATCCGCACCGTGGCGGTGCGCCCGCCGTCGTCGACGGCCACCACCTCGGCCAGTCGGCCTTCGTCCGCGCAGGTGACACAGGTGAGCCCCTCGTCGGTCCCGGCACCGAGCAGGCCGGGCTCCGCGAGGCAGGCGTGGGTGCGCTCCCGCACCCCTCGGGCGAGCCGGTCGAGCTGACCGTCGGCCACCGCGTCGTGGTCGTCGTCCCACAGCAGGTGGTCGGCGCTGCCCGGGGCGGGCCGGGGCCCGGCCCCGATCCAGACGGTGATCACCCCCCAGGCGGGGGCGCGCCGGGCGATCTCGACCACCGCGTCGTCGTCCCCGTCGGCGACGGCGGCGACGACG
>SKNO01000121.1 GCA_007120465.1 Nitriliruptoraceae bacterium
CGTCGCCCTGCTGGCCGAGGAGCGGTCCCGTGGCCACGGCCGCGTCGCCGAGCGTGCGCAGCAGCGACCGCGCCGCCGCGGCCGCGTCGTCCACGGCGGGCAGCAGCGCACCCACCAGCGACTCCACGAGGCTGGCGGCAGGCGCGACGACGCTCGACACCCGGCTCCTCCCGGTCGGTGACGGCGCGAACGCTAGCGTGGCTCGCAGGCGGGACGTGTGACGGTACGCTCCATCGGTCGGAGCCCTCGCCACCGGCCCGTCCGGCATCGCACCGGCAGCGCAGGGCCCCCACCACCTCCTCGCACGGAAAGGCAGTCCGATCGCCCGCATCGACGACCTGATGGAGAAGGTGGACTCCAAGTTCCACCTCGTACACCTCGCCGCGAAGCGCGCCCGGGAGATCAACGGCTACTTCGCGCACCTCGGTGAGGGTCTCGGCAGCTTCGTGCCGCCACTGGTGCAGACCGACAGCAACAAGCCGCTGTCGATCGCCCTGGAGGAGATCGCGGCCGGCAAGATCGAGGCCGTCGAGCCCTCCGACGAGGTCGAGGACCCGCTCGCGTTCATCGACGACGAGCCCGAGGACGACGAGGCGTCCTGACCCCACCGGCGCCGACCGCGCCCCGACCCGGCAGGCAGGAGGGAAGCCCGTGGAGCGGCTCGCCGGCACACGGGTCCTGCTCGGGGTCTCCGGGGGCATCGCGGCGTACAAGGCGGCGCTGGTCGCCCGGCTCCTGGTCGGGGCCGGCGCCCGCGTCGACACGGTCCTCACCCGCGGCGCCGAGCGGTTCATCGGCGTCACCACCTTCGAGGGCATCACGGGCCGCCCCGCCCGGGTCGAGGTGTGGGAGGACGTGCCCACCGACACCCACGTCGCCTTGGGCCGCTCCGCGGACGTCGCCCTGGTCTACCCCGCCACGGCCCACACCCTCGCGAAGCTCGCCGCCGGGTTCGCCGACGACCTGCTCACCACCAGCCTGCTGGCGGCCGGCTGCCCGGTGATCGTCGCCCCCGCGATGCACACCGAGATGTGGGAGCACCCCGCCACCCGCCACAACGTCGAGGTGCTGCGCCAGCGGGGGGTGCACGTGCTCGGGCCGGACACCGGCCCGCTCATGGGCGGGGACGAGGGGCCGGGTCGGGTCATCGCCCCCGAGGTGGCGGTCGACGCCGTCGCCGAGGTGGTGGCTGGCGGGTCGGTCCGGGATGTGGCACCGGCCGGGCAGGCCTCGACCGCCGAGGCACGACCGCGTGACCTGGCCGGGGTGCGGATGCTGGTGACCGCCGGTGGGACCCGCGAGCCGATCGACCCGGTCCGCTTCCTCGGCAACCGGTCCTCGGGCAAGATGGGCTTCGCGCTGGCGGAGGTCGCCGCCGAGCGCGGTGCCGAGGTGACGCTGATCGCCGCGCCGAGCGCCCTGCCGACGCCTCCCGGCGTGACCCGCGTGGACGTGACCACCGCGCTCGAGATGCACGACGAGGTGTTCGCCCGGCTCGCCGGCGTCGAGGTGATCGTCAAGGCCGCGGCCGTCGCCGACTTCCGGCCCGACACCGCCGCCACCTCGAAGCTCAAGAAGGACGCGGGCGCCCCGACGATCGAACTGGTCCCCAACCCCGACATCCTCGCCGAGCTCGGCGCCCGCCGCGAGGGTGCGGACCGGCCGGTCCTGGTCGGGTTCGCCGCCGAGACCGACGACGTCGAGGCAGCCGGTCGCACCAAGCTGGTGAGGAAGGGCGCGGACCTGCTGGTGGTCAACGACGTCAGCGCCGCCGACGCCGGGTTCGAGGTGGACACCAACCGGGTGCTCCTGCTCGACCGCGACGGCGGCCGGGTGGACGTGCCGCTGCGCAGCAAGCACGAGGTCGCGGGCGTCGTGCTGGACGCGGTGGTGGCACGCCTGCACGGCTGACCGCAGGGTCGCCTCGACGCTCGCCCGGTATCCCGCGTGATGGCCCGACACCGGCGGGCCGACGCATTACGCTGCCCCTGCCCGGCGCCCTCAACCGGTGACGGCCGGCACGTTCCCAGCGACGCACCCAGGAGCCACCGTGACCCGTCGCACGCTGTTCACCTCCGAATCGGTGACGGAGGGCCACCCCGACAAGCTCGCCGACCAGGTGTCGGACGCGATCCTCGACGCGATCCTCACCGAGGACCCCGACGGGCGGGTGGCCTGTGAGACCCTCGTCACCACGGGGCAGGTGATCGTGGTCGGGGAGATCTCCACCAAGACCTACGTGGACATCCCGCGCGTGGTGCGCAACACGATCCTGTCGGTAGGGTACGACTCCCACGACACCGGGTTCGACGGCAACACCTGCGGCGTGTCGGTCGCGATCGACGAGCAGTCTCCCGACATCGCGATGGGGGTCAACGCCGCCTACGAGACGCGGACCGGCGCGAGCACCGACCCCTACGACCTGCAGGGCGCCGGCGACCAGGGGATGATGTTCGGCTACGCCACCGACGAGACCCCGACGCTGATGCCGCTGCCGATCCATCTCGCCCACCGGATGGCCCAGCGGCTCACGGCCGTGCGCAAGAGCGGCGAGATCCCCTACCTGCGGCCCGACGGCAAGACCCAGGTGACGATCGCCTACGACGACGGCCGGCCCGCGGCGGTCACGGCGGTCGTGCTCTCCGCCCAGCACCGTGCCGAGATCGACCTCGACACGCTGCTGCGCCCCGACATCGAGGACCACGTGATCCGGCCGCTCCTGCCGGACCACATCGACACCCGGGGACTGAAGATCTACGTCAACCCCACCGGCCGGTTCGAGGTGGGCGGTCCCGTCGCCGACGCCGGGCTGACCGGACGCAAGATCATCGTGGACACCTACGGCGGCATGGCCCGTCACGGCGGCGGTGCCTTCTCCGGCAAGGACCCGTCGAAGGTCGACCGGTCGGGCGCCTACGCCACCCGGTGGGTCGCGAAGAACATCGTCGCGGCCGGGTTGGCCCGCCGGGTCGAGGTCCAGGTGGCCTACGCGATCGGGGTGTCCTCGCCGGTGTCGCTGAGCCTGGACACCTTCGGGACCGAGACCGTCGATCCCGACCGGATCCTCGCGGCGGTCCGGGAGGCGTTCGACCTGCGGCCGGCCGCCATCATCGACCAGCTGGACCTGCGGCGTCCCGGGTACCGCACCACCGCGGCGTACGGCCACTTCGGCCGTGAGGGCGACCGGTTCACGTGGGAGCGCACCGACCGCGCGCACGCGCTGCGCGAGCTCGCCAGCGAGTGATGGCCGCGGAGCGCGCGGCGCTGCCCGACCGGTGGTCGGACCGCGGCCACCGACCGATGGCCGGGCAGCCTCC
>SKNO01000103.1 GCA_007120465.1 Nitriliruptoraceae bacterium
CTTGCGCAGGAGTTCATGGCCCGCACCGGCATGCTGGGGCCGATGACCTGCATCACCGTGCTGCGTGCGGCCTGGGAGCAGGAGCCGCGGGCGGAGAACCGGGTGGCCCTGGACCCGAGTGTCCGCGACCGGTTCGGCATCCCCCGGCCGGTTCTGCACTGGGATTTCTCCGAGCTGGACAGGCGCACGGCGACCTCGGCTGTGCTGGCCTTTGGCGAGCATGTGGCTCGCGCCGATCTGGGCCGGGCGCGGGTGGCGGACTGGCTGCTGCAGGGGGCCCCGTTTCCCCAGGACGACGAAACCGGCGGATATCACCACATGGGCGGCACGCGGATGAGCGATGACCCGGAATGGGGCGTGGTGGACCGCGATTGCCGGGTCTGGGGACAGGAACGGCTCTATGTGGCGGGGTCGTCGGTGTTCCCGACCGGCGGGCACGCCAACCCGACGCTGACCATCACCCAGCTGTCGCTGCGCCTGGCCGAGCACCTTGCAAAGGGCCTGCGCGGCTGAGACGGCCCCGGGCCGGGGATGGGACGCACCCGCCTTGCGCCGACGGGGGGGCGCGTTTATCACCGCTGGAGACCGCCGGAGGCCATCTGCATGACCGACGACCCCCGCACGCTTGTGTCCACCGACTGGCTGGCCGCGCATCTGGCCGACCCGGATCTGCGGATCCTCGACGGGTCCTACTATCTGCCGGACGAGGGGCGGGATGCGCGCGCCGAATATGACGCCGCCCACATCCCCGGCGCACGCTTCTTCGACATCGACGAGATCTCGGACAGCCGCTCGGCATTGCCGCACATGGCGCCGCCGCCGGAGAAGTTCGTCAGCCGGATGCGGGCCATGGGCGTGGGCGACGGGCATCAGGTGGTGGTCTATGACGGCGCGGGGCTGTTCTCGGCCGCGCGGGTGTGGTGGACCTTCAGGCTGATGGGCAAGGTGGACGTGGCGGTTCTGGACGGCGGACTGCCCAAATGGCTGGCCGAGGGTCGCGAGGTCGAGGACATGCCCCCGCTCCTGCGCGACCGGCACATCACCGTCAGCCGCCAGGCGGCGCTCGTGCGCGATGTCACCCAGGTGGCGGCCGCGGCCAAGCTGGGCGACCACGAGATCCTCGACGCCCGCGCCCCCGACCGCTTCCGCGGCGAGGCGCCGGAGCCCCGCCCCGGGCTGCGCGCCGGCCATATCCCCGGCTCGCGCAACCTGCATTACCGCCTGCTGCTCAACGACGACGCCGAGGCGATGCGCGCGACGTCGCTCACCCACCTCACGGCCGTGTCCGGCGCGAACCTCGCGATCGTGATCGGCGGGGTGCTGCTCGTGCTCCATGCCCTGCGCGTCGGCCCGCGGTGGCGGCGTCGGCTCGTGGCCGCCACCGTCGTCGCGTTCGCGTTCCTGACCCGGTTCGAACCGAGCGTGCTCCGGGCGGGGAGCATGGCCCTGCTCGTCCTGCTCGTCGCCGCCCGCGGGATGCCGCGCGACGCCCGCCACGCCCTCGCCGGGGCGGTGCTCCTCCTGGTGCTGCTCGACCCGCGCCTCGCCGGCTCGCTCGGTCTGCTGCTGTCGGCGACGGCCACCGCCGGGGTGCTGGTGGTGGCACCGGTGGTGGAGCGCCGGCTCGGCCGGGTCCCACGGCGCCTGCGCACCGTCGTCGCGATCACGATCGGCGCCCAGGTCACGGTCGTCCCGCTGCTGCTGACCACCTTCGGTGAGGTGCCCCTGGCGTCCGTACCGGCGAACGTCGTCGCGGTGCCCGCTGCCGCGCTCGCGGCGGTGCTGTCCTTCCTAGGCTCGGTGCTCGCGCTCGTCCACCTCGAGCTCGGCGCGCCGCTGTTCTGGCTGGCGGGACTGCCGGCACGGGTGGTGCTCGGGGCGGCCCACGGGTTCGCCGGGCTCGGGGGCGCGGCCACCCTCGCCCGACCCACGACCGTGGTGGCGCTCGTCGGGGTGTGCGCCTGGGTGCTGACCCCGCCGCGCAGCCGACGATCGCGCCGGGTCGGTGCCGTCGCGCTGGTCGCGCTCCTCGCGTCGGGCGTGACGCCGTTGCTCGGTGGTCTGCCTCCTCGGCAGCTGACCGTGACCGCGATCGACGTCGGGCAGGGCGACGCGTTCCTGATCGAGTCGCCGGGGGCGCGGATCCTCGTCGACGCCGGCGCCGACGACACCGCCGCCCGGTGGCTGCGCAGCCACGGGCGCCGCCGGCTGGACCTCGTCGTGGTCTCGCATCCGCACCTCGACCATGTGGGTGGGGTGCCGGCGGTGCTGCGCCGACTCCGGGTCGACGCGGTGTGGTACCGGCCCCTGCCGACCCCGCTGCCGGAGGCCGCGGAGGTCCTCGCCGTCGCCGCCGAGCGGGGGATCGCCGTCCGGTCACCCGTCACGGGCGACCGAGCCCGGGTGGGTGACCTCGTGGTCGAGGTCTTGCACCCGCCACCCGGCCGTCCCTACCGATGGTCGCGCAGCGAGCTCAACGACACGTCACTCGTGCTCCGGATCAGCCACGGCGACCGGCGGGTGCTGACCACGGGCGACGTCGAGGTGGTGGCCCAGCGCGACCTGCTCGCCAGCGCGCCTGGCCGGCTGCAGGCGGAGCTGGTGACCACTCCGCACCACGGCGCCGACACCTCGGATCCGGCGTTCCTCACCGCCCTCGACCCGCTGGTCGCGCTGATCAGCGCAGGTCGGGACAACCCGCACGGGCATCCGGCGCCGGCGACCATCGCCCACCTCGACCGGCAGGGGGTCGTGGTCCGCCGGACGGACCTGGAGGGCACCATCCGGGTCGCCGTGCCGTCCCGACCCGCCGCAGGTGGTGTCCCCTCACCCCCACGTCACGCTACGGTGCCGCGCCGGCTCGGGCATGGGGAACCGGGCCGACACCGTTCACCCGGGGCGATCGCACCCCCGGGACACCGCACCTCGGAGGGGCACCGATGTCCGAGTTCCTGACCTTCCGCAAGATGGTCACGCCGATCTTCATCCAGCTGCTGTTCTGGCTGGGGATCCTCGGTGTGATCGGCGCAGCGATCTTCCTGATGACGATCGGTGATCAACCGGTCGTCGGGGTGCTGACCCTGCTGCTCGGACCACTGGTGGTCCGGATCTACGCGGAGCTGATGATCGTCGTGTTCCGGATCCACGGATCGCTCAACGAGCTGGTCAGGGTGGCCCGGGACGGCGGCGGGTCGATGCCTCCCGTGGCGGCTGCCGGCTGGCCGTCCTCGTCCGGCACCACGTCCCACGGCCAGCAGGGCGGTCAGCCCGCAGGCGGCGCCGACGGCTACCACGCGAGCCCGCCGCCCAC
>SKNO01000070.1 GCA_007120465.1 Nitriliruptoraceae bacterium
GCTGGGGGACGTCGACATCGAGGGTCCCGCGCCGGAAGTAGAGGTTGACGATCAGCGCGAGACCGACCACCACCTCCGCCGCGGCGACGACGATGACGAAGAACACGAACACCTGCCCGTCGGGCCCGCCCCACAGCCGGGCTCCCCCGGCGAGGGTCAGGTTCACCGCGTTCAGCATCAGCTCCACGCACATGAACAGCACGATCGCGTTGCGGCGGAGCAGCACACCGACCAGCCCGATGCTGAACAGCAGGGCGGAGATGGCGAAGTAGTACCCGATGGCCACGGCGCTACCCCTCCCGCTCGTCGTCGTCGGACGAGGGACGCGGCTCGCGACCGGCGAGCAGATCCGGGTCCGCCCCCTCGTCGCTGCCGGCGAGTTCGGCCGACAGCGCCGCCAGGGGGTCGTGGTCGTCGTCCGGACCCTCGGCGCCCGGGCCGAGGTCGTCGATGTCCTCGGGCTCGAGGTCCTTGCGCCGCGCCATGATCACCGCCCCGATCGTGGCCACGGTCAACAGCAGCGCCGCCAGCTCGAACGGGTAGGTGTACCGGGTGAACAGGCGCCGCCCGAGGAACGCCGCGCCGGCACCGTCGTCCTCGTCGTACCGGTCGGCTAGCCCGATGCAGCGCTGCTGGTCGCTGCCGGCCTCGATCGCGACGTCCGACCCGCAGACCGACGGCGGGCCGGTGTACGGCCCGACGAGGGCGAACATGATCGCGCCGGCCAGCAGGGCACCGCCGGCGACGGCCAGCACCCGGTTGCGCACCTGGGTGGCGAGCAGCAGGTCGTCGCGGTCCACGCCGAGCAGCATGATCACGAACAGGAACAGCACCATGATCGCGCCGGCGTAGACCAGCACCTGGATGATCGACAGGAACGGCGACTCCAGCGTCAGGTAGAGCCCCGCGATCGCGAGCAGGTTCACGACGAGCATCAGCGCCCCGTGCACGATGTTGCGCATCGTGATCACCGCGAGCGCGGATCCGAGGGCGAGGACGGCGAACACCCAGAAGAGCACGATCTCCGCGGTGTTCGCGCCGCCCGCCGCCTCCGCAGCCTGGGCCAGCAGCAACATCTAGCGGTCCCTTCCGGGTTCGGGGCGGGTGGGACCGCCGACGGTCGCAGGATCGGGTGGCAGCTCGTCGGCGGCGGGCAGCTCGCCGGTCGGCACGACCTCACCCGCGCGGGCAGCCGGGGCGGGCGCCGCCGGCTTGAACCGCCCTCCGTGCAACGTCGGCGGGGTCACGGCGAGCCCACCGTAGTAGTTCAGCCCGCGGCGCCGTACCTCGCGGTCGGTGTGCGGGGTGTCGTCCCCGCCGGGTGGGACGGGCGCCAGGAGCCGGTCCTTGGTCCAGACCAGGTCACGACGGTGCGGGGCGGAGAACTCGTAGTCGTGGGTCATCGTCAGGGCGCGCGTCGGACAGGCCTCGATACACAGCCCGCAGAGGATGCAGCGGTTGAAGTTGATCTGGTAGTCCTCGGCATAGCGCTCCCCGGGTGAGTAGCGCGCCTCGGCGGTGTTGTCCGCACCCTGGACGTAGATCGCGTCCGCGGGGCAGGCCCAGGCACACAGCTCGCAGCCGATGCACTTCTCCAGGCCGTCGGCGTAGCGGTTGAGCTGGTGCCGCCCGTGGAACCGTGGGGCGACGGGGCGCGGCTTCTCGGGGTACTGCGCCGTCTCGTTGCCACGGAGGATGTTGCGCAGCGGCACCGAGAACCCGCGTCCGAGCACGCTCCGGGTGAGCAGCAGCCAGGCGAGCACCACCAGGACCACGAAGGTCAGCGTGGTGACCAGCGCCGGGGGCAGGCCGATATCCATCAGGGAGCCACCTCCTCACGGTCGCGCTCCGCGGCTGACGCCGACGCGGGCTCCTTCGAGCGGGGCGGCGCGGCGAGCAGCAGCCCGATCACGATCGCGCCGGCGACGCCGATCATCGTGATCCGCGCCTCGTTGGTGAGCCCACCCTGCTCGTCGATCAGCACGAACACGGCGGTGACCAGCGTCCAGACCAGCGCCACCGGGATCAGCACCTTCCAGCCGAGGTCCATCAGCCGGTGGTAGCGGGTCCGCGGCAGGGCGCCACGCAGCAGGATGAAGAAGAAGATGAACGCCGCCATCTTCACGAAGAACCACAGGATCGGCATGATCCAGGCGACGCTGTCGGGCAGCCCGAAGGTCGGTCCCGACGGGCCGCCGAGGAACAGGGTGACCACGATCGCCGACATGGTCACCACCTGCATGAACTCGGCGAGCATGAACATCCCGAACCGCAGGCCCGAGTACTCGGTGTTGAACCCGCCGACCAGTTCGCCCTCCGCCTCGGCGAGGTCGAAGGGCGGCCGTCCCGCCTCGGCGACCATGCCGACCACGAACACGAGGAACGCGGGGAACAGCGGGATCGCGTACCACCCGGGCATCCCGGCGATCAGCCCGTCACCCGCCTGCCCCGCGACGATGTCCGAGATGCGCAGCGACCCCGCGTAGATCAGCACGCTTGCGACGGCGAGTGCCTGGGCGATCTCGTAGGAGACCATCTGCGCGCTGGCCCGGATCCCGCCCAGCAGCGGGTAGGGCGAGTTCGAGGCCCAGCCGGCGAGGAACACGCTGTAGACGTGGATCGACCCCATCGCCAGGATCCACAGGGCGCCGACCGACAGGTCGGCGACCACGAGCGTGAAGGTCTCGCCGAACAGGCGGACCTCACCGCCGATCGGGATCACCGCGATCGACAGGAACCCGGCGACCACGCCGACGAGCGGTGCGACGTTGTAGATCGGCCGGTTCACCATCGCCGGCGTGACGTCCTCCTTGAAGAACATCTTCACGCCGTCGACCAGCGTCTGCAGCATGCCGAAGGGACCGACGCGGTTCGGCCCGACCCGGCTCTGCATCGCCCCGACGATCCGCCGCTCGGCCCAGATCAGCACGGCCGTCACCAGCAGGAAGTACGCGAAGACGACGACCGTCTGCAGGATCGGGACCCACAGGGGGGTGGCGGCCATCAGGCGACCTCCTCGGCGGCGTCCGACGAGACCTTGGTCAGGGTCGCGGTGAGCCGCCCGTCACGGTCGGCCAGCACCCCAGCCGGCTCGTCGGTCGAGTTGGTCGGGACCACCACCGTCCCGGACAGGACGTCGGGGGCGAGCACGGCCGGCAGCGTGAGCGACCCGTTGGCTCCGGCGACCTCCACCAGGTCACCCGCCGCGATGTCGTGGGCGGCGGCGTCGGCCGGGGAGAGCGCGACCGTCGCCGGACGGGCGGTGGCCAGCAGATCCGTCGCCCCGGTGAGCATCGTGCCGTGGTCGAGGAGCAGCGGACGGGCGACGACGGTCACGCCGGCACCGTCGTCGTCCGCAGCGGTACCGACCGCCGGCACCACCTCGTCGACCGTCGGCAGCGGGTGCGGCGTCGCGCGGCGCCCGACCCGCTCCACCTCGGCACGGAGTGCTGCGAGGTCGCTGAAGCCGAGGTCCTTGCCGAGGATCGCGGCGATCTGCACCAGGATCTCCCAGTCCTCCTGGACGAGGTCCGGCCCGTCGATCGCCCGCGCGAAGCGCTGGCGGCGCCCCTCCCAGTTGGTGGTCGTGCCGGCACGCTCCTGGCGGCCCGCGGCGGGCAGGACCACGTCAGCGAACCCGGCCACCGTCTCGGTGCGAGCGAGGTCCTGCACGATCACGGTCCCGACCTTCGCGAGCGCCGCCCGCGCGAGCTCCGCGGACGGTGCGTCCCGGGCGAGGTCGACGCCGATCAGGTGCAGCACGTCGATCCGCCCGGCGGCCGCGTCGGTCAGGATCGCGTGCAGATCGCGCCCTCGCTCGGCCGGCAACGCACCCCAGTGCTCCTCGATGGCCGCGCGATCGTCGGCGTCATCGAGACGCCGCCCACCGGGCAGCAGGCCTGCCGCGAGCCCGGCCTCGATCGCGCCCCGCGCCCCGGCGCGACGTGGCACGTACGCGACCCCGCCGTCGCCCGCCGCTGCCAGCGCGGCCGCGGCACTGATCGAACCGGCGCCGGCGCGCTCGCCGACCAGCACGACCGGTGCGTCCACCTCGCGGAGCGCCTCGGCGACCTCCCCTGCCGAACCGTCGAGGGGACCATCACCCGCCAACTGTGCGAGGACGGCCGCCTCGGTGCCCGGTGCGGTGACGACGTGCCGCCAGGCCAGGTCCGCGAGCGTGCCCAGGTGCGGCCCCACGACCACGATCCGCGCCTGGTGGTTGCGCCACGCCTTGCGCAGCCGCAGGTGGAGGATCGGCACCTCCTCCTCCGGGTCCAACCCGGCGACCACGATCACCCCTGCCCGCTCCACGTCGGCGTAGGTCGCGGTGTCGCGCCCCACGATCCCGGCCAGCTCGTCACGTTCACTGGCCGGAGCGAACCGGGTGCGGTGGTCGACGTCGTCGGTACCGAGCACGGCACGGGCGTACTTGGACGCGGCGTAGGCGTCCTCGTCGGCCAGCCGGGACCCGGTCACCACGGCGATGCGGCCCGGCCCCGCCTCACGTGCTGCGGTGACCGCCGACCGGATCCGCCGCAGCACGTCGGTCCAGCTGGCGGTGACCAGCGCGTCCCCGTCGCGCAGCTTCGGCTCGGTGATCCGCGTCGCCGCGGTCAGGTGCGGGAAACCGAACCGCCCCTTGTCACAGTTCCAGGCCTCGTTGACCGCCATGTTGGTCCGCGCCAGCTGCCGCTGGATCTCGCCGCGACGCGACTGCACCGTCAGCGTGCACCCGGCCGAGCAGTGGTCACACACCGACGGGGTGGTGACCACGTCGAAGGGCCGTGCCCGGAACCGGTAGGACGTGGAGGTCAGCGCCCCCACCGGGCAGATCTGGATCACGTTGCCCGAGAAGTAGCTCTCGTACGGCTCGTCCTCGTAGATCGCGACCTGCTCCAGCGCGCCCCGCTCGAACAGCTCGATGAAGGGGTCGCCCGAGATCTGCTCGGAGAAACGGGTGCAACGCGCACACAGCACGCAGCGCTCCCGGTCGAGCAGGATCTGCTGGCTGACCGCGACCGGCTTGTCGTAGCGCCGCTTCTGGTCGATGAACCGCGACGCGTTCGACCCGTGCGCCAGCGCCTGATCCTGCAGCGGACACTCGCCGCCCTTGTCGCACATCGGGCAGTCGAGCGGATGGTTGATCAGCAGGAACTCGAGGGTGCCCTCCTGCCCCTTGCGCGCGAGCTCCGAGGTCAGGTGCGTCTTGACCGCCTTGTCGGGCATCACCGTCGTGGTGCAGGCCATCATGGGCTTGGGCATGCCCTCGATCTCCACCATGCACTGGCGGCAGGCACCCACCGGATCGAGCAACGGGTGGTCGCAGAAGCGCGGGACGATGATCCCGAGCTCTTCCGCCGCGCGGATGATCAGCGTGCCCTTCGGCACGGTGATCTCCTGCCCGTCGATCGTGAACGTGACCTGCTCGGTCATGATGACAACCCCCCATCGGCGGGTTCGGTCTGGAGCTCCTGTGGGGTCGCGGGGGGTGCGGGTTCGTAGCCACCCCCACGGGTGAACTCCACCACGGCGATGTCCCGGCGCGGCTCGACCCCGAAGGGGCTCACGCCCCGGCGGATGTGCTCCACGTACTCGTCACGGAAGTACGCGAGGCTCGAGCGGACCGGGGACACCATCCCGTCGGCGAGCGCACAGAAGGCCCGTCCGAAGATGTTGTCGCACAGGTCCTCGAGCAGCTCGAGGTCCTCCATGCGTCCCGTGCCGGTGTCGATCCGGGTGAGGATCTGACCGAGCCAGTAGCCCCCCTCACGGCACGGGGTGCACTTCCCGCAGGACTCGTGCTCGTAGAAGTGGGTGAAGCGCCGGACCACCGACACCACCGACGTCTGGTCCGAGTAGACCATCAGAGCGCCGGTGCCCAGCAGCGACCCGGCCTCCTGGATGTCCTCGAAGGTGTAGGGCGTGTCGGCCTTCTCCGCCGGGAGCATCGGGGTGGAGGATCCGCCGGGGCAGAAGAACTTCAGCTCCCGCCCCTCGAGCATCCCGCCGGCGATCTCGATCATCTCGCGGACGGTCGTGCCCAGCGCCACCTCGTAGTTGCCCGGCCGGTTCACCTCGCCCGAGATCGACATGAGCTTCGGCCCGGGTGACTTCTCGGTCCCCCACTGGCGCCACCACTCGACCCCGTGCCGCACGATGAAGGGCAGCGCGGCGATCGACTCGACGTTGTTGACCGTGGTGGGGCAGCCGTACAGGCCCTGGGTCGCCGGGAACGGCGGGCGCAGCCGCGGCTGCCCGCGACGGCCCTCGAGCGAGTCCAGCAGCGCGGTCTCCTCGCCGCAGATGTAGGCGCCGGCCCCGCGGTGCAGCACGAGGTCGTAGCGGCGTCCCGACCCCATCACGTCGGCGCCGAGGTAGCCGCGCTCGTACGCCTGCCGGATCGCCGCCGCGAGCTGGCGTCCGGCGTAGGCGAACTCCCCGCGCAGGTAGATGTAGCCCGCGACCGCGTTGATCGCGAGGCCGGCGACGATCATCCCCTCGATCAGCTGGTGGGGATCGCGCTCCATCAGCAGCCGGTCCTTGAAGGTGCCGGGCTCGCCCTCGTCGGCGTTGCAGACGACGTAGATCGGCTTGCCGGTGTCCTGCGCGACGAAGGACAGCTTCATCCCCGTCGGGAAACCGGCGCCGCCGCGCCCCCGGAGCCCCGACTCCTTGACCAGCTCGACGATGTCGGCGGGTTCCATCTCGAGGGCCCGACGCGCCCCCTCGTACCCGTCGTGCTGCTCGTAGACCTCGATGTCGCTGACGCCAGGGACGTCGTAGCGGTAGCTCAGCGCCGAGACCTGCCCGGTGGTCCCCATCTCAGGCCTCCTCGGTCGGCTCGGTCGGCTCGCCCGTCGCGGTGGCGACCTGCTCGTCGGTCAGCTCCGGCTGCTCCTCGACGCTCGGCGCCCGCTCCTGGTCCGCATCCCCGGTGAGGTGCTCCGCCAGCTGGGCCGCCTCACCGCGCAGCTCGTCGGACAGCTCCTCGGCGAGGGCGCGGTCCTCCTCGGTGGCCCGGGTGCGCAGCGGAGAGACCCCGATTCGGGAAGCGGCACGGAAGGCATCGCCGCCGTGGCCCGACGGGTCGATCCCGGGATGGGTCACCGGCACGGCCGTCTCCCCGGTCCGGAAGGTGGGTGCCGGGCTGGTCGTGGCCTGCAGCCGCGCCGCCTCGATCAGGTGCTCGTCGACGCCGTCGTCGATCCCCGAGAGCTCCCGCTCGACGTGTGCGAAGGTGGCGGGGACGTGCCCCGAGAGGTTGGACTCGGGCGGCTCGCCGGCCTTGGCCTGCTCCAGCAACTGCATCGCCTCGTCCCTGGTGACCGGCCCGTAGTTCTCGTAGTTGACCTGCACGACCGGGGCGGCGTCGCAGATCCCGAGGCACTCGGCGTGCTCGACCATCACCCCCGCGCCGTCGGTGTCGACGTGTCCGCCGCACGCCTCGACGTAGGACTCGTAGATCTCCTGCCCCCCGGCGATCTGGCAGGTCGGGTTGGTGCAGACGCTCAGCAGGTACTCACCGAACGGTTCACGCTTGAACATCGTGTAGAAGGTCGCGACCGCGCCGACCTCGGCCTTGGTCAGGGCCAGCATCTCGGCGCAGAAGGCGATCCCCTCGTCGCTCACGTACCCCTCGACCGACTGCACCAGGTGGAGCAGCGGCAGCAGGGCGGAGCGCGCCAAGGGGTACCGCTTGATGAGGCGCTCGGCCTCGCGCACCGTCTCGTCGGGGAACGGCATCGTCCGTCGGCTCCTCGGGGACCGTGGGTCCGGGTCGGGGATCAGAGGTCGGGGGTCAGGCAGGCGGCGGGTCGGGCAGGTCGGGGGTCGGGCAGGTCGGGGGTCGGGCAGGTCGGGTCAGGGGCCGGGTGGCGGCGTCGCCGGCCAGTGCGGCTCAGCGGTCCACGCCGCCCATCACCGGGTCGATCGAGGAGACGACGGCGACGACGTCGGAGATCATCAGGCCCCGGGTCATCTCGTCGGCGCCCTGGAGGTTGACGAAGGAGGGGTCGCGCACGTGCACCCGGTAGGGCTTGTTGGTGCCGGTGGAGGTGATCGCGTACCCGAGCTCCCCGCGGGGCGACTCGACCGCCGAGTACACCTGACCGGCGGGGACCGTGAAGCCCTGGGTCACCAGCTTGAAGTGGTTGATCAGCGACTCCATCGACTCGCCCATGATGTGGCGGATGTACTCGGGGTCGTTGCCGATCCCGTCCGCCCCCAGCGACTGCTGCGACGGCCAGGCGATCCGCCGGTCCGGCACCATCACCGGGCCGCCCGGCAGGGAGTCCAGGGCCTGCCGGATGATGCGCATCGACTGGCGCATCTCCTCCAGGCGGACCAGGAACCGGCCGTAGGAGTCGCAGGCGTCGTCCGTCGCCACCTCGAAGTCGTAGGCGTCGATCCCCGAGTAGGGCTGTGCCTTGCGCAGGTCCCACGGCACCCCGGCGGCACGCAGCAGCGGCCCGGTGATCCCGTACCGGTAGCAGGCCTCGGCGTCGATGATCCCGACGCCCTCCAGCCGGTCGCGCCAGATGGGGTTCTCGAGCAGCAGGTCCTCGTAGTCCGCGATGCGGGCCGGCAACAGCTCGAGCAGCGCGTCGCAGCGCGCCACGAAGTCGTCGGTGACGTCCTGCGCGAGCCCGCCCGGCCGGATGTACGCGTGGTTCATCCGCAGACCGGACTGGGACTCGAACAGGTCGAGGACGTGCTCGCGCTCACGGAACCCGGCGGTCATCACCGTGGTGGTGCCGAGCTCCATCCCTGCCGTGGCCAGCCACACCAGGTGGCTGGCGATGCGGTTGAACTCGGTGAGGATCACCCGCACCGCCTGCGCCCGCTCGGGCACCTCGATGTCGAGCAGCCGCTCCACGCCGAGGCAGTAGGCGAGCTCGTTGAACAGCGGCGAGAGGTAGTCCATCCGGGTGAAGAAGGTGGTGCCCTGCACCCAGGTGCGGTACTCGGCGTTCTTCTCGATACCGGTGTGCAGGTAGCCGACCACCGGCTTCAGGCCGAGGACGGTCTCGCCGTCGAGCTCCAGGATCAGGCGCAGCACCCCGTGGGTCGACGGGTGCTGCGGACCCATGTTGACCGTCAGCGTGTCGTCGACGACCGCGTCGACGATGGTCTCCCAGTCGGCGCCCTCGACGAAGACCTCGTCGTCGGACCGGGCGGCGGGGGTCGGGTCGGTGGCCGTCACTCGATCACCTCCCGCAGGTCGCGCTCGTCGGGTGGCGGGATGAACCGGTCGTGCTCGTAGGGGATGTCGACGCCACCGAGGGGGTAGTCCTTGCGGTGCGGGTGCCCGACCCAGTCGTCGGGCATCAGGATCCGCGTGAGATCGGGGTGGCCCTCGAACTCGACCCCGAAGAAGTCGTACACCTCGCGCTCGTGGAAGTCCGCTGTCGGGTAGACGCCCGTGACCGAGGGCAGACACGGCGCGGTGTCGTCGGTCCCGACGGCGACCCGGAAGGCGTGGTTGCGGGTGACCGAGCGCAGGAGGTACAGCACCTCGATCACGCCCCGGTCACGGGCGACCCGGTACTCCGGCCACCCGGTGGTGGAGGGCTGCCGCTCGATCACGTGCTCGCCGGCGGGCCAGTGGACGCCGGCGAGGTCGGCCAGCAGCTCGCAGGACAGCTCCTCGTCGTCGCGGCAGAAGCTGAGCAGATCGACGAGCACGTCCGGGGCGGCGTGGAAGGTCAGCTCCCCGTGGGCGATCTCGGTCGCCACCGTCGGGAACCGGTCCTGCACGCGCCGCTCGATGTCCTCGAGGGACAGGGCGTCGCGTGCCAGTCCGCGGGTGGCCGTCGGCACCTCGGCGTCGTAGCGGGTGGTGCCGGTCATGCCTTGGCCCCCTGCTCGGCGAAGGTCTCGTGCCGGATCCGCTCGTGCAGCTTGAGGATCCCGTCGAGCAGCATCTCGGGGCGCGGCGGGCAGCCCGGCACGTACATGTCGACGGGCACCACGTGGTCGACCCCCTGCACGAGGGCGTAGTTGTTGAACATCCCGCCGGACGTCGCGCACACCCCCATCGACAGCACCCACTTGGGGTCGGACATCTGGTCGTAGATCCGACGCAGGACCGGCGCCATCTTGTTGGACACCCGGCCAGCGACGATCATCAGGTCGGCCTGCCGCGGGGAGGCGCGGAACACCTCCATGCCGAACCGGGACATGTCGTGGCGGGGACCACCGGTCGCCATCATCTCGATCGCGCAGCAGGCGAGCCCGAAGGTGGCGGGCCACAGGGAGGTCGAACGGCTGTAGTTGACGAACCGCTCCAGGTTCGTCAGGAGGATGCCGCTGGGCAGCTTGCTCTCTAGTCCCACTCGAGTCCTCCTCGCCCGATCTCGTACACGAAGGCGACCCCGAGGACCGCGATGAACAGCGCCATCTGTCCCAGGCCGAACCAGCCGAGCTCCCGGAACACCACGGCCCACGGGAAGATGAACACCGCCTCGATGTCGAACACGAGGAACAGCATCGCGACCAGGTAGAACTTCACGGGGAAGCGGGTCTCGCGGACCCGGGCGAGCGGCTCGTTCCCGCACTCGTACGCCGACAGCTTGGTCGGGTTGGGTGCCCGTGGGCCGACCAGCCCGCTGATCACGATCGACCCGACCGCGAACAGGCTCGCCAGCACCACCAGGAAGAGGATCGGCAGGTACTCGGCCAACACGGTGACGCCTCCTCCTCGGTCAGGCGAACGTCGGCAACGGTAGGGCTGCCGTGCGATGTGCCGCAAGGTGTGCGCGGCCACGCACCGGGCGCCCGCCGGCCGGGATCGTGGTCGGGGTCGGGAGGCCCACCGTCATGCGGCTGGCGCCAGTCGCTGGAGCGTGTTGATGATCACGTCCTTCGTGTCCGACGGGTCGCGGTCGGTCAGGTGGGCCATCAGCTTGAACACCAGCTCCATCAGCGGGCGGTAGGGCATCCCGTAGGTGGTGCACACGTGCATCACCGTGGGGTTGCCGACCAGCTCGGCGAAGACCTTGCCGAGGGTGTAGTACCCGCCCCACCGGTGGCGCAGCAGGTGGTCGTAGCGGTCGAGGTCGGCCGTGCGCTGCGTCGTCAGCGCGCCATCGACCACGTCCGCGGCCAGCGCGGCGGCCTCCATGGCGTAGGAGATGCCTTCGCCGTTGAAGGGGTTGACCATCCCGCCGGCATCCCCGACGAGCAGCACCCCCCGCTGGTGCAGCGGCGTGCGGTTGAACCCCATCGGGATCGGCCCGGACCGGATGCGGTCGGTGCGGTTCTCCTCGGTGGTGGCGTACGCATCGGCGAGCCCGGTGGCCCACGACGACAACAGGTCGCGGTAGCGCACACTGCGGAACTCCCGCGAGGTGGACAGCAGCCCGACCCCCACGTTGATCGTCCCGTCGTCGAGCGGGAACACCCAGCCGTACCCGGAGAGCAGGGTGCCCTCAGCGTCGGTGAGGTCGAGGAAGGAGCTGATCCACTCGTCGTCGGCCCGCGGCGAGCGGTAGTAGGTCCGTGCGGCGACCGCCATCGGCCGGTCGGAGCGTCGGGGCGACCCGAGGTGCTTGGCGAGCGGTCCGCCGGCACCGTCGGCGGCGATCACCACCGGGGCGCGCACCTCGCCCTCGTTGCCGTCGCCGTCGCGCCAGCGCACGCCGGCGACGCGGGACTCGGACCCGTCACGCCACACCGGGCCCGTGACCGCCACCCCTTCGACGAGGTGGGCCCCCCGGGCCTGCGCGTGCCGGGCGAGGGTCTCGTCGAACACGCGCCGCGTCGCGGTCGCCCCCCAGTGCGGCCAGTCGTCGAGCTCGGGCCACGGCAGTTCCATGACGGTGGTGCCGCCGTGGATCCGCAGGCCGCGCTGGGTCGCCCAGCCGTCCACCCGCCCGCGGGCCTCGTCGGTGAGCCCGAGATCGAGCAGTTCCTTGACGACCCGCGGGGTCAACCCGTCACCGCACACCTTGTCCCGGGGGAAGCGGTCCTTCTCCAGCACGATCACGTCGCGCCCGCGCGCGGCGAGGTGGGCGGCGGCGGCCGCACCGCCTGGCCCGGCCCCCACCACGACCACGTCGGCGCGCTCGAC
>SKNO01000054.1 GCA_007120465.1 Nitriliruptoraceae bacterium
CACCGTGGACGGTGCCGCGCTCCCGGCGCCGACCCGCGACGAGGCGGCCCGGCTGCTCGACGGCTGAGCGGGCCCGCCGCACACGCACGTCAGACCTCCCGCCTCCCCGGCCGCCGAGCGACCCGGCTGCCGCGCACCGAGCCGGCCTCCTCGCACGGCCCCTGTCGCTCACCCGCGACGGGGGCCAGGCTGGAAGCATCGCCGGGACAGGAGCGCACACATGTCGATCCAGACCGAGCCCAGCACCGCCGCCAGCGACCACGTCGTGGTCGACCGGTACACCGACATCGTCGGTCCGAGCAACGAGATGCTCGGACCCGTCCGTGACGGTGGCCGCATCGAGTACCTGACCGTCCCCGGCTGCTGGGGGCCGATGATCACCCCGGCACTGCGCAGCGGCCACGAGGTCACCCTGCCCGTCCGGGTCGAGGGTGCGGAGGTGGGCGATGCGGTCGCCCTGCACATCGAGCGGCTCGAGCAGGTCTCTCGCGCGATCACCTCGGGGACCCACGAGGGCTGGGACGGCCGGTTCCTGTCGGATCCGTTCGTCGCCGGGATCTGCCCCACGTGCCGTGACGAGGGCCGCCACTTCCTCTACCCCGACACCTACCTCGAGGGTCACGGGCACGGTGCGGTCCGCTGCTCCGCCTGCCACAGCGAGGTGATCCCGTTCCGGATGATCGAGGGCTACACGATGGTCTTCGACGAGGACAAGGAGATCGGGGTCACGGTCACGGCCGAGCGCGCCGACGAGATCGCCGACGACGGCCAGGCGTGGGTGGGCCTGCCGGACAACGCCGTGCAGCACCCGATCACGGTGCTGGCCACGGCCGACCTCGTGGGGACGATGGCGCGCTGCCGCGTCTCCGCCGGCAACCTCGGCTCCATCCCGGCGATCGACCTGCCGAGCTCCCACAACTGCGGGGACTTCGGAGCGTTCCTGATCGGAGCCGAGCACGAGTTCGCGGTCTCCGAGGAGGAGCTCGAGGAACGCACCGACGTGCACATGGACATCGACTCGGTGCGCGTCGGTTCGACCGTGATCGTGCCGGTGAAGGTCGACGGCGCCGGGATCTACGCCGGGGACGTCCACGCGATGATCGGCGACGGCGAGGTGGCGGTCCACGCCACCGACGTCGGCGCACGCCTCGTCGTCCGGGTCGAGGTGGTCAAGGGGCTCACGCTCGACGGGCCGCTGCTGCTGCCGCCGGCCGAGGACCTGCCGTTCCTCGCCCGACCCTTCAGCTCCGACGAGGTCGAGCGCGCCAAGCAGCTCGCGGAGGCGAACCGAACGATGCTGGAGGGACCGGTGCTGCCGGTGCAGGTGCTGGGGTCCGGACCGTTCATCAACGCGGCGGTCGACAACGCCGTGGAGCGCGCCGCCAGGCTGTTCGGGATGAGCGTCCACGAGGTCCGCAACCGCGGCACGATCGCCGGGGCGGTGGAGATCGGACGTCTGCCGGGGTTCATCCAGCTCAACCTGCAGGTCCCGCGGCCGATCCTCGAGCGGGTCGGTCTCGCCCCGCTGGTGGAGGCGGCCTACGGCCCGGCGGCCGGCTGGTGATCGTCGAGGTGGTGCTGAAGGGCACGCTCGCCCGGCAGGTGGAGGAGCTGCCGGACGGGCGTGGCCCGGTCGAGCTCACCGACGACGCGACGCTGGACACGCTCCGACGCGAGCTCGGGCTCCCGGCGGCGCCGTACATCGCGGTGGTGGACGGGACCGCGATCCGCGGCGCGGCACCGCTGCGCCACGGCGCACGCGTGGAACTTCACCCCCCGATGGCCGGCGGCTGAGCGCAGCTCCCGTACGATCGCCGGCGACGGACGCGGGGGCAGGATGGATCGGACGCTCACGGGGCAGGAGCTGGTGGACACGGCGCGCGCGATCGCGGTGGACGCCCACGCCGACCAGCAGGACAAGGCCGGCGCGCCGTACATCGGGCACCCCGCCCGGGTCGCCGGCCGCCTCGACGACGACGTGGCCAGGGCCGTGGCCTGGCTGCACGACGTGCTCGAGGACACCCCCGTCACCGAGGACGACCTGCACCGCGCAGGCTTTCCGGCCGAGGTGGTCGCGACCGTCCGCGCGTTGACGCGTCGCGACGACGAGCCGCTCGACGACCACCTCGCTCGCGTCCGCGCCCACGGTGAGCTCGCGGTCCGGGTGAAGCTCGCCGACGTCGCGGACAACGCCGACCCCACGCGCCTCGCCCGGCTGGAGCCCGCGACCCGCGCGCGGCTCGAGGCGAAGTACGCGCGGACGCGGGCCGCGCTCGACCGAGGGTGACGCGTGATCACCACCGGCGTGACGATCGGCTCAGCCGCGTCGGCCTGCACCGCGGACCCGTCGGGCGACGTCGACCGGCCTCACCGGCGTCCCTGGAGCCAGCCGGCCAGCGCGTCGTGTGCCGCGGCGGCGCCGGCCAGGAGCCCACGGCGGTCCTCGCCTCCCAGCCGGTGGACCGGCCGGCTCAGCACTCCGCCAGCCTCGGCGACGAGCAGGCTGCCCGCCGCCCAGTCCCACGGCTGGAGCCCGAACTCGAGGTAGACGTCGAAGCGGCCCGCCGCCGTCCACGCGAGGTCGAGGGCGGCGGATCCGCCGCGCCGCACATCTCGGACCCGGGTCAACAGGTCGGCGACGTCGGCACCCCACTCGCCGCGGACGGCGGGGGCGTAGGCGAACCCGGTGGCGACCAGGGTCTGCGCGAGGTCGGCACCGGCTCGGACCGCGAGCCGGCGCTCCCCGCACCACGCGCCGCCACCACGGGCGGCACGGAAGGTCTCGTCGCGGTTCGGGTCGTGGACCACCCCGACCACGCTGCCCGTCTCGTCCTCGCAGGCGACCGACACGCACCAGGTGGGGACGCCGTAGAGGAAGTTCACGGTCCCGTCGAGGGGATCGACCACCCACCGCAGGCCGGAGCTGCCGCGGCGCCGGGCCTGCCCCTCCTCCGCGAGCAGCCCGTCGTCGGGCCGGACCTCGGCGAGCCGCGCCGCGATCAGCCGTTCCGCCGCCCGGTCGGCTTCCGACACCGGATCCGTCGCGCTCGTCTTGCTGCTGACGTCGAGGTCCGCACCGGCGGCGCGACGCTCGGCGAAGGACCGCAGCGTCTCCCCCGCGGCGCACGCGACGTCCACGGCCACCTCGAGCAGCTCATCGGTGGGCACGGACATCGCGGTCCTCCTGGAGACGGCGCAGGGACGCGGGCACCCGCCCATCCTCGCAGGTCGTCACCGGGCGCACGGCCCCGTCGTACGCTCCGGCGCGAGGAGGTGGTGAGACGCCGATGCGACTC
>SKNO01000230.1 GCA_007120465.1 Nitriliruptoraceae bacterium
GCGCGGCGGCCACCACCTCGGCGTCGCCGGCGTCGGTCAGCACGGCCAACGTGGCGCGGGCGTCGTCGGGGCAGGGCGCGCGCGTGACCCAGCCGCGCCGCTCGAGCCGGGTCACCACGTGGGAGAGCCGCGAGAGGGACGCGTTCGCCTGGGCGGCGAGGTGGCTCAGGCGCAGCCGGCGCCCGTCCGCCTCGCTCAGCAGCGCCATCACCCAGTACTCGAAGTGGCTGAGGCCGGCGTCGCGCTGCAGCTGCTGCTCCAGCTCGGACGGCAGCTTCAGCATCACGGCGGCCAGCCGCCGCCAGGCGTGCTGCTCCTCGTCGTCCAGCCAGGGGGTCTCGGGCATGGCGACAGCATCGCAGACACTTGACGCTTCAACAAACAGCGCGTACGGTCACGACCGTTGACGCTTCAACCATCGCACGTCCTCAACCGTCCTGGAGGTCCCGGTGGCCGTTCTGCCCGCTCCCGAGCGCGCCCCCGACGGCGACGCCGTGCCGACCTCGTTGCCAGCGCTGTTCATCAGCCATGGCGCCCCACCGCTGGTCGAGGACCGGCGCTGGACCGGCGAGCTCACGCAGCTGGCGGCGACGCTGCCCCGACCGACGCGGATCCTGATCGTGTCGGCCCACTGGGAGGCGGCGCCGCTGATGCTCGGGGCGACCGAGACCGTCCCGCTGGTGTACGACTTCGGCGGGTTCCCACGTCGGTTCTACGAGGCCACCTACCCGGCGCCCGGGGCCCCCGACCTCGCCGAGCGCGTGCAGGCGATGATGCCCGACACGACGCCGGTCGTGCGGACCGACCGCGGCCTCGACCACGGCGCCTACGTGCCGCTCAGCGTGCTGTACCCACAGGCCGACGTGCCCGTGCTCCAGATGTCGCTACCGACCCTCGATCCCGAGACGCTGCTCGACCTCGGGCGGCGGCTGCGGCCCCTCCGCGACGAGGGGGTGCTGATCGTGGGCTCCGGGTTCACCACCCACGGGTTGCCGTTCCTCACCCGCGAGCACTGGCGGTCACCCGACGCCCCACCGCCAGGGTGGTCGGTCGAGTTCGACGCCTGGGCACGGGAGACCCTCGCACGTGGCGACGTGGAGTCGCTGGCCGCGTTCCGCGACCGGGCGCCCGGGATGCCCTACGCGCACCCGACGATCGAGCACTTCGCGCCGTTGTTCGTCACGCTCGGGGCGTCCTCCGACGAGGAGGCCCCGCCCGCGCAGGTGATCGACGGGTTCTGGATGGGGCTCGCGAAGCGGTCCCTCCAGGTGGCGTAGGCGCCCGTCGGGCGCCGCGGCGGCAGGCGCTACTCGCCCTCGTACTTGAACGAGACGTCGAGCTTGGCGCGGTAGGTGACGACCTTGCCATCCTCGATGGTCAGGTCGAGTTCCTTGACCTCGGCCACCCGCAGGTTGCGGACCGAGGACCCGGCCCGTGCCACGGCGGCCTCGGCCGCCTTCTCCCAGGACTCGGTGCTCGTCCCGATCAGTTCGATGACCTTGTAGACGCTCTCCGCCATGGTGGGCTCCTGTCCAGGTTGGGTACGAGGAGGACTGTCGTCGCTCCGGGCCGTGGCGTCAACGGCGTTCGACGGGGGTCGTCCTGCCGAGGGGATCCGTCCGGCCGCCGGTGGGGTCATCCCTCGGCCGTGTAGATCGGCCAGGTCACCACCCGCACGTGCTCGTAGACGATCGAGGTCTCCAGCCGGGCCACCTCGTCGCGGGTGGTGAAGGCCTCGAGCGCGAGGTCGCGCAGGTGGTCGGTGTCGCGCACCGCCACGTGGACGAGGAAGTCGGCGGCGCCGGTGACGTGGGTGACCGCCACCACCTCCGGCAGGCTCAGCGCGTGGTCGCGGAAGGAGGTCACCGCACCCCAGGTGTGGCGTTGCAGGCGGACCTGGATCATCGCCTGCAGGCCGACCCCGACGTGGCTGGGGTCGAGGACCGCGTGGATGCCGCTGATCACCCCGTCGGCCAGCAGCCGCCGGACCCGCTCGTGGGTCGCCGAGGTGGACAGGTTAACCCGTGCGGCGAGCTCCTTGATCGTCTGCCGACCATCCTCCTGCAGGGCCGTGAGCAGACCGACGTCCGTCCGGTCGAGGGCGACCATCGCGGGCCTTTCCGGTGTTCATCCGTTGGACAGGAGTATGCCGCGTAGAACACACTGGAGGTAGCTCCTCGCACGGGAGGATGTCCGGATGCGCGGCCTCGAGACCCAGGTGGTGCACGGCGGGCGGGAGGACCTCCACGAGCTCGGGGTCCACGCGCCGCCCATCGATCGGTCCACGACCTACCCCGTCGGCTCGCTGCAGGACGGCATCGATGACGTCGACGAGCTCGCCGCCGGCGGCCACCCGAACTCCTCGCCGGTGTACGGGCGGTTGTACAACCCGACCGTCGCCCGGTGGGAGCGTGCGATCGCGGAGCTCGAGCACGCCGAGGAGGCGGTCGCCTTCGGGTCCGGCATGGCCACGATCACCGCGACGCTGCTCGCTGCCGGTGCGGCCGGACGGCATCTGGTGGCGATCCGTCCGGTGTACGGCGGGACCGACCACCTGCTGACGACGGGGCTGCTCGGCACCCGGGTGACCTGGGCGACCGCCGACGCCGTGGCGGCGGCGATCGAAGCCGACACCGCCCTCGTGCTGATGGAGACCCCGTCGAACCCGACGCTGGCACTGGTCGACATCGCGGACGTCGTCGCCCAGGCCGGTGACGTGCCGGTGCTGGTGGACAACACCTTCGCCACCCCGATCCTGCAGCGACCGCTGGAGCACGGGGCGACGTGGGCGCTCCACAGCGCCACGAAGGCGCTCGGCGGTCACGGCGACGTGATCGCCGGGGTGGTCGCCTGCGACGCCGAGCGGGCCCGCACCCTGCGCCAGGTGCGCATCGCGACCGGTGCGCTCCTCGACCCGCAGGCCGCGTACCTGCTCCACCGCAGCCTGCCCACGTTGGCACTGCGGGTGCGGGCGGCGCAGGACAACGCGGTCGAGCTGACCAAGCGCTTCGACGGCCGGGCGGGCGTGAGCCGGGTGTGCCACCCGAGCCGGCCCAGCTGCGACCCTGACGGCATCGTCGGTCGCCAGATGGACGGGCCCGGCAGCCTGCTGACCTTCGAGATGGAGGGCGGCTTCGATGCCGCGGCCCGGGTGATGGGAGCGGTGGAGCTGATCACCCCGGCGGTGAGCCTCGGGTCGACCGACACCTTGATCGAGCACCCCGCCGGGCTCACCCACCGGGTCGTCGCCGAGGACGCCCAGTCCTCGTGCGGCATCACCCCCGGCCTGCTGCGCGTGTCGGTCGGGATCGAGGGCGTCGACGACATCTGGGACGACCTCGACCGGGCCATCGAGGTGGCCAACCGTGGCTGATCCCCACCCCCCGGGCCGGGGCACCACGCCGGGCCCGCGTCAGGGGCATCCGACGCGTGCGTACACTCACGGCGGCACCGGGTCCCCGGTGTCCGACGTCGTCGGGTGACGACGATCCCACGTCGATCCCGTGCCGGCAGCGGACGAGGGGGGTGAACGCGTGCGCCTCGGACTCCGGGAACTCGTCCGGTCGCCCGGCCGCTTCGCTCCGGTCGGGGCCGCGGTCACGTTGCTCGTGATCCTGGTGCTGGTGTTCGCCGGGGTCGGTTCCCGACACGTCGATGATCTCAACGGCGCGGTCGCCCGGAGCTCGGCAGACGTCCTGGTCCTCTCCACCGGGGCGCAGGGATCGATCCAGGCCAGCCGTGTGTCCGCCGAGGACGTGCACGCGGTGGCGCGGGTGGCGGGGGTCGGCGCCGCTGCCCCCGTCGGCGAGGTTCGGGTCGGCGGGATCGTCGACGACACGCTGCGCGACGTGTCGTTGTGGGGGGTGGTGCCGGGTGGCCCGGGCACCCCCGAGCTGGTCGAGGGCCGCGCTCCGCGGGCGCTGGGGGAAGCCGTGGTCGACGTCGCCGACCGCGCGCTCGGCTTCGACCTGGGTGCCCGCGTGGAGATCGCCGACACCGGCCACACCGTGCAGGTCGTGGGGCTCACCGAGGGCCGCCGGTTCGCGAGCATCCCGACGGTCACGGTGACCTACCCGCAGTGGGAGGCGGTGGTCGACGCGATCTTCGCCGACGCCGACGACGTGGAGCCCACGATGATCGCGGTCGACGCCGGGCCAGGTGTGCCGGTCGAGCAGGTGGTCGCGGCGATCGGGATGCTCGACCGTGACCTGGTCGCGAACGCCGCGCCGCAGCTTGCCGCCGGCCTGCCCGGCGTCGCCGGGGTGCGCGCCAGCTTCGCGGTGGCGACGATCGTGGGGCTCCTGGCCGTCAGCGCCGTCGTCGGGTTGTTCTTCCTCCTGATCACGGCGCTGCGTCAGGACACGTTGACGATGCTCCGGGCGGTCGGGGTGCCGGCGCGCAGCCTGACGGCTGCCCTCGTCACCCAGGTGGTCACGATCGTGCTCGGGGCGGCACTGGTCGGTGGCGTCGTGGTCGCCGTCGCCGCGGCGGTGGCTCCGCCCCGGCTGCCGCTGGAGATGTCGCCCCGGCTGCTGGCCACCGTCACGGCGGCGGCGCTGGCGGTCGCGGTCGTGGCGACCGTCGGTGCGGTCCGGCGGCTGCGTGCCATCGACCCGGCCGAGGCACTGGTGGGTGGCGCGTGATCGCGGTCGCCGCACGGATCGCGGGAGCGGAGCTTCGCCGGGCTCTCGGCCGGTCGGTCCTCTCGGCGTTGACGCTGTCGGCGCTGATGTTCCTGACGCTCACGCTGGCGGGTCTGGCCGACACCCTCGACCGGGGGAGCACCGGGGTGCTGCGCACGCTCGACGCTGACCTGGTGATCTTCAACCAGGAGGCACGGCAGCAGCTGCTGCGCAGCCGGATCCCCCGCCCCATGACGATCGGGCTGCCCTTCGTCGACGGGGTCCACTCGGTCGGCACGATCGGGCTGGTGCCGACCAGTGCACGGATGCCCGCAGGGGACGTCCGCGTCACGCTCGTGGGTTTCAGCGCCCGGACGCCCGCGGAGCCGACCCGCGTGGTCGAGGGCCGCCTCCCGGTCGATGGCGAGCCTCGTATCGCGGCACTCGATGTCTCCCTGAAGGCGCAGGGGGTCCGGCTCGGTGACACGATCGTCCTGGGAGGCGACCGCGAGGTGGAGGTCGTCGGTTTCGTCGAGGATGCCCGCTTCCTCCAGCAGCCGACCGTGTGGGTGCCGCCCGACGTGTGGGCGCTGGTCCGCGCACGGGTGGCCCCCGAGGCCGGCTACGCGGAGCAGCTGGTCGGTGCCGGCGTCGTCCGTGTCTTCCCGGGTGCGGACCCCGGTGAGGTCGCGGCAGCGATCGAGGCGGAGCTCGACGGCGTCGAGGTGGTGACGCTGGAGGACGCGATCACCTCGATCCCTGGCGTCGATGTGCAGCGGGGGACCTTCACGGTGCTCGTCGCCGTGTCGATCGCGGTCGTGAGCTTCGTGGTCGGGCTGCTGTCGGTCCTGGAGGTCACGGAGCGCCGGCGCCAACTCGCCATCCTGCGGGCGGTCGGGGCGCCGAGGAGGGTCGTCCGGGGCGCCCTCATCGCACGGTCGATGCTGTTGTGGGCGGTGGCGCTCGTCGGCGGGAGCGTCGCGACGTGGCTGCTCGCGCGGGTCGCGCCCGATGCGGCGCCGCTCGGGCTGCGCTGGCCGGTCCTAGCCGTGGTTGGCGGCGGACTGCTGGTCGCGACGGTGATCGGGACGGCCGTGGCGCTGGGGCGCGTCTCACGCATCGATCCGGCGACCGCGATGCAGGTCGGCCAGGCATGAGCCGCACCGGGAAGGAAGGGACCGAGATGGCCACATCTGCAGCGGACCACCGGGCCGAGCAGGCCGTGCTGGTGGCGGAGGGGTGCTCGAAGGTGTACGGCTCTGGTGCGTCGGTGGTCACCGCCCTCACCGACGTGTCGCTCGCGCTCGCGCGCGGCGAACTGGTCGCCCTGGTCGGACCGTCCGGGTCGGGCAAGAGCACGCTGCTGTCGATCCTCGGTGCACTGCTCACCCCGTCGAGCGGCACGGTCCGGGTCAACGGGGTCGAGGTGACCGCCCTCAACGAGGCCGCCCGCACGCGGCTGCGGGCGACCACGTACGGCCTCGTGTTCCAGTCAGCGGGCCTGGTGCCGTTCCTCACCGCGCGCGAGAACGTCGAGCTGGCCGCGACCTTCGCCGGCCTGCCGGGGCGTCGGGCGGCGGAGCGCAGCCGCGAACTGCTTGGGGAGCTCGGGCTCGCCGACCGCGCGGACCACCGGCCGAGCCAGCTCTCGGGTGGAGAGCAGCAGCGGGTAGCCCTCGCCCGTGCGCTCATCAGCGACCCGCAGGTGCTCCTCGCCGACGAGCCGACCGCCCACCTCGACGGTGACCGAGGCGCGCAGGTGGTCGAGGCGCTGGCTGCAGCCGTGCACCGCGACGGTCGGGCCGGGCTGGTGGTCACCCACGACCAGCGCGTCGCGGAACGCGCCGACCGGGTGCTGCAGATCGTCGACGGCCGGTTGGTGTAGGCCGTCGGTAGCGCGGCGGCGAGGGCCGTCGTGGGGCCAAGGGCCCCCGCCCTGTAGGGACCTCCGCCCCGACAGGTCAGGACCCGCATCCGCTCTTCGTCGCCGCCACATCCCGTAGGGTTCCGCGCACAACGCGATCTGCCGGTGTCGGGTCACGCCCACCGACGCGACCGCGACGACCGCGGAACCGGACGTTCCGGTCCGTCCCGGCAGCACCGGAGCAGCAGAGGAGGGCGGCATGTCCCGCAACGTGAGCCTGGGGATCATCGCGGTGGCCGTGGTCGTGGTGGCGGTCCTGTCGCTCGTCTTCGCCTCCGAGGGGGTCCGCGATCCCGAGCGGAGCGCGTACGAGACGATCCAACCCGAACCCGACGAGATGTTCCTCGACCTCGACATCCGGGCGGCCTACAACGACGAGGACATCTTCTTCCGGTTCGGGTGGGACACGGACACGCCCAGCATCCACCACGACTTCCTGGTGTACGAGGGCGGCGAGTGGGTCCGGTACGGCGGTGACGCCGACGGCTCCGGTCTGCCGCTCGACGAGGACCGGGTCACCTTCCTGCTCGACGACGGGTCGGTCGACGGGTTCGAGCACTACGGCGGGTTCATGACCGTCTACAGCTTCACCCGCGCGATGAGCCCGGAGGACCAGGATCCCGACGAGGTCGAGGCGGTGTTCGGTGAGGGCACCGACGACCTGCGCAAGATGCTGCCGGACACGATGGAGGACCACACGGACTGGCGGACCCGGCGCAGCGACGGCGAGCTCGCGCAACTCCAGGATGCGGGCTACTTCCTCGATCTGTGGCACTGGCGCTCGCATCGCGCGAACCCGATCGGGTACAGCGACGACCAGTACGTGCTCGATCACCGGTTGAGTGACGAGGGTGACGGAGTCGCCTCAACGAACTTTGACAGCGACACCGAGACGCCCGAGTACATGTTCGACCCGGATCTCACGGGACAGTACGCGATGGACTGGGACCGGGTCCTGGCGCTGGAGTACACGCAGGACGACCACTACTACCTGTCCACGGAGAACTCGGTCCCCTTCGACCCGGATCACGAGTGGCAGGATGGTGACGCGATCCCGCGCCGGTTCCTGAGCGAGCCCACGGGTGCCCGGGCGGCCATCTTCGCGCAGGGCATCGCGGTGGACGGCCGCTGGGAGGTGGAACTCCAGCGAGCCCTCGACACCGGTGCGGACGGTGAGGACAAGGTGCTCAAGGAGTTCGGTCGGTACAACCTCGCCCCAGCGGTGCACACCGGCTTCACCGGCAACCGCTGGCACTTCATCGGGATGCCCCTCAGCCTGGGACTCGGCCGCGACGCCGACATCGAGGCGCAGCGCTTCGACGGTGACCGTCCCGACTGGGACGCGATCGAACCCGTGACCGCGACGTTGTTCTACCCCGGCGTGATCGCATGGGACTACCTCACCAACCCGGACGCCCACGCCGGCGCGGGCGCGATCCGAGGGGGAGCGTCCTTCTACGCCGCGCACGACGTGGAGGACATGGGCTTCTACGCCCTGGAGTCGGAGTTCCGCTCGGAGATCAAGCGCCAGTGGCTGTGGACCGGGGTGGTGTGGGTGCTGTTCATCATCGCCGCATCGCTCGCTGCCATCCGACTGGCACGAACCGACCTCGAGGAAGCCGCCCCGGCGGAGGCTGCCGCCGGCACCACCCTTGACACCGAGGAGCGAGCCTGATGCCTCCCGCCTTCCATGCAATGGTCGTCAGCCTCATCACGGGCCTGTTCTTCTTCGCGTTGCTGGCGGTGCTCTTCCGGGTGCTGCTGCAGTGGCGGAACACCGACCCCCGCGCACCGCTGGCTGTCGCGGCGGACCTCGGCGCCCTGTGGTCCGCCGTGATCGGCACCGTGCTGATCGCCGGGGCGGTGATCACCGGGTTCGCCATCTGGGCACCGTCCGCAGCGATCAACAGCCCGGTGATGCGCAACAAGTTCCTCACCATGACGCTGCTCCTGGTGACCTACCTGATCTTCATCGGTATCCGGTGGTACGTGGGACCCGCGCTGTGGCGCAGCCGCGTGTTGAGCGGTTTCTACGCGCTCGTCGCGATCGCCGGGTTCCACTGGAGCATGGTCACCAACTCGATCGGCGGGGACATCGCCGGTATCCCGTCGGGCTACGAGACGATCGTGCGGCTCTCGGGGGTGGAGACGCGGTTCACCTACTACCTGCCGACGTGGACGTTGGTCACGATCGCGGTCCTGTCGATCGCGATGCTGGTCCTCGCCTACACCTCGGCCGGTCGTAAGGAACCCGCCGAGGACGCCGACACGGCCGCCGGACGCTGAATCGGCGGCGCACGTGCCGCGGACCGTCACGTGACGGTCCGCGGCGTGCGGTAGCGGGGGTCGTCCCAGACGCCGGTCGTGAGCACGTCGGCCAGGACCTCGACGGCGTCCCACACGTCGGTGTGCGAGACGTACAGCGGAGCGAACCCGAAGCGGAGCAGGTCCGGCGGGCGGTGGTCGCCGATCACCCCGCGGGCGATCAGCGCCTGCATCACCGCGTCGGCGCGGGGGTGGCGCAGCGACACCTGGGCGCCCCGACGGTCGGGGTCGCGTGGGGTCACCACCTGCACGTCGTCCCTGCAGCGGGCGTCGACCAGCGCGATGAAGCGCTCGGTCAGCGCCCGCGCCTTCGTCGCGACGGCCGCCGGGTCGGTCTGCTCGTGGATCCGCAACGCCGCCTCGAGCGCCGCCAGCGACAGCACCGGCGGGGTGCCGGCGAGGAAGCGGGCGGCGCCGGAGGCCGGCTCGTAGGTCGGCGCGAAGGCGAAGGGCCGGGCGTGCCCGAACCAGCCGCGGATCGGGGTGGCCAGCTCGGCGTGCCAGCGGCGGGCGGCGTAGAGGTACGCCGGCGCGCCCGGCCCACCGTTGAGGTACTTGTAGGTGCAGCCGACCGCGAGGTCGGCACCCCACCGGTGCAGGTCCACCTCCAGCGCTCCCGTGGAGTGCGACAGGTCCCACACCGTCACCGCTCCCACGTCGTGGGCCGCGGCGGTCAGCGCCACGGGGTCGTGGAGGCGCCCCGTGCGGTAGTCGACGTGGGTGAGGGTGAGCACCGCCACCTCGTCGTCGAGGTGGTGGGCCACCTCGCGGGAGGGCACGACCCGCAGCTCCAGGTCCCCGAGCAGGTCCGCGAGCCCGCCGGCCACGTACACGTCGGTGGGGAAGTTCGCGTCGTCGGTGAGCACCACCCGCCGGTCGGGTCGCAGCCACCGAGCCGCGGCCAGCGCCTTGAACAGGTTCGCCGAGGTGGAGTCGGTCACGGCGAGCTCGTCGGCCTCGGCCCCCAGCAGCGGCGCCAGCTGTCCCGCGACCCGCTCGGACAGCGTCACCCACCCCGCGTCGTTCCAGCTGCGGATCAGCCCCGTCCCCCACTCGTCGCACACCACCTCGGCGACCCGGTCGGCCACGACCGGCTGCAGCGCGCCGAGCGAGTTGCCGTCGAGGTAGATCACCCCCTCGGGCAGCGCGAACCGGCCCCGCAGCGGCGCCAGCGGATCGGCGCGGTCGGCGGCCTCGCAGGCGGCACGGTCCACGGGTCCGGCTCCTCGACAGCGACGGACCGACCGTAGCGGCGGGGCCGGACCGCCGTGCGCGGCCGAACCGGGAGCCGGCAGTACGGTGGCGACGCGGCCCCCACCATCGGTGCCTCCGCGCGCGAGGACGGAGCTCCCCTGACCTCCCGGATCGACCCCGCCGCCGACGTGCCCGCGCGTGCGGGGGACGAGGAGGTCGCCGAGCTCCGTCTCGACCAGCAGCGGGCCCACTGGCTGGTCCGGGACGTGCTCGCCTGGCCGTTGCCCCTCGACGTGGGGGACACCGCCGCGCTGCACGCCAGCACCGACGGCGTCCTCGCGATCGACCGCGACGCCGGAGCGCTCACCGGCACCGAGGTGACCCTGCCGCTCACCGTCGACGACGCCGGTCTCGACGCGGCCCTGCTCGACGGGGGCTGGCGACACCTGGCCGGCGCGATCGCCCTGCGGCTCCCCGCCGAGGTCTCCCGCGACGAGGTCGCGACGCTCCTGCGTGGCCAGCTCGCCGTGAGCGTCACCAGCGTGTCTGGCGAGCTGGTCGCCGCCACCGGGGTGCAGATCCCCAGGGTGCTCGACGACCTGTACGCCGGCGAGGCGTTCGGGATCGAGCTCGGCGTCCGCTGGGACGGCGACACGCCGACGCTGCGGCTGTGGGCCCCGACCGCGCGCCAGGTGACCCTGCACCGGTTCACCACCTCGCAGCCCGCCGACCCCGCCGCGCCGCTGGCCGACGCCGTCGGGTCGCACCAGATGGCCCGTGACGACGCCTCCGGGGTGTGGGAGCTGGTGGGTGAGGCGGCGTGGGACCGCCAGTACTACCTCTACGAGGTGGTGGTGTTCGTCCCCGCGACCGGGCAGGTCGAGACCAACGTGGTCACCGACCCGTCCAGCCACTCGCTGTCGATGGACTCCACCCGTAGCCAGCTGGTGGACCTCACCGCCGCTGACCTGGCGCCCGACGGGTGGGACGGCGTCGTGAAGCCGGCCTTCGACGGGTTCCCGACCATCTACGAGCTGCACGTCCGTGACCTCTCCTCGGCCGACCCGCGTGTCCCCGAGGAGCACGTCGGCACCTACCGCGCCGTCACCCACGCCGACACCCACGGCATCGCCCACCTGCGCGCGCTGGCGGCGGCCGGGCTGACCCACCTGCACCTGCTGCCGACCAACGACATCGCGACGATCCCGGAGGACCCCGCCGACCGGGTCGCGCCGGAGATGCCCGACCGGGACCAGATCCGCCGGGACGCTCCGGCGTCGGAGCTGCCGCAGCGGATCCAGCAGGCGACCCGCGACCGCGACGGCTTCAACTGGGGGTACGACCCCCTCCACCTCACCGTCCCGGAGGGCAGCTACGCCACCGACCCGGACTCGCCCGCCCGGATCGTCGAGTTCCGCGAGATGGTCGCGGCACTGAACCGGCTCGGCCTGCGGGTGGTCATCGACGTCGTCTACAACCACACCCACGCGGTGGGACAGGACGCGGGCGCCGTGCTCGACCGGATCGTCCCCGACTACTACCACCGGCTGGACGACCGGGGACGGGTGGCGACCTCCACCTGCTGCCCGAACACCGCGGCCGAGCACGCGATGATGGGGAAGCTGATCGTCGACTCGGTGGTGGACTGGGCGCGCCACTACAAGGTGGACGGGTTCCGCTTCGACCTGATGGGCCACCACCCGCGCTCCACGATGCTGGCGGTGCGCGCCGCGCTGGACGCGCTCACCCCCGCGGCTGATGGGGTCGACGGTGCCGCACTGCTGCTGTACGGCGAGGGCTGGGACTTCGGCGAGGTCGCCGACGGCCGCCGGTTCACCCAGGCCACCCAGCACCACCTGGCCGGCACCGGGATCGGCACCTTCAACGACCGCCTGCGCGACGCGGTCCGCGGCGGCCACCCCTTCGGCGGCCTGCAGGAACAGGGGTTCGCGACGGGCCTCGGCACCGCCCCGGCGGCGGGGGACGGACGC
>SKNO01000124.1 GCA_007120465.1 Nitriliruptoraceae bacterium
GGCAACCCCTCCATCCGGACGAAGCCGTGGACGTCCTCGCGTCGCAGGCGCAGCAGGGGCCGCACCAGGTCGCCGCTGACGGCCTGCATCCCGGCGAGCCCGTCGATCCCGGTCCCGCGCGCGAGCCGGAGCAGCACCGTCTCGGCCTGGTCGTCGGCGGTGTGCCCGACGAGCACCGCCGCGGCACCGTCGCGCGCCGCGACGGTGCGCAGCGCCGCGTACCGGGCGTCGCGGGCCGCGGCCTCGATGCCCCGGCCCTCCGGCACCACCTCGACGTCCAGGATCGAGAGGGGCACGTCGAGCCACGCCGCGTGGGTGCGCACCACCTCGAGGTCGTGCTGGTCGTCGCGCAACCCGTGGCGGACGTGGACGAGGTGCAGAGCGAGGTCGGGGCGCGCCTCGGCGCTGAGGTGGGCGAGGGCGCTGGAGTCGGGCCCACCGGAGCACGCCACGACGACGGGCACACCGTCGGCGAGGTGGCTGAGCACCCGGGCGACCTCCGCGAGCAGGGCGCCGCGGGGCTGTCCGGCCGGGAGGGGCCCGAGCGGCTGGCCCACGGCGTCACGCCGCCTGGACGCGGGCGAGCCAACCCTGCGGGTCGGCGACCTCGGTGGCGACGGGGAGGTGGTCGGGGGCCGTGAAGGCCCGGTTGAGCGCGTCCATCCCCCCGCGTGCGATCACCTCGCGCACGAAGGTCTCGCCCTCGCGGTACTGCCGCCGCTTCATCTCGAGCCCGGCGATCGCGCTCAGCACCTTCGAGGTCACGTCGCCGTGGCGTCTGGCGAGGGCCTCGCGCACCCCCTCTGGGTCGGCGATCAGATCGGCCGGGGCCGCGGAGTACATCGCCGCGTTGCCGTGGCCCTCGAGCAGGCTCATCAGCCCCTGGGCCTCCTCGAGCACCTCGAGCTGTGCTGGTGTGAGCACCGCCCCGAGCAGCGGCTGGATGCTGCCCGTGCGGCGGATCTCCTCGACGAGTTCGGGGATCCGCGGCGCCAGTTCCGCCAGGGGCAGGTGCTGGGTGCGTGCCTCCTGGAGGTAGCGGTCGACGAGGGTGCGCAGGTGGTCGCCGAGCCACGGGGTGGCGCCGAACTGCAGCCAGTGGGTGACCTCGTGCAGCACGATCGCGCGGCGGATGTCGGTCGCGAGGGAGCCGTGGCGGTCGGCCAGGTCGAGCACGTTCGGCCCGACGAGGACCAACTGTCCCCCGCCGGGGCCGCCCAGCGGCAGGATGTACTGGCCGAGCACCTTGACCGACAGCAGTCCGAAGAGGCCACCGACCTGCGCGGCGAGCACCTTCTCCGCGCCGGGGCGCTTCTCGAGCCTCTCGCGGAGGGGTTCGAAGGTGCCACGGATCGCGGCCAGGTTCGCGCGGACCCAGCCGGTCCGGCCCACGACCCGGATCGAGACCGGCGGCAGGTCCCCGCCGAGCTGCGTCCACCGCCGTGCGGCCTCGTCGATGCGCGGCAGGTCGGCGTCGACCTCGGCACGCAGCGCGGCGACCTCGTCCGGTGCCGTGCGCCGCCGCGGGGTGACCAGGCGTGCGACCCGCAACGCGAGGGCCTCGTCCAGCAGCGACCTGGGACCGTCCGGGTTCGCGCCGGCGGCGCCGGACGCGGCGGCGGACGCACCCGAGGTCACGACGATCCGGACGACTCCCGCGAGGGACGTTGCACCCGCAGGTAGTAGATCCCGATCAGCAGCGCGAGTCCCGCGAGACCCAGCACGGACAGCAGGAAGGCGGCGTAGTAGGTCCAGGGCACGTCGGGGTCCTCGAACCCCGCCAGCTCGCGGGCCTTGTTGTCGGGGTCCGTGCGATCCATCGGCTCGGGACCCGGTGGGGCGTCCTCGACGGCGAGGACCTCGCCGCCCGCGACCACCTCGACGTCGTCGGCCGCGGCGGGGCCGGCCAGCAGGGTCAGCGCGAGGAGCGCGGCGAGCGCGAGCCCGAACGAACGACGCATGGTGGGGCGGCCTCCGGAGGGTCAGGACGTCGCGGGGAGCCTAGCCGAGCGACCCGGGGCGGCAGAAGCCGCTCGGTGGGGCGGGGCGGTCGCGCGCTCGCCTGCCCGTCGGGTGTCCACGCACACCCATCAGTTGCATATGCAACTACATCGTGTACGCTGGGGGTCACCGTTCCAGGAGGGCGCCCATGCCTGCCGTGACCGTCGATGACCTGTTGACCCTGCCGCGCGTCGCTGCGGCCGACGCCGCCCTGACCCGTGACCGGCCGGTCCGGTCGGTGACGACCGCGCCCCGCGGGTTCGAGGGCGAGGGCTTCCCCGTCCGTCGAGCGTTCCACGGCGTCGACCTCGCCGACCTCGATCCCTTCATCCACCTCGACCAGATGGGGGAGGTGGAGTACGCCCCGGGTGAGCCCAAGGGCACCCCGTGGCACCCCCACCGCGGGTTCGAGACCGTCACCTACATGCTCGACGGGATCCTCGACCACCAGGACTCCCACGGCGGCGGCGGGACCATCACCGACGGGGACACCCAGTGGATGACCGCCGGGTCGGGATTGCTGCACATCGAGGCGCCGCCGGAGCACGTCGTGATGAAGGGCGGGCTGTTCCACGGCTTCCAGCTGTGGGTGAACCTGCCGGCCGAGAAGAAGTGGTCCCCGCCGCGCTACCAGGACCTCCGGGGCAACGACGTGACCCTGCTGACGTCACCCGACGGGGGCACGCTGATCCGGCTGATCGCCGGCGACCTGCAGGAGCACGCCGGACCGGGATCGACCTACACCCCGATCACCCTGATCCACGCCACCCTGGAGCCGGACGCGCAGCTGCGCCTGCCCTGGCGCCCCGACTTCAACGCGCTGGCCTACGTCCTGGCGGGCCGCGGCACCGTCGGCACCGACCGGCGCGCGATAGAGATGGGTCAGCTGGCGCTGTTCGGCGCGGGCGACACGATCACGGTCACCGCGGCGGCGTCCCAGGAGTCCCGCGCACCGAAGCTGGACGTGCTGCTGCTCGGCGGACTGCCGATCCGCGAGCCGGTCGCGTGGTACGGGCCCTTCGTGATGAACACCCGGGCCGAGATCAAGCAGGCGGTCGAGGACTTCGAGGCGGGCAAGCTCGGGCGCATCCCGGCGCTGCACGCCGGCGGCAACGTCGACCCCCACTGAGCGCGTCGACCGTGCCGCGCACGGCCTGGTGCCGGTACGGGGTGCGGGTGCGCGGTCCGGCGCAGTGCCGGTGCGGGTGCGGTGCCGGTGCGGTTGTGCCCCGGGGACACGCCAGCCGCACAACGTGAGTCACGAGGTCGGGGAACCGGACCCGTGACTCAC
>SKNO01000026.1 GCA_007120465.1 Nitriliruptoraceae bacterium
GCGCCGAACCGCCGCCGGAGGGCAGGCTCCTCGTACCAGCGCACGAACGCGGCGAACGCGGCCCACAGCGCAGCCGCGTACAGCACCAGGACGGGCCGGGCGAGCAGCAGCGCCTGCCCGAGGATGACGGCGATGACCGCCACGTACATCGGGTTGCGGACGTGCCGGTAGAGCCCACCGACGACCAGCCGGCGCGGTGGCGCGGTCGGCGCCGGGGTCCCACGCCCCTCCCGCACGAACCGGTTGAACGCGTGGAGCAGCACCCCGAGCCCGACCGCGAGCAGCGTGCCACCGAGAAGCTGGACGATCACCCACCACGGCCCCGGGCTCGCGGCCTCCCAACCGGTCAACCACCACGGCACCACCCCCGCGACGACCCCGGGGGCGACCAGCAGGAACACCAGCGAGCCGACCATCACCCCGGTCGAGCGCACGACTCCCCCTCACCTCACCGGACGAGTGTGACTGACAGGTCGCCGAGCAGCATGGCGAGCGTGGCGCCGATCGACCCACCGGCCTGCTCGGCGTCCGCCGGTTGGAACGACCGACGCAGCGGCGCCGGATGTCGCGGTGACGACGTCCGGCATCGACCTCACGGTTCGACGGTCACCGGGACGCGGTGGACGGTGTTGACGGCGTACCCGCCGAGGTTCCACGGATGCTCGAGGGGCTGGGTGCGTCCGTCGGCGTCGGTCGCGCGGCAGCACAGGACGTGTTCCCCGGGCTCGGCCTGCCAGGTCCTGCGCCAGCCGGTCCACGCGAACCGGCCCACCGACGCCTCGAGGTCGGCGTCGTGCCAGGTGACCCCGTCGTCGACGCTGAGCTCGACCCGGATGATCGGGGCGGTCCCCGACCACGCCCGACCGAACAGCTCGCAGGCACCGGGCGTGACCCGGCGTCGGCGGGTGAGGAAGTCCGGGATGCCCGGCGGGACCATCAGCGACCGGACCGCCATGTGCCGGAGCGGTTCGCCCGCCTCCTCCGGGTCGGTCCGCCACCGGTAGGCGGTCGCCTGCTGGTAGCCGTCGAACGGGGTGTCGACGGCGTCGATATCGGTCAGCCACTTGACGTTGGTCATCCCGTACCAGCCGGGCACGACCAGCCGCAGCGGTGCCCCGTGCTGGGGCGGCAGGGGCTGCCCGTTGAGCTCGTAGGCCAGCAACGTCTCCTCCGCCAGGGCCTGGTCCAAGCGCAGGCTGCGCTGGTAGCGCTGCTCGACGCCGCCCTCGTGCCCACGGTCCGCACCGGTGAACACCACCTCGATGGCTCGGTCGTCGACCCCGGCATCGGACAGGACCGCCGTGAGGGGGACGCCGGTCCACTCGGCCGTTCCGACCGCCTCGTACAGCCATGGCTGGCTCACCGGCCGGGGGTGCAGCCGGGCTCGGCCGTTACCGGCGCACTCCATCGTGACGGCCACGGTGACCGGATCGTGACGCCGAAGATCGTCGAGGGAGAGCTCAAGCGGCGTGGCCACGAGGCCACCGACCTGCAGCCGCCAGGTGGCCGGATCGACGGCGGGGATGTCATAGTGCACCAGTAGGTAGTGCAACCCCACCGGGGTGAGCTCGTAGCGGAGGGCTTCGAGCGGCATGCCGTGGTTGCGGGTCGCCAGCTGCAACTCGTCGAACGTCAGCGCCGACGTGTCGACGGTGCCCGGCGGGATCGATGACGTCATCGCGCGGCCTCCCCGTGCACGCGTCGCACCCTACGCGAGCCTCCCGGCTCCGACCAGGGACCCGCCACGACGACAGGAGTGGAGATGACCTCGACCGCTTGGCCGCACGGCTTGCCACGGGTGGGGCAGGCCGCCGAACGGGAACGGATCGTGACCGCCGCCGACATCGAACGGTTCACCGCGATCTCCGGTGACCGCAACCCGATCCACTACGACCCGGAGGTCGCGGCCGCGAGCCGTTTCGGGGAGATCGTCGTCCAGGGCGGCATCACGACGGCGATCCTCAACGCCGTCGTCGCCGAGGACCTCCCCGGTCCGGGTTCGGTCTTCCTCAACGTCGCCTGGGACTTCCCCGCCCCGGTCCGTCCCGGTGACACGATCACCGGCCGGGTCGAGGTCACCGACGTCCGCGCGGACAAGCCGATCACCCATCTGCGCACCACCGTGACCCGCCAGGACGGTGTGGTCGCCGTCGAGGGCACCGCCGTGTGTTACACGGTCCCCCTCCCCGGGCCGCGAGGCTGAGCCGTCACGCCGGCCCAGCATCCCGCACCGGGCGGTCCCGAGCTCGCCCACGCCCGAGCGATCTGCTCTACGGTGACCGTCGATGCGGATCGCCAGGAGAGGGACCGATGGACCTCGTGGAGCAGCATCGACGCGCCATGGCCGAGTTCGACCGCCGGGTCCAGCAGCTGACCGAGGACCGGTGGCACGTCGACACACCCTGTGAGGAGTGGGACGCGCGGACCCTCGTCAACCACCTCGTCGTCGAACAGCTGTGGGTGCCGCACCTGCTCTCGGGTGCGACCCTCGAGCAGGTCGGCGATCGCTTCGATGGTGACCAGCTCGGTGACGATCCGGTCGGTGCGTGGACGCGGGCGGCGGGACCGGCCCGCGAAGCCGTCGGTACCGCGGGAGCCCTGGATCGCACCGTCCACACCTCGATGGGCGAGCTGCCCGCCTCCGAGTACGTCACCCAGCTGACGATGGATCTGGCGATCCACGCGTGGGACCTCGCCCGTGCCCTGGAGATCGACGACACCCTGGACGCCGAGCTGGTCGGCGAACTGCACCGGGTCTGGGCGCCGCGGGCGGACGAGCTGTCCGGGTCGGGACTGTTCGCACCTGCGATCGAGGTCGGCGCCGACGCGGACCCACAGACGCGGCTGCTGGCGGAGCTCGGCCGTGACGCACGCCGGGGCTGACCGACTCGCCGTTCGATGTCAAACGCGCGCAACTGGGCGACGGGCCGTGGAGGATCGCAACCTGGCAAGGATGAGAGTCGTCTCTCCTCGTCCCCGAGCGGACACGATCCGTTCCGATGTCAACCTCACGTCCCTGTCATCCACAGCGCGACATCCGTGTTCTCGCTCGTTGTCGCGAACACAGCCTGGCGCCCATCGTCGCATCGGATCCTCGCGCTGGCCGCGCGAGCGAAGGCGGGGATCTAGCGTTCGCTGCTGCTGCCGTCCTTCGGGTCAGGGGCCTCGTCGGTGTCGGGCTCCGTGGGGTCGTGGCTCCTTGCGCTGGAGGGCTGGCTCGGGTCGTTGGCCGGTTGCTGCTCTCGCCGTGGCGCTGTACCCGTTCCTTGAGCAGTCTCGTGTCATGGAGTCACCAGCCCTCGTCGCGCCCGTGGGTTGCGTGCGAGGCCTCGCTACCTGACTGGGGCCGGTGGGAGCCAGGCTTGGGTCGTGGAGCGGCTGTCATGGCTGGGGTTCCTGGTGGCCTCTCGGCGGGGGGCGATCTGTGCCCATCGGCACTACACGGCTGCCCGTTGCTGGGTGACACTGAACATCCGCGCCAGACGAGAGGGAGGGACATGAAGCGCTTGTGCATGATCTCCTACACCTACCACGAAGGTCTCACCGCGGAGGATCGACGAGAGATGGTTCGGATGTTCGCGGCGGGTGGCGAGGCGCCGGGGGTGATCGCTCACTACGAGCGGCTCGATGGCCGTGGCGGCTTCATCATCCAGGAGGAGCTTGACGGTCAGGATCTGGAGAAGGACTTCGAGCAGACCGTGGCGTTCTCGCGGTTCATGGGCATGGACAGCTACCGCATCACGACGGTGGAAGAGGCATTCCCGGTCTTCCAGAGGGTGTACGGCTGAGGGCACGGCATCCCTGACGCGGCGGATCGCGCGCAGGTTGGAGACACGAAGACACCAGGGAGTGGAGGTGCCGCCAACGACGGTCGAGACGGACGCCCTCGGACCTCGACTCGGCCACGCACAACGGCGATCCGCGCGACGGTGCGGGACGCCACCGACCGGCGGTGAGATCCGCGACAACTTCGAGCGGTGGCCGCTTCCGCGGAAGCACCTCGAAGCGAGGACTTCGAGCGCGCTGCCGACACCATCAGCGCCACGGGAGGCCATGCACCTCGCCGCCTGCCTTCATCCTCGCATCGGATCAGATCACCGACTGGCTGCCCGAGGAGTCACCGGGCACCGCGAGAGCGCCCGTTACCGACACCTGCGTAGCCCCTCGCTGACGGGTTCAGCCGCGCCCGAGCCGGGCGAGCCAGTCCGAGACCACCTCCATCGCCGGCCCGTCCGGATCGACCATGTCGAGGTGCGATGCATCGACCAGGGCCAGTTCCACCTCGTCGCCCACGTCACGAGCTGCATCGCTGAAGCCGGTCGTCTGGGCGACGGGCACCAGGTGGTCCTCCGGGCCGTGCACCGCCAGCACCGGCGCGTCCAGGGGGACCCGCCGGATCGGTGACGCCACCGCGTAGCGCTCCGGGTGCTCCTGCGGAGCACCCAGGAACGCGGCGACGGCCCCGTCCGCGAGATCGGCCGTCACGGCAGCCTCGAGGTCCAGCAGCCCCGCGAGGGCGACGATCCCGGCGGGGTGCACGCGGGGGACCCGTCCCGGCGCCGACGCCGGCGCCCGGTCCCGCGTGGCGGCGTACACGCCCAGCTGCGCACCAGCCGAGTGGCCGAGCAGCACGACGCGTCCAGGATCGATCAGGTGTTCCACGGCGAGGTCGGCGACGGCATCCACCGCGGCGCACGCGTCCTGCAACGTGGCGGGCCAGCCACCTCCCGTCGGGCCACGGCGCCGGTACTCGACGTTCCAGGTGGCCCAGCCGTTCGCCGTCAGCCGCACGGCGAGTCGCGCCATCAGGTCGCGCTCCCAGGGGTCCAGCCAGAACCCCCCGTGGAGCAGCACCACCACGGGTGCTCCTCCCCCGCCATCCGGGAGCCGCAGGTCACCGAGGTGCACCGGGTCCGGGCCGTAGGCCACCGTGGTCGGTGGGTGCGCCCACCGTGTGGTCAGCCAGTCGAGCGCGCCGTGGAAGGAACGCCGGTGCCGTCCGTGGATCGCGTGATCGCAGGCGTCCGGGACGACGTCCCACGTGGCGACGGCGGCGGTGTCCACGTGCACGACGGGGCGATCGGTCGCGCGGACGGCCGCGGCGACCTCGGCAGACGCCGACAGGGCGCCACTGGCCAGCACCACCGCGGCGTGATCAGGACCGTCGTCACGCAGCCACGCGGCCAGCCGTGCCGCATCCTCGGCGTCCCGCCAGGTGACCGACACCCCGAGCCGGCCCCCGTAGCGCTCCGACACCGCGCGCACGCCGTCGGGACGCTCACCGGGACCGGTCAGGACCAGCACGTCGGTGCGCGCGCCGCACACGGCTCCCCTCCCTTGCGACATCGTGACGACCGTCACGTTCGCGAGCTAGCATACGGTCCGCCGGGACGGGTTGGGAGAGTCGCACGCCCGACCTGGTCCGTGACCGTTCCCGCGCCTCGTCCCCCGGGGCGCGGTTGGTGTTCCGACGGCGTTCCGAACGACAGGGAGAGGGCGATGAGCGAACCGACGAAGATCCTCCTGGACGAGGACGAGATCCCGACCCACTGGTACAACATCGTGCCCGACCTGCCGGCACCGCCGCCTCCGCCGCTGCACCCGGGGACCCACGATCCGGTCGGGCCCGAGGATCTCGCTCCGCTGTTCCCGATGGACCTGATCCTGCAGGAGGTCTCCGCCGAGCGCTTCATCGAGATCCCCGACGAGGTGCGCGAGGTGTACAGCCTGTGGCGTCCGAGCCCGCTGTACCGCGCGCATCGCCTGGAGAAGGCCCTCGGGACCCCCGCGCGGATCTACTACAAGTACGAGGGGGTGTCGCCGGCCGGGAGCCACAAGCCCAACACGGCGGTGCCGCAGGCCTACTACAACGCCAGGGCCGGCGTGAAGCGGCTGACCACCGAGACCGGCGCCGGCCAGTGGGGCTCGGCCCTGTCTTTCGCGTGCTCGCAGTTCGACCTCGAGTGCGAGGTCTGGCAGGTCGCCGCCTCCTTCACCCAGAAGCCCTACCGCAAGTCGCTGATCGAGGCGTGGGGCGCCACGATCCACTCCAGCCCCTCGGAGCTGACCGAGGCGGGCCGCGCGATCCTGGCTCAGGACCCGGACTCGCCGGGCAGCCTCGGCATCGCGATCTCGGAGGCGGTGGAGGTCGCCGCCAAGGACGACGAGGCGAAGTACGCCCTGGGCAGCGTGCTCAACCACGTGCTGCTGCACCAGACCGTGATCGGCGAGGAGGCCATCAAGCAGTTCGCGAAGGCCGGTGACCGTCCCGACGTGATCGTCGGCTGCACCGGTGGCGGGTCGAACTTCGCCGGGCTCACCTTCCCGTTCCTCCGGGAGAAGCTGGCCGGCACGATGGACCCGCGGATCGTCGCGGTCGAACCGGCGGCGTGCCCGAGCTTCACCAAGGGCGAGTACCGCTACGACTTCGGTGACGTCGCCGGCATGACGCCCCTGATGAAGATGCACACCCTCGGCCACGACTTCGTGCCCGACGAGATCCACGCCGGCGGGCTGCGTTACCACGGCATGTCCCCGCTGCTGTCCCACATGTACGAGCTCGGGCTGTTCGAGGCGGTCGCGATCAACCAGACCGAGTGCTTCGACCAGGCGGTCCGGTTCGCCCGCAGCGAGGGGATCCTGCCGGCGCCGGAGCCCACGCACGCGATCGCGCAGACGGTCCGCGAGGCGATGGCCTGCAAGGAGTCCGGCGAGGAGAAGGTGATCCTCACCGCCCTGTGCGGCCACGGGCACTTCGACATGGCGGCCTACGACGCGTACTTCCGCGGCGAGCTCGTCGACTACGACTACCCCGAGGAGAAGGTGCGCGAGGCGATGGCGCGCGTCCCGGTCATCGCCGGCTAGAGCCCGCACCGGGCACCGCGATCGTGAGGCCCTGCGCCGCGAGCCAGCGGCGCAGGGCCGTCGCGTCGGTGAACCGGTGGGCGCGCAGCCCGACCTGCCGGGCTGCCTCGACGTTGCGTTCGCGATCGTCGACGAACAGCACCTCGTCGACGCACCGCCCGAGCCGGTCCAGCAGCCGCTCGAAGAACGCCGGGTCGGGCTTGCGGACGCCGAGGTGGTGGGAGGCGAGCACCGTCTCGAAGCGCTCGGCGAGGTGCGTGCCGGTCAGCTCCTCGATCCACACCGGGTAGTTCGACGCGGTCACCCGCTCGACCAGCCCGTCCAGGTCGTCGAGCAGCTCGCGCATCCCGTCGATCCAGTCGGTCCGCGCCCGCCGGACGGCGTGGAACCGCGACGGATCCACGTCGAGGCCCCGCTCGGCGTGCCGGGCCCAGTAGGTGGCCTCGTCGATCTCGCCCCGCTCGAAGGCCGGGTACAGCTCCGGGTCGCGTCGCGCGAACAGTTGGGCCGGCGTGAGACCGGTCGCGGCGGTGAGCGCCTCCCGGAACGGGTCGACCAGCACGGTGTCCATCACGTCGAAGGCGACGGTGCGGACCCTGTCTGCTGCCACGCGAGCCTCCCGGCCGAGGGGCCGTCTCCGGACGACTACGGTGGCCCACGGTAGCTCCGGGAGGGATGATGGACGTTCGCCAGCAGCTCGCCGACCACCTCGACGCACGTCGCGATGAGCTCGTCGCGCTGTCCCACGCGATCCACGGCGATGCCGAGGTCGCCTACGAGGAGCACCGCTCCTCCCGGCGGGTCGCCGACGCGCTCGCGGATGGCGGGTTCGACGTCCGGACCGGGGTGTGTGACCTCGACACGGCGCTCATCGCCACCGCCGGGTCGGGACCGCTCCACCTCGGCATCTGTGCCGAGTACGACGCACTGCCGGGGATCGGCCACGCCTGCGGGCACAACATCATCGCCGCCGCGGCCGTGGGTGCCGGCCTGACCCTGGCGCCGCTCGCCGACGAGCTGGGGCTGACCGTCACGGTGCTCGGGACCCCCGCCGAGGAGGGCGGGGGTGGCAAGATCCTGATGCTCGAGCGGGGCGGGTTCGACGGGCTGCACGCCGCGATGATGGTGCACCCGGCCCCGATCGAGTCGTCCACCTTCCCGTGCCTGGCGGTCCAGCACATCGACATCCGCTACCACGGCCGCTCCGCCCACGCGTCGGCGTTCCCCCAGCTCGGCATCAACGCCGCCGACGCGATGACCGTCGCCCAGGTCGCGGTCGGACTGCTGCGCCAGCACATCGAGGCCACCGACCGGATCCACGGCATCATCACCCACGGGGGCGACGCCCCCAACATCGTCCCCGAACGCACCGAGGGACGCTGGAGCGTTCGCAGCGCCACCCTCGACGAGCTCGGCGACCTCGTCCCGCGCGTCCGACGCTGCTTCGAGGCCGGCGCCCTGGCCACGGGCGCCGAGCTCACCTTCGATGACCGGCGGCCGGCCTACTCCGAGTTCCGGCACGACGAGGGACTGGTCGCCCTGTACGAGCGCGAGGCGGCGGAGCTCGGCCGCCACCCCGACGCGGTCGACGACGCGACGGAGCTCGCCGGATCGACGGACATGGCGAACGTCTCCCTGACGATGCCCGCGATCCATCCGATGCTCAAGCTCGACACCACGGCGGTGAACCACCAGCCGGAGTTCACCGCCGCGTGCGTCACTCCCGACGCGGACCGCGCGGTCCGCGACGGGGCGCTGGCGATGGCGCGCACCGCGGTGGCGATCACCGAGGCTCCGGACGTCCGTGATCGGCTGCTCGCCCGGACCTTCCGCGCCGGGTGACCCGGATCAGGCCGTCCGCGGCACCGGCGCGTCGCCGAGCTCGGAGAACGCGACCCGGGCCACCGCGGGCAGCGGGACACCGAGGAAGCGCTGCCCCAGCCTGCGGAAGCGCACCGGGTCCCCCGTGGTCAGGATGCGCACGCCACCGCCCTCGGACCGGTCGCGCATCCAGCCCGTGCGCAGCAGCAGGTCGCGAACCTCGAAGGCGGTCTCGTCGGCGCTGGACACCAGCGCGACGTGACGCCCCACCACCTCGGAGATCGTCCGCCCGAGCAGCGGGAAGTGGGTACAGCCCAGCACGATCGTGTCCTCGCGGGCGCTCAACCGCGGCTCGAGCCGATCGCGCACGACCCGCAGCGCCTCGGGCCCCTCGGTCCGCCCCTCCTCGACCAGTTCGACGAACCCGGGGCAGGCCAACGTCGTGATCGTCAGGTCCAACCCGAGCCGCTCCGCCGTGGCCTCGTAGACGCCGCTGCGAGCGGTGACGCGGGTGCCGATCACCACGATCCGTCCGGTCCGCGACACGGTGGCCGCCGCCCGCAGACCGGGGCCGACCACCCCGACGACCGGGACCGGGAACTCCTCACGCAGCAGGTCCAGGGCGGCGGCGGTCGCCGAGTTGCACGCCACCACCAGCAGCTTCACGTCACGGTCGACGAGAGACGCGGCGATCGCCCGCGCGAACCGCTGGAGCTCCTCGACGGACCGCTCGCCGTAGGGGTAACGGGCCGTGTCACCCAGGTAGATCAGGTCCTCGCCCGGCAAGAGATCGATCATCGACTGCAGCACGGTGAGGCCGCCGAGGCCGCTGTCGAAGACGCCGATCGGACGCGACCGCATCGTCCGGGATCCTTCCGCCCAGTGTGGGCGACGCTACTGCGCCCCGCCGCCCTCGGTGCTGCCGGCAGTGTCCGGTCGGACTATCGTCCGACCTGTCGTCGGCCTGCGGAGGACGAGGGTGCACCGACCCCGCTGTGCGCTGCTCCCGGAGGGGGCCCACCACGACCTGGTCACCGCCGTCGAGGAGGGCGGCGGGGAACTGGTGCCCCCCGAGCACGCCGAGGCGGTGATCTGGGTCGATCCTCGGGACGCCGACGGGCTCGGTGCGGTGCTCCGAGCGAACCCCGACGTCCGGTGGGTCCAGTTGCCCTTCGCGGGCATCGAGCCCTTCGTGCCGCTGCTGGACGAGGACCGGATCTGGACGTGCGGCAAGGGGGTGTACGCCGACCCCGTCGCCGAACACGCCCTGATGCTCGGCCTTGCCGGGCTGCGCGGCGGGGTCCGCTACGCGCGCGAGACCTCGTGGTCGGCTCCGTTCGGCCACAATCTGCTCGGGGGGCGGGTGACGATGGTTGGTGGTGGTGAGATCACCCGCGCACTCGTCCGGCTACTGCGCCCCTTCGGGGCCTACCTGACGGTGGTCCGTCACCGGCCGGTGCCGATCGACGGCGTGGCGGAGGTGGTGCCGTCGTCGCGGCTCGTCCAGGCCGTACGTGGCGCGGACCTCGTGGTGCTCGCACTGGCCCTGACACCCGAGACCGAACGGATCGTCGATGCCGAGGTGCTGGCGGCGATGGAACCGCACGCCTGGCTGGTGAACGTCGCGCGCGGACGCCACATCGACACGGACGCGCTGGTGGCCGCCCTGGAGGAGGAGCGGATCGGCGGCGCGGCGTTGGACGTCACCGACCCGGAGCCGCTCCCCGACGACCACCGACTGTGGCGACTGCCGAACGCGCTGATCACCCCCCACGTCGCCAACACGCCCGAGATGGGCCGTCCGCTGCTGGCCGCACGCATCCGTGAGAACGTCCGCCGCTACGCCGCCGGAGAACCCCTGCTCGGCCCCGTGCACGTCGACCTCGGCTACTGACCGGCGACGGGAGCCACGATGGACGAAGCGGAACTGGAGCGGCGGGTGCTGGCAGCCGTGGCGGCCACCGGGGAGCCCTTCGAGGAGATCCGGATCGACCCGGCACTGGCGGACACCGCGGCGTTCTGCGCCCACTACGGGTACCCGCTGGAGCGGTCCGGGAACTGCATCCTCGTCGCGTCCCGGGACGAGCCGCCGGTGATGGCCGCGTGCGTCGCACTGGCCACGACCAAGCTCGACGTCAACAAGCGGGTCCGCAAGCGGCTCGGGGTCCGCAAGCTGTCCTTCGCCCCGGCCGAGCTCACCCGCGCGGTCACCGGCATGGAGATCGGGGGCGTCACGCCCTTCGCGCTACCACCGGACCTACCGCTGTGGATCGATGCGCGCATCGCCGCGCTCGACGCGGTGATCGTCGGTGGTGGCAGTCGTGGCCTCAAGCTGTCGGTCCCCCCGGCGGCCCTCGCCGCCGTCGGCGGCGAGTTCGTCGAGGACCTCGCCGTGGAGACCTGAGCGACCTCGAAGGTCGACGAGTCGAGGTGCCGTCACTGGCGCTGGTCGTGCACCGGATGCACGGCTGCTGGGTGCCTCCCGTGGCCGAAGGAGGCGGTCGGACCGTCCGGGCGGCCCCGGCCGTTCGGCCTTGACCCGAGCGTGACGGGTGCTAGTGGTTGAGGGGAGGCGCCGTCACCGATCGGGGGAAGACGTCATGTCATCGACTCGCAACTCCACCATCCGTCCGTGGCTCGCACTCCTCGTCACCGTCGCACTCGCGCTCTCCCTGTTGCCAGCCACACCGATGGTCGCCGGGGCAGATGACGGCGAGGTGACGTTCGCGCTGTGGGACTTCGAGGGGGCGACCACCGATCCGGCGATCGATCTGACCGGCAACGCGGTGGCGTCGGCCGGCAGCGGGCTGGGCAACGAGTCCTTCGTCGCCGGCAACCCGGCCGGCACGTCGGGGACCTCCTGGAGCTTCAACAACTGGGCGCAGACCGACGAACCCGACGCCACCCGCTACTTCGAGTTCGCCGTCGACCTCACCGACTACACCAACGTCACCCTCGACCTCGCCGAGCGCCGCTCGGGCACCGGCCCGCTCACCTTCGAGATCCACTACAGCACCGACGGCACGGACTTCACCGAGATCCCCGCCACGCTCACCACCCTGCCGAACAACACCAACTGGCGCAGCCACAGCTTCGACCTCAGCGGCCTCGACGACGCCATCGCCGGCGAACCGTCCGTGCAGTTCCGCATCTACGGCTACAACGCCACCGGCGCGACCGGCACCTGGCGCATCGACGACGTCACCTTCGACGGCCTCGTCGACCTGCCGCCACCGGAGCCCGTGACGTTCGCGCTGTGGGACTTCGAGGGGGCGACCACCGATCCGGCGATCGATCTGACCGGCAACGCGGTGGCGTCGGCCGGCAGCGGGCTGGGCAACGAGTCC
>SKNO01000008.1 GCA_007120465.1 Nitriliruptoraceae bacterium
CGAGCCGGGCCGCACCGGCCGCTCCTTCGGCCGCCTGGGAGCCGTGATCGGCGCGGCCGCCGTCGTCGCCCCGGCCGCCGCAGGCATCGTCCGGCAGACGGTCAGCACCAACGCGGTCTTCCTCGGCGTCGCCGTGCTGCTCGTGCTCGCGTTGCTGGTGGCGTGGTGGGGGGTGTTCGACCGGCTGCCCGCCGTCCAGGACGCCGATGCTCCGGAGCTCGCCACGGCGGACGGCAGGCCCGCCCGGGCGGCAGGGGGCACCGCCGACGCGACCGACGAACCGATGGACATCGCGGCCGCCTCACCGCCGGTCCCGCCGGTGGAGCGCGCGATGCGGGCGCTGCTCGCCGAGCCGACGCTGCGACGTGCGCTGATCGCCACCGTCGCGCTCACCGTCGCGGTCGGCGTGCTGGCCGGGTTCCTGCCCGGCGCCGCCGAGCGCCTGGGGGCCGAACCGAGCGTCGTCGGCGGGCTGTTCACCGCCTACGCGATCGTCGCAGCGGCGATCATGCTGTCGCCGCTGTCGGGGCGGGTCGATCGCGGCGGTGCCCTCAGCACCGCGGCGGCGGGACTGGCGGTCCTCGCGCTGTCGCTCGCACTCCTGACCGTCGCCGGGGCCCTGTGGGTGGCGGTGCTGGCCAGCGCGCTGTTCGGTGCCGGGTACGGCCTGGTCTTCCCGGCCGTCACCGGGACCACCTCGCTGGTCGCGACCGATGCGACCCGGGGACGCGCGTTCGGGCTGTTCAACGTGGCGTTCTCCCTGGGGCTGGCCATCGGCCCCCCGGTCGTCGGCGGCCTGGCCCAGGCGGTCCCGCGGGTCGACGCCTTCGTACCGGCCGCGCTCTTGTGCCTCGGCGCTGCGGCGTGGCTGGCACTCACCCAGCGCCGCGGCTGACACCACCTCGACGTCGCTGCTGGCTGCCGGGACCGGCCCGAGTAGCCTCCCGGCCGAGACGAGGAGGGCCGGGTGAGCGCGCGGGTGGATGTCGCCGTCGTGGGGGGCGGCATCGTCGGGTTGGCGAGCGCGTTCCGGCTGCTCGAAGCCCGACCCGACCTCGAGGTCGTCGTCCTCGAACGCGAGGCGGAGGTCGGCCAGGGCCAGTCGTCGCGCAACTCCGGGGTGCTCCACGCCGGCCTGTACTACCCACCGGGCTCGGCGAAGGCCCGGTGGTGCACGGCCGGCAAGCGGGAACTCGAGCGGTTCTGCGCCGACCACGACGTGCCGGTGGCGCGCACCGGCAAGGTGGTCGCCGCGGTCCGGCGCGACGAGCTCCCCCGGCTCCAGGGCCTGGCCGACCGGGCGCACACGAACGGTGTCGAGGTCGAGCGGCTCGGCCCCACCGGGGTGCTCGACCACGAACCGAACCTCCGGGCCCTCGCGGGGCTGTGGTCGCCCTCGACCGCGGTCACCGACTTCGGGGCGGTGTGCCGGGCGCTGGCCGAGCGCGTGCGCCGCGACGGCGGCGCGGTGCGCACCGGCACCGAGGTGGTGGGCATCGAGCAGCATCCGGACCACGTGCGCCTGACCACGACCAGCGGCGACGTCGAGGCGCGGACGGTGGTCGCCTGCGCCGGCCTCCAGGCCGACCGCCTCGCCCGGCTCGCCGGCACCGGGGGTCGGGAGCGGATCGTGCCCTTCCGTGGGTCCTGGCTGCGGCTGCGGGACGACCGTACCGACCTGGTGAAGGGCAGCATCTACCCGGTGCCGCAACCGGGCCTGCCCTTCCTCGGCGTGCACCTCACCCGGCGGATCGACGGGCAGGTGTGGATCGGCCCGAACGCGGTGCTGGCGCTGGCGCGCGAGGGCCGCGGTCCGTGGTCGCTGAACCCCGGGGACCTGCGGGACACGCTGCGCTTCCCCGGGCTGTACCGGCTGGCCCGCCGCGAGTTCGGCACGGCGGTCGCCGAGGTGTGGCGGGACCGGGTCGTGCGGGCCACGGTCCGTGAGGTGCAGCGCTACGTCCCGGACGTCGGGCTGGCCGATGTGTGCCGCGGCCCGTGGGGGGTCCGGGCGCAGCTGATGGAGCCCACCGGCGACCTGGTCGACGACTTCCGCCTGCGCCGCGACGGTCGGCTGCTGCACGTGCTCAACGCGCCCTCGCCCGCGGCCACCGCGTCGCTGGCGATCGGCGCCGAGCTCCGCGACCAGGTCCTCGCCCAGCTCTGACCGCGCCCAGGGGACCGGCGCAGGCCGCCTGCGTCCCGTTCGTGTGGGTTTCCAGGCGATAGTGCCGCGGAACCCACACGAACCCCGCGACGGGGCCGCCTCCGTCCCGTTCGTGTGGGTTTCCAGGCGATAGTGCCGCGGAAACCACACGAACCCCGGATGCGGATCAGGCCTCGGCGCGGCCGATCGCCCGTCGACGCAGCGACCACATCTGTGCGGCGCGCTCGGCCTGGGAGGCGACCTCCCACGACGCGCCGGGCGGGTCGAGCTCGCTGCGGAACGACGCCACCGCCGCCCGCGCCAGCGCGGGATCCCGCGCGGGCCGGGACGCGAGCTCGACGGCCCGTGCCGCCACCTCGTCGTCGGGGAGGCACTCCCACGCGAGGCCGAGCTCGACCGCCCGGGCCCCGTCGACCTCCTCGCTGAACAGCGCCATCGCCGAGGTGGCCTCACGCCCGGCGGTGCGTCCGAGCAGGGTGAAGTGCCCACCGCCGGGGTGCAGGCCGATCCGCAGGAAGCCGGCGATGATCCGCGCCGACGCGGCGACGACCCGCAGGTCGGTCGCCATCATCAGGTTGACCCCGGCACCGACCGCCGCGCCGCGCACGGCCGCGATCGTCGGCACCGCCAACCGGCCCACGCGCTGGAACGCCGCGTAGACGCTGCCGATCGCGGCGTAGGCGTCCGGATCGGCCGGGTCGTCGCCGGCACCGTCGAGCACGGCCCGGTGGGCACCGGCGCAGAAGTGACCACCGGCCCCCTGGACGACCGCTGCCCCGACCGAGGGGTCGGCGTCGATCCGGTCGCACTCCTCGATCAACGCCTGGGCCATGTCGGCGGTCAGCGCGTTGCGGCGCTCGGGCGCGTCGAGGGTCACGACCGCCACCCCCTCGGTGATCGCCACCTCGATCTGCGTCCTGCCGTCCGTCACGGTCGTCTCCTCCGGCTCCACCGGGGTCCACACGTCGGGGTTCCACCCGGCTCCACACGTCGGGGGTCCACCCCGCGGTCCGGGTCGCGCTCGCACCCCGGCGCGAACCTAACCCGGACGCGTCACCCGGCGCGAGCCGGGACGCCGCGTCAGCGGGTGATGGCCGCGGCGATGCTGGCCTC
>SKNO01000156.1 GCA_007120465.1 Nitriliruptoraceae bacterium
CTCGTAGGTCTCGGGGCTCGCGACGGGCATCGGTGGCTCCTCGTGGTCGTGGCGGCGCTCAGGTCAGCCCCGCGAAGGCGGCGAGCGCCTCGGCCACCGCGGTGGCCTCGTCCTGGAGCTCGGCGGTCCGGACGTCGAGGTCGTCGTCCACCCCGACGTCGGCGCGCAGGTCGACGTAGATCTTGACCTTGGGTTCGGTGCCGGAGGGTCGGATCATCGCCCGCCCGTCGGGCAGCTCGTAGCTGACGAGGTCGTGGTAGGCGAGCCACGGCGGGCGCTGGTCGACGTCGGTCCGGTAGTCCTCGATCGCGATCACCGGGTGGCCGGCCAGGTCGTCGGGCACCCGGCCGCTCAGCCCCGCCATCGCCTCGGTGATCTGGCCGAGCCCCTGGCTGCCGGGCAGGGTGATCGACCGCTGCCGGCTGACCCACAGCCCGTGGGTGCGTGCCAGCTCGGCCAGGCGGTCGAGCACGTCCTGCCCGTCGTTCGCCAGGCCGCGCACCAGGTCGGCGAAGGCGACGCCGGCACCGATCCCGTCCTTGTCGTGGACCACCGTGCCCACCGACGAGCCGAGCGCCTCCTCGAAGCCGTACACGAAGTCGTACCCCTCGGCGCCGAGGGCGCGCTCGGCGGCGCAGATCCACTTGAACCCGGTGAGGGTGTACTCGGCGCGGGCGCCGTAGGCCGCGGCGACCGAACGCAGCATCGGCGTCGACACGATGCTGGCGACCACCAGCGGCCGCTCGACGTCGGTACCGCGCAGCAGGTGGTCGGCGAGCAGCACCCCGATCTGGTTGCCCGACAGCATCCGGAAGCCGCCCAACCCGTCGGGTACCGCGGCGGCCAGCCGGTCGGCGTCGGGGTCGTGCGCGATCACCAGGTCGGCGGCGATGTCCTCGGCGAGCGCGACGACGGCGTCCATCGCCCCCGGCTCCTCCGGGTTGGGGAACCGCACGGTCGGGAAGCTGCCGTCGGGCTCGCACTGGGACGGTTCGGGTTGCACGTCGTCGTACCCGCCGTCGGCGAAGGCCCGCAGCATCAGCTCCCCGCCGACCCCGTGCAGCGGCGTGTAGGCGATCGTCAGGTCCGGGCCCTCCACCGCGGGTCGGGCCGCCACGAGGGCGGCGAGGTACTCCTCCACCACCTGGTCGTCGACCACCTCGACGTGGGGGTCGTCGAGGTCGGCGCGGGGGACCTCGGTGGCCGGGCCGACGGCGTCGATCGCGGCGGCGATGGCCGCGTCGGTGGGCGGCACGATCTGCGCGGCGCCCTCGACGTACACCTTGTAGCCGTTGTACTCGGGCGGGTTGTGGCTGGCGGTGATCACGACGGCGGCGGCCGCGTCGAGGTGGGCCTGGGTGAACGCGACGATCGGGGTCGGCTGCGGGGTGGTGTACCAGCGGACCGCGATGCCGGCCGCGGCCAGCACCGCGACGGTGTCCTCGGCGAACCGTCGGGACGAGTGGCGCGCGTCGAACCCGACGATCACGCCCCGCTGGGCGGCGGTCGGGTCGGTCGCCAGCAGGTGGTCCGCCAGCCCGCGGGTGGTGCGGACCACGACGGCCCGGTTCATCCGGTTGGGGCCGGCACCGACGATGCCGCGCAGTCCGGCGGTGCCGAACTCGAGGTGCGCGTCGAGCCGCTCGGCGAGCTCCGTCCGCTCGTCGGCGTCGAGCAGGGCCTCGAGCTCGGCACGGGTGTCGGGGTCGGGGTCGCCCGCGATCCAGTCACGGGCCCGCGCGATCAGCTCGGCGGGGTCACCCGGTCCGGTCGGATCGGTGGGGACGGTCGGGTCGGTGGGTTCGGTCGGCTCGTCCAGGGCCCCGCCCTGCTCGGTCGGTTCGGTCATGGGCCCGCCCTGCTCGCCTCGGTTCGCTCGTTGCCCCGATGCTAGGCCAGCCGACCGGGACGGGAGGCCCTTCCGCTAGGCCGGATGGACGGGCCGACCGACCGCCTCGGTGAGCACCGCCGCCGCCAGCCGCTCCAGCAGGACCCGTTGCGCCTCGCGGGAGCGCCCCCGCGGGAGCACCTGGCGGTGCAAGGCCTCCGAGTCGATCAGCCCGTGGACGGCCAGCACGACGCTCCGGGCGGTCTCGCGGTCCAGCGCCGGTGCCACGCCCTGCAGGGCGTCCGCCCACGCGTCGAGGTAGCGCCGGTGGTTGTGCCGCGCGCGCCGGCGGTACTCCTCCGGGAGGTGGCGCAGCTCGCGGACCAGCAGCACCAGGGCGGCGGGCTGGTCGAAGGCGAGGTCGAGGTGGGCGGCGAGCAGCAGCCGCAGCGCCTCCTCGGGGTCCCGCACCGCAGCGTCCTCCAGCGCCGGCTTGAGCCGCAGCCAGATCCGGTCGAGGACCGCCATCAGCAGCGCATCCTTCGACGCGAAGTGCCGGTACAGCCCGGGCCCGGAGATGCCGGCGGCGGTACCGACCTCGTCGATGCTGGTGGCGTGGAACCCGCGGTCGCGGAACAGCTCGGCGGCCGCGTCGAGCACGGCGGCACGCCGGCGACGGCCCCGGTCCGTCGGGGCGCCGGCCGTCGGTGCGCCGCCGGCGGTCACAGCTTCAGGGTGTCCCCGAGCCGGCGGCGGTGGTGCTGCGGCGAGCCGAGCAGCAGCTTCGTCGCCTTCGCCCGCTTGAGGTACAGGTGCGCGTCGTGCTCCCAGGTGAAGGCGATGCCGCCGTGCAGCTGGATCGCCGCGGCCGCCACCTCCTCGTACACCTCGGAGCAGTAGGCCTTGGCCATCGGCACGGCCACGGCCAGCTCCTCCGCGTCGTCGGCCGCCAGCGTCCGGGCGGCGTGGGAGGCGGTCGAGCGGGCCGCCTCGATACGCACGAGCAGGTCGGCGAGGCGGTGCTTGACCGCCTGGAACGAGCCGATCGCCCGCCCGAACTGCACCCGTTCGCGGGCGTAGGCGGTGGTCATGCGGAGCGCCTGCTCGGCGCCGCCGATCTGCTCGCTGGCCAGCATCGCGCAGCCCGCGGCCACGGCCCGGTCGAGCGCTGCCTCGACGTCCCCGCCGGCCAGCCGCGTGTCCGCGTCCACGCGCACCCCGTCGTAGGTGACGGTCGCGAGGGGGCGGGTGAGGTCGAGCACCTCGACGTCGCTGCGGGCCACCCCGTCGGCGTCGCCCGGCACCAGGAACAGCGCGAGCCCATCGGCGGTGGTGGCGGCGGTGACCAGCACGTGGGCGGTGCGCCCGTCGATGACGTAGCCGGCGGTGCCGCGCAGGACCCAGCCGTCGCCGTCGGGCTCGGCGCGCACGCCGGGGGCGGCGGTTGGCC
>SKNO01000294.1 GCA_007120465.1 Nitriliruptoraceae bacterium
CGGGTCGTGCCCGCTGCCGCCGCTGACGGGTCTCCCGCCCGGGGCGACCCGATGGTCGCGGATCCCGAGCACGACCCGGTCCCTCCCGAACACGTCGAGCCACCGCCGCAGCTCCTGCTCGGCTGCCTCGACGTGGTCTCTGGCGAGCAGCCGCCCGACGGGTGAGTCCACGCCGAGCAGCGCGATCACCCCGTCGGAGCGGGCAGCGACGGCGAGGTCGTCCGCCGCCAGGTGCGGGTCGGAGCGGACCGCGGCGTGAGTGGCGGTGACCGTGCGGCACAGGTCGGCGTAGCCGGCCTGGGTGGCGGCGAGGAACCGGACCCGCGGGGCGTCGTCCTCGAGCCACGCCGGTCCGCGGCCCGGCCGGCTGGTCCGGGGGTCGTCGGAACCACCGTGACGGTCACCACGTCCGCCCAAGGCAGCACCCCGCGGGTCGTCACCCCGCCGGCCGTCACCCCGCCGGACGGCAGCAGGCTGACGGACGCGACCGGCGCGGGTCAGCTCCCACCCCGGCCGGTCCTGGTCCGGCACCAGGGCGAGGTCGGTCCCGAACACCGGCGTGACCCCCTCCTGCTCGCAGGCCTGCGCGAACCGGACCGCCCCGTACAGCCCGTCGCGGTCGGTGAGGGCGACGTGGGTCATCCCGGCCGCGGCGGCCGCGGCCGCGAGCTCCCGCGGCCGGATCACCCCGTCGCGCAGCGAGAAGGACGACCGCACCGCCAGGTGGGCGAAGGGCGGCGTGTCCGACGCCGGCGGGTGGGCGGCGACGGCGAGGTGGAGCGCCTCCGCGGCCTCGGCGGCACGGCGCGCCTCGACCCCGAGCTCCTCGACGCCGTCCTCGTGCTCCTGGGGCGACCAGCTCCGCGATCCCGCCACGTCCACCTCGCTGCTGCCCGTCGGGTGCCCGAACGTACGTTCGACCTCTCCACGATAGCGTGGCGAGTTCCGAACTGCACCTGCTGGCTGTCGCCCCCGATCGGCACCGTCGTGGGATCGGTCGCGCGCTCGTCCGGGCGGTGGAGCGCGACCTCGCGGAAGCCGGCCGCGAGTTCCTCCAGGTCAAGACCCTCGGGGCGTCCCACCCCTCCCCGAGTACGCGGCCACGCGGCGGTTCTACGAGGCGCTGGGCTTCCGGACCCTCCAGGAGTTCCCCGCCGACGAGCTGTGGCCGGGGAACCCCTGCCTGCTCATGGTGCGCCACCTCGGTGGCCGGCGACGCTGACCTCGTCGGCAGCGCCCAGGAGCTCCGCGGCACCGGCTCGTCTCCGGGCGGCGACGGCGAGGTTGCGCCACCCGGGGAGCCGGGCGATGACCCCCGCCACCCCGGAGCGCACCAGCCCCGGCTCGGCGACGAGCAGCCCGTGCTCCACCTCGAACCACGGGCCGAGGCGGTGGTAGATCCCCGCCCGTGCGACCTCGGCCGGGGTCGGATCCAGCCGTGCATGCACCGCATCAGCGAGGGGGTTCGGCGCGCCGTGCAACAGCCAGGCGAGGTCGATCGCCGGGTCACCGATCCGCACGTCCCCCCAGTCGATCACGCCGCGCAGGCCGGTCGCGTCGCACCGCACGTGATCCGGACCGAGGTCCGCGTGGACGATCGCCACGGCCTCTGCGGCGCCCAGCTCAACGAGCAGGTCCGGCATGGCGGTCAGGAACCTCGCGGCTGCCGCGGCCCGGTCGTCGGGCAGCCGGCGCAGCCCCAGCCGCTTGAAGCGTGCCGCCAGCTCGGTGTGGAGCTCGATCCACCGCGCACCCGACAGGTCGGGGATCCCCGCCTCACGGCCCGTCTCGAGCGGGATCGCGCGGAGCGCGAGGAGCATCTCAGCGAGCTGGTCGGCGATCCGGCCAACGTCGAGCTCGGCGAGCCGCTCCGCGCTCGCCGCATCGCCGGGGATCCACGGGTAGACCATGGCTCCGTGCTCGTCGCAGACCGCGAGCGGGCGCGGTACGTCGGCCGGCAGGTGTACGGCCAGCACCGGCAGCACCCGGGCTTCGGCTCGCGCGACCTCCACCGCCGCGGGACGCCGAGCGATCCGCACGACCAGTTGGCCGTCGACGAGGTGCACGTCGCTGTCCCACCCTCCGTGCAGGCTCTCGAGATCGGCATCCGCACCAACGAGGTCCGGGAAGCAGGCCGCCGGGGCCGCAGCGTGCGTCTGCGCGTCTGCGCTCTCCGGTGAGGCGGCCGGGGTGTCCTGCAGTTCCGGGAGCTCTTCGACGACCGCCTCGATCACCTGATCGGGGACCGCGCGCTCGCCGTAGTGGTCGAGGATCCAGGCGTCGATGCGGCGCCACCACCACGCGAGCCACGCCTGCCTGGCCCCGCGAGGTCCCGGGACCTCGGTGGGCGGTACCCGCCACAGCTTCACCTTCACCGCCGCGTCCATCGGCAAGCCCCGCCACAGGTCGACCACGTTCGACAGGTCCTCGAGCCCCGTGTGGGCGACGAACGCGACCTCGGCGTGCGGGGCGGCATCCAGCGCGGCGAGCGCGCCGCCCGCGCGAGGCGAGAGCACGTACCGCAGTTCCCGGGCCTCCTCCGCCTCACCGTGCTGCCCCAGCTCCTCGAGCTTGGTGATCGAGTGGAGACGGCGGTCGGGGGTGTAGTTGCGTCCCTCGGGGAACAACACCAGCGCGTCACCCGGTCCGAGCCCCGCGGCGAGCGCAGCGATGGCACGGGTACCGGTGCCCGGCGCCACGCCCCGCCGGACGAAGTGGCACGGGACCCGGTGCAGCACCACGTCGATCGTCGGCGACCACTGCATGGTGCTCCGCAGCACGATGCGCGGCCGGTAGCCGACCTGCAGCAGTCCGTGGACCAGCAGGAAGGAGTCGCCCGGGCCGGCATGCCGGCTCAGGACGATGAGGGGTGGTCGCCCTTCCTCCGCGAGGCGTGCCTCCTCGTGGTCGACGTCGAACCGCACGTGGAACCGGGTCTGCCCCATGTAGACGAGGACGGCGAGGTACCAACGCATCAGCCAGTAGTGCGCCCGCTGCCAATGATCGCGCTGCACCCGGCGTCCGAACCCGCTGGCGACCCACAACGCGAACGCAGCCAGCAGGGTCAGCGACTCGATGAGCAGGTAGACCACGAACAGTGACAGCAGCTTGAGCCCGCGCCACCGGCCCGGTAGCCACCGGGACGCGAACGCCGCAGCGAGGAGCCACAGGGGCAGACCGGTGAGCACCAGCGCGGTCAGTGCGAACACCACCGGTGGGAGCGCGAGGCGCCGGACCCACCGCGGAGGCACCACCCTCAGGCCCCGCGGCGCCGCAGCATCTCGCCCTCGTGCCCGACCGGCGAGGAGAGCGCCCCCTCCGGCAGGTCGCCGCGTTCCACCTCGTCGAGGTAGGCGACCGCCGCCGCGTAGGCCGACTCGATCCGTTCGTGCACGTTCGAGGTGTCTCGGTACCGGAACTGTGCCGAGTCCGTGTGAGGCATCTCCACCCCGGTGGGCAGCACGTGTACGTCGACCTCCGCCGGGACGTGGTTCATCTCCTCCACGAACCGGTGCCGCCGCGAGATCTCGAAGGCCACCAGCCCCACCTCCCACGGCTTGGACGGCGGGCTCAGCGGGTGCTCCACACGCCCGACCTGCAGGACGTAGATCTGCTTGGCCCCGAGCTCGATCGCCCGGCCCACCGGGATGCTGTGCACCAACCCGCCGTCGAGGTAGTGCTCGCCGTCGATCTCGACGGGCGGGAGCAACCCGGGTACCGCCGTGGTCGCGAGCAGCGGCGGGATCAGCTCGCCCCGGTCGAACCAGCGAGCACCCGCCCGCTCGATGCTGGCGGCCACGCACTGGAAGGGCAGCACGAGCTGGTCGAACCGTCGGGCGTCGAGGTGGGTGAGCAGCATCCGCCGGAGCCGGTGGTTGTTGTGCAGGTGGGTGCGGGTCCGGGCGAAGGTGCTGGCGCGTTCGAGCAGCGACGCGTCGAAGGGGCTGGCCTCGTCGATGTTGAGCCACAGGTCCGCCAGGCGGTCGACGGCTCGGGCCGGATCGTCGGCCAGCACCGCGCCGTTGAGCGCCCCGACCGACGTGCCGAGCACGACATCGGGCGAGATCCCCCGCTCGTCGAGCGCGCGGAGGATCCCGACCTCCGCGGCACCGTGCACCCCACCGCCGCCGAGCACGAACGCGACGTCCGGGCCACCGATACTGCCGACCATCCTGCACCTCGGTCCACTGTCCTCAAGACGCTACCCGCACGACGTGGCCGACGGTGCCGCCGGAGGACCCGAAGCGTCGGGACGTCGGACCAGACCCGGCGAACCGGAGAGGGGCACCGGGCTTCACACGGCACGATCTCCTCGTGCCGTCGGAGCACAACGGCACCTCGACGTGCAAGAACCTCGCCCTGAGCCAAGGTTCGTGCACCCTCCCCGCCCTCGCAGCACCCAACGTGCAAGAACCTCGTCCTCAGCCAAGGTTCGTGCACCCTCCCCGCCCTCGCAGCACCCAACGTGCAAGAACCTCGCCCTGAGCCAAGGTTCGTGCACCCTCCCCGCCCGGCGGGGCTCCGACTGGCGGCGGGAGGCGATCAGCCGCTGCCCTCGCCCGTCTCGATCGGGGCGCGGACGAGGTTGCCCCACTCGGTCCACGACCCGTCGTAGTTGCGGACGCGCGCGAAGCCGAGCAGGTGGGTGAGCACGAACCACGTGTGGCTCGAGCGCTCGCCGATCCGGCAGTACACGATCGTGTCGCCGTCGGGGTGCAGGTCCTGCTCCTGCTCGTAGAGGGCCCGCAGCTCCTCCACCGGTCGGAAGGTGCCGTCCTCCCGCACCGCCCGGCCCCAGGGGACGCTCCTGGCGCCAGGGATGTGGCCGCCACGCATCGCGCCCTCCTGCGGGTACTCCGGCATGTGGGTGCGCTCCCCCGTGAACTCCTGCGGGCTGCGCACGTCGAGCAGCTGCGCCCGGGCAGCGAGGTGGGCCTCCACGTCGTCGCGGAAGGCCCGGATCGGTGCGTCGCGCCGCTCCACCACCGGGTACGGCGTCGCCTCGCGCTGCGGCTTGTCGGTGGTGAGCGGGCGGTCCTCCGCGATCCACAGGTCGCGTCCGCCGTCCATCAACCGCACGTCGGGGTGCCCGAACAGGGCGAACACCCACAGGGCGTACGCCGCCCACCAGTTGCTCTTGTCCCCGTAGAACACGATCGTGTCGTCCCGGCTGATCCCCTTGCGGCGCATCAGCGCGGCGAACCCCTCGCCGTCGAGGTAGTCGCGGGTGACGGGGTGCTGCAGCTCGGTGTGCCAGTCGATCTTGACGGCGCCGGGGATGTGGCCGGTCTCGTAGAGCAGCACGTCCTCGTCGGACTCCACCACCACGAGCCCGGGGTCGTCGAGGTGATCGGCCACCCAGCCGGTGGAGACCAGCACCTGGGGGTCGGCGTAGCCGGCGAACCGCGGGGCGGGATCGTGGTCGGTGACGGGCATCGAGGTCCTCCTGACGGCGGACGGCAGGGACGGCGGGCGGCGGTCAGCGGGGTTGCGTGCGGTGAGCGGAATCGGGTCCTGCACGGTCGGGTCTCCCGCTCAGTGGGTTCCCCGCGCGGAAGCGACCCTGCACGGTGGGTTACCGTGCCGGCGACGGCACGACGCCGTCGCCGCCGTCCGAGCGTAGGAGCCCCACGGCATGTCCCTGCCCCCGGAGCTTGAGAACGTGGTGAACGACTTCGCCGTGGCACCGACCGAGCTGCGCATCGAGCTGCTCGTGGAGCACGCGCAGGCCCTGCCGGACCTCCCCGAGCACCTGGCGGCCGACCGCAGCCGGCTGGAGGAGGTCGCGGAGTGCCAGACCCCCTTCTTCCTCGCCACCGAGGTGGACGAGGAGGGTCGGGTGATGGTCTGGTTCGAGGCACCCCCGCAGGCGCCGACGATCCGTGGCTTCGCCGGGATCCTGTGGCGCGGCTTGTCGGGCGCGACCGTCGACGAGGTGCTCGCCGTCCCCGACGACTTCCACCACCGGCTCGGGTTGGGCGAGGCGATCAGCCCCCTGCGGCTGCGCGGGATGGACGCGATCCTGGTCCGCCTGAAGCGCCAGCTCCGGGAGCGCAGAGCGGACCGATCGGCGGAGCCTGCGGGCTGACCGCCAGCTGGCGCCTCGGCCCGTCGCCCGTCACGCCTGCGCGGCCCGGCCGCGGCGGGGGAGGTAGCCAACGGTGCCGTCGAGCAGTTCGCGGGCGAGGTCGGCGTGACCGGCGTGGCGGGCGGTCTCCTCGATCATGTGCAACAGGACCCACCGCAGCGACACGGTCTCGCCGCTCCACGCGGTCCCGGTGTCCTCGAGGGTGAGGTCCGCGATCGCGGCGTCGGCGGCCGACCGGGCACGCGCGTAGTAGGCGAGCACGTCGTCGGCGGTGTGTTCCTCGGGCACCTGCATGCCGTCCTCCCACTCCCCGAAGGGGAAGGGCTCGGTCTCACGGCCGAAGGGGAAGCAGAACCAGCCGTACTCGACGGCCGCGAGGTGCTGGATGAGGCCGAGGAGGTTGGTCCCGGAGGGGACGACGGGGCGTCGCAGATCCTCCTCCCCCAGTCCCTCGAGCTTCCACAGCACCACGTCGCGCTGCTTGTCCAGGAAGGCGTGCAGGCTGTCCTTCTCCGCTCCCGTCAACGGGGTCGCGGTCATCCCATCACCTCCGTCCTGCGGTCGGGTACGCCGCGACCGGGAGGGCCGCCGCGGTGCACGACCGCCCCATCCAACCGTCCCATCCTCCGGTCAGTCCCAGATGCGGTCAAGGCGCCAGGTGTCCCCGCGGCGGACCACCTCGTAGATCCCGCGGGTCGGGGTGCCGTTGCGCGCCTCGACCCGCCACAGGTCGGTGCGTTCGATCCGGTCGGGCATCCCGTCGGCCCGTCGCCACCAGGTCTCGTCCTCGTACCAGTGCCCGAGCACCTGCAGGACGCGGTACCGCTGTCCCCGCCACGTGAAGGCCGCGGGTGCCTCGGCGACCACCTCGACGTCTTCGAGCCGTTCGCGGTACCGCTTGGTCATCCTCCGTCACCTCCTCGCCTCCACGGGCGGGCGTCGTGGGTCGGGGTGTCCCTGGCGTCCGCGCTGCCCGGGGGAGCCGGCGCACGAACACCGAACCGGGAAACGAACACCTGTTCGACTCCGACCGTACGTCGTGGGTGGGACCTCGACCAGCGCCGCATCCCGAACGAGCACCCACCGCACCTCGCGACCACCCGGACCGCACGGGGCGAGGTGTCCCACCACGCCCACACCCCGGTCGTTGACGCCCCACCCTCCGCTGGCGAGGCTGTCCGTACCACCGCGGCGCACGTGACGAGGGACGCATGAGCGACACCGAGGACCAGCGCAGGTTCGACCCGGACGCCTACAACAAGCGGGGCGTGCTCCGCAGGAAGGTGTACGAGAAGGAGCTCGCCCGCCTGCAGGTGGAGCTCGTCAAGCTCCAGCACTGGGTCCGCGACGAGGGCGAGAAGATCGTCGTGATCTTCGAGGGGCGCGACGCCGCCGGCAAGGGCGGGGTGATCAAGCGGATCTCGGAGCGGACCAACCCACGGATCGTCCGCACCGTCGCGCTCGGCACCCCGTCGGACCGCGAGCGGACCCAGTGGTACTTCCAGCGCTACGTCGAGCAGCTCCCCGCGGCCGGGGAGGTCGTGCTGTTCGACCGCTCCTGGTACAACCGCGCCGGGGTCGAGCGGGTCATGGGCTTCGCGACCGAGGAGCAGGTCCGGGAGTTCATGCGCACCTGCCCGGAGTTCGAGCGGATGCTGGTGCGCGCCGGCATCCGCCTGATCAAGTACTGGTTCTCGATCAGCGACGACGAGCAGGAACGTCGCTTCCAGTCCCGCAACCAGGACCCGACCAAGCGGTGGAAGCTCTCCCCGATGGACCTCAAGTCGCGGGAGCTGTGGCAGGACTACTCGCGGGCGAAGGACGACATGTTCGCCCACACCGACATCAAGCAGGCGCCCTGGTGGGTGGTCGACGCCGACGTGAAGCGCCACGCCCGCCTGAACTGCATCGCCCACCTGCTGGACACGATCCCCTACGAGGACCACTCCCCCGGCCCGATCGAGCTCGCACCGCGACCGGAGGAACGACGCGGGTACGTCCGCCCGCCGGTGGAGGACCAGTCCTTCGTGCCCGTGCGCTACTGACCACCGGCCCGGCGGCGCAGCGCAGCCCGACCGTCGCTCGCGACGGCCCAGCACCCGACCCCGGCAGGCCGTCGCTCACCAGCGACCGCTGGCGACCAGCTCCTCGGGCAGGTCACGCCCGGCCAGGTCGTACAGCTCGAAGGCGGCCTGCTGCGCGACCTCCTCGACGGGCTCGCCACCGGCGACCCGCCCGTTCCACCGTCCGAGCGCCTGGGTCGACATGTGCGCCGCCATGGGGCCCAGCGCCACGCGGATCCCCGGCTCCTCGGTGACGGCGTCGACGCGGATCTGCGGCAGGGGCACGAAGGCCGGGAACACCCGCAGGTCGTCCACCAGCGGGTGCAGGCCGGCCCGCCATGCCGTGCCGTCGGTCGCGGTCGTCAGGCCGGCGAGGCAGTCTCCCGCCGCGACCCCGCGGACCGCTTCCTCCGGTGCCGCCGCGAGGAACGGCCGGTCGCTGCGCACGCTGTAGGCCGCCAGCACCGCGGGCAGCCCATCGGGTCGGTTGCCGAACTCCTGGTCGACGCACACCACCGCCTCGGGCTGTGCCGACAGGCGTGAGGCGAGCTGCGACATCGTGCGCAGGTCCGCGTCCACCGCGGGCGGGCCGCGTACGACGAAGGCGAAGGTCGCGTTGGCCGGCGGTTCGGCGACCCCCTCCCCGATCCGGGGCCGCAGCCACAGGATGCCGTCGTCCCCGTCGTGGTCACGGACGGCGAGGTAGCTCTCCAGCGGGTCGCTGGGCGGATCGGCCCGTCCGAGGGTCTCGAGCCAGGTCTCGCCGGTGTACCCGGGCCGCACCTCGACCCGGCCCCGTTCCAGTGCGACCCGCGACTCGCGGGCATCGCCGAACTCGACCACCTCGGCGGGCAGGCCGTACAGCTCCAGCAGAGCCGCCATCGTGTGTCCGAGCAGGAGCGCCTCGGCGTCGGGGCCCGCCGCGACGCGGATCGGGTCGCGGGCGGGCTCCTCGTCGGTCACCACCTCGGTGGCGGGGGGCTCCGCCTGCTGGCCGGTGTCGCTGCACGCCGCGGCCAGCACCGCCATGAGCAGGGCGGCGACAGCGACGGGCAGCGGACGGATCGACATGGCTCCATGGTGCCGCACGGATGCCTCCACGGTACGGCGCGTCCGCGGGGACGTCGTACCCTCCCCACCGGGATCGTCCCAGGAGAACGCCGTGCCACGTCCCGTCCCACCCGCGACCACCCCGCTCCGGCGCCACGGCCGCGTCGTCACGTTGCTGGTCGCCGCTGCGCTGGTGCTGGCCGCCTGCGGTGGGGGGCCCGCCGATGGCGATCCCGGCGGTGCGCAGGGCGCGACCGACGCGAGCGACCAACTCGCCGTCGCCTTCGCCAGCTTCGACGTCGCCGTCGGTGAGGACCGACGCATCATGACCGGGCTGCTCAGCAGCGAGCGGGAGCTGCTCGCCCACGGCGAGGTCACCCTCCAGCTCGGGCACCTCGGCGAGGAGGCCGCGGGCGAGGTGGAGCTGACCCAGCAGACCACCGCGTCGTTCCTCGGCATCCCGGGCATGGAGCCCGCCGGCGCGGAGGACACGCCGCGCTTCCTGTCGGGCGAGCCCGGCAACGGGGTGTACGTCGCCCGGGTGGACCTGGACGAGCCCGGCAACTGGGGGCTGCGGGTCGTCGCCGAGTTGGCGGACGGACGCGTGCTGGAGGGCCGCTCGGTGTTCCGCGTGCTGCCAGAGCCGGAGGTCCCCACCGTCGGCGATCCGGCGCCACGGACCGTCAACCTCACCGCCGCCGACGCCGAGGCGGGCCGGATCGCCCCCGCAGCGATCGACTCCCGCGCCGGCGGCACCGATCCCACGATCCCCGATCGGCACCTCCACGACACCGTGATCGCGGAGGCGTTGGACGCCGGCGAGCCGCTGGTGGTGGCCGTGACGACCCCCGTCTACTGCATGAGCCGGTTCTGCGGGCCCCTCACCGACGTGCTGGCGGAGATGGCCCACGCGTACGCGGACACGGCCTCCTTCGTCCACCTCGAGGTGTGGAAGGACCACGACGCGCAGGAGGTCAACGAGGCCGCCGGCGAGTGGATCCTCACGGAGACCGGTGGCGGCAACGAGCCGTGGGTGTTCGTCGTCGACGGCGACGGCACCATCGTCGCCCGCTGGGACAACGTCGTGGACCTCGAGGAGCTGGAAGCGACCCTGGCCGCGCTCTGACCCGCGATCGGGCGGCCGGGCCCGTCACGCCGCACGCACGGCGACGAGGTGCGGAACCGATGACACCCCACCGAGCCGAGCACGGAACGACCGGCACCTCCGACGGCCCCGAGGCCGACACCTCCAAGCGGCGTCGGATCGGACGCGCCTGGCGGATCCCGCTCTGGATCGTCGCCGGCCTCGTCGGCCTCGTGCTCCTGAGCATCGGGGCGAGTGCCGTGCTGGAGGTGCGCGACGCACGCCGCTTCCCCGCCCCGGGCGACCTCGTGGAGCTCGCCGACGGGCGCGTGCTGCACCTGCAGGTGGCCGGCGACGAGCGCCGCGGACCGACGGTGGTGCTCGACGCCGGGCAGGGCGGCTTCAGTCCGATCTTCGCGTGGCTGCAGGCGGAGCTCGCGACCGACGTCACCGTCGTCACCTACGACCGGCCCGGCTACGGCTGGAGCGATCCGGTGGACCGGCCGGTGGACGCCGAGGACACCGCCGCGGACCTGCACGAGGCGCTCGCCGACCGCGGGCTCGCGGGGCCCTACGTCCTGGTCGGGCACAGCATCGGCAGCTTCTACGTCCGCACCTTCGCCGACCGGTACCCCGCGGAGGTCGTCGGGGTGGTGCTGCTCGACCCGGCCCACGAGGACCAGCTCGCCCACCTCCCCGAACGGGCGGTCGCCCAGATGGAGCGGACGACCTCGCTGGCCGCCTGGGCGGTGCGGCTCTCGCGACTCGGACTGTTCCGGCTGTCCAACCCCCAGGAGGCGCTGCTGGCCGACCTGCCGGAGCGCGCTGCAGCCGAGATGGAGGCGATCTCGGCCACCCCGGCGTACTGGCGGACCGTCGGTGCCGAGAGCGCCGCCTTCACCGCGCTCGCTGCCGCCGTGCCCGCGGACCTCGGCGAGCATCCGGTGCGGATCGTGAGCGCACCCGAGAGCGACCCGGCCGAGGCCGACGTCCGCGCGGTGATGGACGAGCTGCACCGTGAGCTCGCCTCCCGGTCGGACCGAGCGTCACACCTCGAGGTGACCGGCGCCGATCACCTCTCGCTCGTCACGACCCGCGAGCACGCCGAGACGGTCGGCACGCTGGTCCGCGACCTCGTCGCCGAGGTCGCGACGCGCTGAGGCGGCCGGGAGGGACCCGTCGCGCGCGGGAGATCACGTGGCGCCGCGGCACTCCGGGCAGCGGGCGCGGAAGGTCACCTCGACGTCCAGCACCTCGAAGCCATGGCGCTGGTCGGGCGCGAGCTGCGGGTCGTCTGCGTGGACGTCCAGCATGCGGCCGCAGTCGACACAGACGAGGTGGTGGTGGCGGTCGGCGACGTTGGGGTCGTAGCGCTTGCGCCCGTCAGCGTGAGTGAGCTCGAGGACCTCGCCGATGCTGACCATCTCGTTGAGGGTGTTGTAGACCGTGGCACGGCTCACCTCGGGCAGCGCCGCACGCGCGCGTTCGAGCACCTCTTCGGCGGTCAGGTGCACGTGCTCGCCGGCCATCGCCTCGGCGATGACACGTCGCTGCGCCGTCAGCCGCCACCCGCGGTCGCGGAGACGATCGACCAGGGTCGTCACGGGTTGTTCCCCTCCTCGCGGCGGTGTGGAGGCTACCAGGACCCCTTGTTATGCTGGACCCATTCTAACCTCCGTGTCCGTCCAGGAACGGTGGCTGGAGC
>SKNO01000179.1 GCA_007120465.1 Nitriliruptoraceae bacterium
CCCACGAGACGGTTCCCCGTCTACTCCCTTAGCAGGGGAGCGCCTTCGACCACTCGGCCACGTCTCCGCCGAGCGGTGTAGCAGGTTGACCGAGGGAAATACAGGGCCATTCCGCCGCCCTGGTGATATGCGCCTTTCAAATCCTACTTACTTGAAAGGAAATAGAAAAAGAGGCTGTCTACTTCTCCATGGGAGACCCGCGCGGACTTCGCATGGGACCCGGCGCTGGAAGGGATGGCCCAAGGGACAGAGAGACGCGGGGATCCGGGCGAGACGCTCGGCAAAGGCGACCTGCTTGGAGGCGGGGGATGGTCCCCCGCCTCCAAGACAGGAGCCGAAACAGATGTCCTGAAAAGATGCCCACGCCTTCGCAGCCTCCCTCGCCACCACGCTCATGGTCTCGATCGTCGTCTTCCAGGCGGGGGATGGAACCTATCGGCTCCACTCGATCAGGTGATCAGGCTCATCGTTGATTCAGTCCGCTGTCGTCATCCTCGGCAATCAGTTTGCGAACCACGCTGACTGGCAGAAACATCCGCAGCGGGTTCGAAGCAAGTGCCTGAAACCCATAGCTCTCATAGAGAGCCTGGCGACGCGTGACCCGGTCGGGATCGCCACAGTCGAGAACGTCCAACATGACGACGGCAACACCGATGGCATCGGCAGCAACCGCGATCCGGCGCAGGGCATCGACGAGCAGATCGCCGCCATAGCCACCCCCGCGAAATTTCTGGTCGCGCCCGATCATCGAGATGTAGGCCGCTGGTATGTTGCCATGCGCGGGGCGGGTGCGCGCGAACTTCGGAGGCAGATCGGCGTAGTGCACGACATGCGCGTTCAGCGCATGGAAGCCGATCACCGAACCATCATCCGCGACCATGACGTAGAGGCGGACATTGTCCGCCTTGGCGAGCTTGTTGGCCGTCTTCTGAAAGTAGTTGTCTACCTGTTCGACACCGCAAGAAAAAGCCGCTCGATCATGTTTCTCCGGATCAAACGGCTCGATGGTGTAGGCACCCGGGTGTGTTGCCACCATCTACTTCGACACGACCGTTGCGCTGTGCCTGAGGAACGCTGCACGCAAAGCTTCAGTCGGCGCCGCAGGGGCATCAAGCGCCGCAAAGAACGCCTCATGATCGACCGACTCCAGCACCGTCCGTTCATGCGCGGCAATCGTCGCCAGCGCAGCCTGATAGGCCGCGTTCATCGTGAAGACGGAATCGTCGACACCGGAGAGCGCAGCTGCCTGCTGGATCGCGCTCTTGATGCGCGGCTTGGTCCGGAAGTTCATCCGGGCCTCGTTGCGCTCATCGATCTCGCGCGTAGTGTCGTGGAAACCGAGCATGGTCGCCTCCTGTTACGTTGCCGATCATGTACGTCAAACTGGCGTACATTTCAAGCGTTCGTATGGAAACCTTTCCGAAACGTCCGCATCACCCAAACGCCGCCCGACCTCGATGAAGGTGTACTCGTTCACGATGATCCCCTCCTCGATGGCCTCGTCTGAGATGAGGTGGTCGTACTCGGCCTGCAGCTGGCGGTAGAGCCAGCGTGCAAGGTCGCGCAGTGCCTCGGCCACGATCCTTCCCGTTCAGCGCCGCGCGACCAGCCATTCTTGCGTACTGGTCGAGCCAATGAACTTGCGCGCGCCGAGATCGATAATATGCGCGCCGCCGCAGAGGGGACAGGCCCGACCGTCAGGAGACCGCCGCCGCTCGAACGCCTCGAAGCGGCGCTCGGGATGCGTCACCCTTCAGGGCGGGGAAGACGTTAACTCCCCGTCGCGCTGAGCGACGCCGGCTTGCCCAGCAACTCGCGGAAATGGCGAATGGTGGAGTCCAGGCCCTCGGAGAGCGGCACGGTTGGCTCCCATCCCAGGACGTCACGGGCACGCGAGATGTCGGGGCGGCGCTGCCTAGGATCGTCGGCCGGCAGCGGGTGGTGCACAATCTTCGACCGCGAGCCGGTCATCTCGATGACCTTCTCGGCCAGTTCCAGGATGGTGAATTCGCCCGGGTTGCCAAGGTTGATCGGCTCGGCGATGTCGTCCTCTGCCTCCATCAGCCGGAGGAAGCCCTCAATCAGGTCGTCGACATAGCAGAACGAACGAGTCTGGCTGCCGTCGCCGAAGACCGTGATCGGCTCTCCGCGCAGAGCCTGCCCGATGAAGGTCGACACGACCCGACCGTCATTCGGGTGCATGCGAGGCCCATAGGTATTGAAGATGCGGGCGACCCTGATGTCCAGGCCAAACTGTCGGCGATAGTCGAAGAACAAAGCCTCGGCGCAGCGCTTGCTCTCGTCATAGCAGGACCGCAGCCCGATCGGGTTGACGTTGCCCCAGTAATTCTCCGGCTGCGGATGCACGGACGGGTCGCCGTAGACTTCCGAGGTCGAGGCCTGGAAGATCTTCGCCCGAATGCGCTTCGCAAGTCCCAGCATGTTCATCGCGCCAAGCACGCTGGTCTTGATCGTCTGCACGGGATTGTATTGGTAATGAACCGGCGATGCGGGGCAGGCGAGGTTGTAGATCTCGTCGACTTCGACATAGAGCGGAAATGTCACGTCGTGGCGCATGAACTCGAAGCGCGGGTGAGCGCGCAGGTGATCGATATTGCGCTTTGTGCCGGTGAACATGTTGTCGACGCAGAGAACCTCGTGGCCGAGCGCCAGTACCCGGTCGGCGAGGTGCGAACCCAGAAATCCGGCACCGCCAGTGATCAGCACTCTCTTGCGGCTGTCATACAATCTGGCCACGGCTTCTCCTTTTACATGTGGTATCCGACCGGAACGACCAAAACAAACTTCTCTGGCTTCCCGGCTGTTGGCAAGAAGTCGCAGCTGGCGTCCAGAAGAACCCGCCCGGCCTTGGGTGGCAATGCCGGATGGGCGCTATCATCGCGATCTGACCCGCCCCGGTTGCCCGTCGAACGCAACGTGGGCGAACCAAGGGTAGTTTCAGTGCAGTGCCCCCCTGTGCCGCCGTTGCCCGCGCGGTCCACGGATAACCGGTAGCTGGCGCAGGTAATGGACCGGCGCGCTCCGGGGCCGGATCGCTCCGGCGAAACCACCGCCTTGCCGGGGCCCGCCGCGCCGCCGGCGTGGATCAGTCGGTGACCCGTTCGAAGACCCGCCAGTCGGGCAAGCCGAGCCCGTCGGGCCAGGGATAGACTTCGGGGAAGTTGAAATAGACGACGCCGACCAGGTCGGGGAAGAGATCGCCGACCTGGCGCACCTCGTTCTCCCAGGCCTCGACATATTCCGCG
>SKNO01000098.1 GCA_007120465.1 Nitriliruptoraceae bacterium
GCTCACGGTGTGCCTCGGGTCAGGATCGGGGTGGGTCGACGGGCGGGGTGTGTGGGGTGGCCGACGTGGTCGGCCACCCCACACACCCCGTCGGACGGCAGCCGGCTCAGCGGTCCAGCGTGTCGGTGAGGTGGTCGATGAGCGCGGCCTCACCGACGGTGGTCTGCTCACCGCTGGCGAGGTCCTTGACCGCCACCGTACCGGCGGCGCGCTCCTCGGCCCCACGGATGACCGCGATCCGCGCGGCCCGCCGGTCGGCGTAGCGCAGCTGCTTGCCGAGCTTGCGGCTGCCCCCGCCGGCGTACAGGTCGGTGTCGAACCCGGCGTCGCGCAGGTGCTGGGCGAGGCGCAGCGCGTCGGCCGCGCCCTCCTCGTCCATCACCGTGACCAGCACGTCGGGTCCGGCGACCCCGTCGCCGTCGGCCTCGGCCTCCTCGAGCAGGAGCAGGATCCGCTCGACCCCGAGCGAGCCGCCCGTCGCCGGCACGTCGCTGCCCTGGAACATCCCGATCAGCCCGTCGTACCGCCCGCCCGCGGCGATCGTCGCATCCAGGCCGGCGTGCACCACCTCGAACACCGGACCGGTGTAGTAGGACAGGCCGCGGGCCAGCACCGGCGCGTAGGCGACCTCCCCACCCGGGACCTTGCCGACGAGGTCGAGCACCCGGTCCACCTGGGCGAGCCCCTCGGCGCCGCGGGCGGTGTCGGCCACCCGTTCGCGTACGGCACCGGCGAGGTCAACGCTGCCGAGGTCGGCCACCAGCGTGTCGATCGCGGCCGGCGGCAGCCCGCGTTCGGTGAGCTCGGCGGCGACCCCGTCCACCCCGACCTTGTCGAGCTTGTCGAGGGCCACCAGCGCGGACTCGGCGAGCCCGTCGGGCACCCCGTAGGCCTCGATCAGCCCGGCCAGCGCGGGGCGGGCGTTGATCAGCACCCGGAACCCGGACAGCCCGAGCCGGTCAAGCACGTCGGCGACCGCCTGGATCGTCGCGGCGTCGGCCACCAGCGAGTCCGACCCGACCACGTCGACGTCGCACTGGAAGAACTCGCGGAACCGTCCCTTGCCGGGCCGGTCGGCTCGCCACACCGGCGCGATGTGGTAGCGCTTGAAGGGGGTCGGCAGCTGCGAGCCGTACCGCGCGGCGACCCGCGCGAGGGGCACCGTCAGGTCGTAGCGCAGCGCCAGGTCGGCCTCGCCGGTGGCCTCGTGCTCGCCCCGACGGAGGATCTTGAAGATGAGCTGGTCGCCCTCCTCGCCGTACTTGCCCTGCAGCACGTCCAGCCGCTCGAACGCGGGCGTGTCCAGCGGTTCGAACCCGTGGCGCGCGAACGTCCGCCGGATCGTGGCGAAGGCACGCTCGCGACGGACGACCTCGGCGGGGAGGTAGTCGCGGGTGCCGGAGGGCGGGTTGGCGTCGATCGTGGCCACGATGACCTCGAGGTGGTGGGCAGGAGACGGTGGCGGGATGCGGCCCTCAGCCGAGCCGGGCGAGCGCCTCGGCGAGGAACGGGTTGGTCGCGCGCTCGTGGCCGACGGTGGTGTCCGGACCGTGCCCCGACAGGATCAGCGTCGTGTCCTCCAGGGGCAGCACGGTGTCCACCAGCGAGCGGAACATGTCCTGGATCGAGCCCCGCGGGAAGTCGGTCCGCCCGATCGACCCGGCGAACACCAGGTCGCCGGCGAACAGCACGTCCTCGGAGGCGGCCTCGGCGTCCCCGAGGGCGAACCCGACCGGGACGTCGGCCAGCTCGCGGCCGAGGTAGGTGACGTGCCCGGGCGTGTGGCCGGGGTTGTGCTGCACGTCGAAGCGCATCCCGGCGAAGGACAGCCGCTGCCCATCGGTGACGGTGTCGAGGTGGTCGGTCGGCGGGTCCCACTCGAGCCCGAACTGGGCCGCGAGCAGCTCCGGCGGGGCGCCGAACGCGGCGGCGGGTTCGTCCCACAGCCACCGGTCGTCGGGGTGCAGCAGCACCGGCACGTCCAGCTCGCGCGCCAGGGACGGCACCGCCCACAGGTGGTCGAGGTGGCCGTGGGTCAGCAGGATCGCCTCGCAGCGCACCCCGGCCCGTTCCAGCAGCGCCGGCACCTGGGTCTCGCCACCCTCGCCCGGGTCGATCAGCACGCCGGTCCCCCGGTCGCGGTCGCCGATCAGGTAGCAGTTGGTCTGCCAGCGCCCCAGGGGGACGCCGAGCACGAACCGGTCGCTCACGGGCTCGCTCCTCGCGGGTCTGACGGTGGTGGGCCGACGCGGCCGGACGGCCCGCACCCCACGACGCTACCCGCACGAGCGCCCACGGGGCACCACGGCCCGCGGTCAGCGCACCAGGTCCTTGCCACCACGCTTCGCGTCGTACAGGGCCCGGTCGGCGGCGTCGATCAGGTCGTCGGCGTCCCCGACCTGCGAGAGCACCGCCGAGCCCACCGACGTGGTCACGGTCAGACCCTGGCCCAGCGCGTCCCAGTCGTGAGCGGCGATGCGGTGCCGGAGCTGCTCGGCGACCCGGCGGGCCTGCGCGAGGTCGCAGTCGGGCAGCAGCACCACGAACTCCTCCCCGCCGAGACGGGCGCACCGGTCCGTGGGACGCGTGCCCGCGCGGAGGATCCTCCCGACGGCGCGGAGCACCTCGTCGCCGACCGTGTGGGAGTGCGCATCGTTGACGTGCTTGAAGTCGTCGAGGTCGAGCAGCAGCAGCGCCAGCTCGGTGCCCTCCTCGCGCGCCTGTGCGACCACCTGCGGGAGTGTCTGATCCAGCCCCCGCCGGTTCAACAGCTCCGTCAGCGCGTCGGTGATGCTGTCGCGCTGCAGGCGCTCGAGCTGGTAGCGGACCTGCAGGCTGCGCAGCCGCTGCTCCGATCCGTGGTCGAACTGACGGCGCTCCGCCTGCCGCAGGTGGCGCATCCAGTCCAGCGCCTCCGGCAGCCGTCCCGCGGCCTCGTGGAGGTCGACCAGCACCTCCGAGGCCGCGATGCACTCGGTGGTGAAGCCGAGCTCCTCGGCCTCCCCGTGGGCACGCTCGAGCAGCGCGAGCGCACGCGCCGGCTCACCGCTGGTCAGCAGCTGGCGGGCCAACCGGATGCGGGCCTCGCACGCGCCGTGCACGTGTCCGGCCTCCTCGTACAGCGCGATCGAGGTCTCCAGCTGATCGCGGACCCGGTCCGCATCCCCCACGTGCTCGTTGACCACCGCGGCGTTGTGGAAGGTCATCCCGAGCCCGCGGCGGTCACCGGCTGCCTCGAACCCGTCCCGGGCGACCCGCAGGTGCTCCAGCGCCCGCTCGAAGGCGCCCCGCTCGGTGAGCACCTTGGCGAGGTTGTTGCAGACGCCGGCGCGCAGCACCTCGTCGTCGCACCGCTCGAGGGCGCGCTCGTAGTGGTGCTGGGCCTCGTCGAGGTCGCCGCGGTCGTAGAACACGATGCCCAGGCGGTTGAGCGTCGCCGTCTGGTTGCGGCGATCGAGGAGCTCCTCGCTGATCTCGAGCGCGGCCAGCAGCCGCTCGACACCCAGCGCGGTGTCGCCGACCAGCGCGTCGACGTACCCGGCCTCCGAGAGGGTGCGGGCCCGCTGCGGCGCGTCCACCGCGTCGAGCAACGTCAGGGCCTCGAGCAGCGCCCGCAGCGCCGCCGGATAGTCGTTCCGGGCGACGTGGCCCGCCCCCGCCACCGTCAGCGAACGGCAGCGAGCCGCGTCGTCGCCGCGTTCGGCCGCGAGGTCGCGCAGCGACTCGGCCTGCTCGACCGCGGCGGCCGGGTCGGTGCGACGCAGCTCCCAAGCGGCGTCCAGCCGTCCCTCGAGGTCGACCACCCCCACGTCGTCCGCGGTCAACTGCCGGCGCTCTGGGGGATCAGGCGGTAGGCGTCGTAGACGCCCTCGACGCCGCGGACCGACCGAAGCGCGTACTCGAGGTGGGCGGGGTCGCCCAGCTCGAAGGTGAAGGTCAGCGCGGCGACCCGGTCCTTGCGGGTCGACACCTGCGCCGAGGTGATGTTGATGTGTAGGTCGCCGAGGACCGCGGTGATGTCGCGTAGCAGGTGCTTGCGGTCCAGCGCCTCGATCCGGATCGACACCAGGAACGACGAGGTGGACTCGCCGGACCAGTCGACCGGTACGAAGCGGTCCGGGTCGCGCTCGAGGTCCGCGACGTTCGGACAGTCGGCCCGGTGCACCGACACGCCCCGGCCGCGGGTCACGAACCCGACGATCGCGTCGCCGGGCACCGGGGTGCAGCAGCGCGCGAGCTTGACGAGCATCCCCGAGTCGCCCTCCACCTCGACGTCGTCACCGACGGGCTGCCCGATCCGGATCGGCGCGTGGGTGACGGGCTCGTCGGCCTCCTCCCGGGCGGTCTCCTCGGTCTCGGTCAGCTCGTTGAGCAGCTGCTGGGCGACGGTGCCGGCCGCGACGTGCCCCTCGCCGACGGCGCGGAACAGCGACTCGGTGTCCTTGTGGTTGAGCGATCGGGCGACGTCGGTGAGGTCGCCCGACGCCATCGAGCGGGCGTAGCTGATGCCCTTGCGCTTGAGCGCCCGGGTGATCGCGTCACGCCCGCGGACGATCGCGTCCTCACGCCGTTCGCGGTTGAAGTAGGCGCGGATCTTCGACCGGGCGCGGGTGGAGGTCGCGAGCTTGAGCCAGTCCCGCGACGGGCCGGCATCCTCGGCCTTGGAGGTCAGGATCTCGACGGTGTCGCCGTTCGAGAGCTGGTGGTCGAGGGGCACGAGGCGCCCGTTGACCCGCGCGCCGATGCAGCGGTGCCCGACCTCGGTGTGCACGGCGTAGGCGAAGTCGATCGGGGTGGCGGCGGCCGGCAGGCCGATCACGTCGCCCTGCGGGGTGAAGACGAACACCTCGTCCTGGTAGAGGTCGATCTTCAGCGACTCGAGGTAGTCGCCGGGCTCCTCGACCTCCTGCTGCCACTCGAGGAGCTGTTCGATCCAGGGCAACTCGTCGGTGGCGGTGTCCTCGCCGCCGGAGCGGCTGGTGTCCTTGTACTTCCAGTGGGCCGCGACCCCGTACTCCGCCGTCTGGTGCATCGCCTTCGTGCGGATCTGGATCTCGACCGGTCGTCCCCGCGGGCCGATCACGGAGGTGTGCAGCGACTGGTAGAGGTTGACCTTGGGCATCGCGATGTAGTCCTTGAAACGCCCCGGGATGGGACGCCAGGTCGCGTGCAGCTGCCCGAGGACCGCGTAGCAGTCGCGGACCGAGCTGACGATCACGCGCACGCCGACGAGGTCGTGGATCTCGTCGAACTCCTTGCCGCGCAGGACCATCTTCTCGTAGATCGAGTAGTAGTGCTTGGGTCGGCCGGTGACCTCGCCGCGGATCTTCATCTCCCGCAGCTGCGCCTCGATCGCGGCGATGACCTCCTCGACGTGGGCCTCACGCTCGGGGTTGCGCTCCTCGACGAGGCCGACGATCTCGTCGTAGCGCTTGGGGTGCAGGGTCTTGAAGCCGAGGTCCTCCAGGCGCAGCTTGAAGTTCTGCATCCCGAGGCGGTGCGCGAGGGGCGCGTAGATCTCGAGGGTCTCCGTCGCGATCCGCGTCTGCTTCTCGCGCGGCATGTGGTCGATCGTCTCCATGTTGTGGAGCCGGTCGGCCAGCTTGATGACCAGGACCCGGATGTCCTTGGCCATCGCCATGATCATCTTGCGCAGCGTCTCGGCCTGCTGCTCCTGCTTGGACTCGACGCTGATCCGGTCCAGCTTGGTGACCCCGTCCACGAGGTGGGCGACCTCGTCGCCGAAGCCCTCGCGCACGTCCTCGAGGGTGGCCGGGGTGTCCTCGACGGTGTCGTGCAGCAGTGCCGCGACCAGCGTCGCGGTGCCGAGCCCGAGCTCCGCCAGCTCGGTGGCCACGGCGATCGGGTGGGTGATGTAGGCGTCACCCGAGCGCCGCCGCTGCCCCTCGTGCATCAGCTCGGCGTACCGGTAGGCGCGGACCACCTCCCGGACGTCGGCCTTGGAGGTCTTGCGGATGGCCGCGACCAGCGCGTCGCACTCCGGCGGCGGGGTGTCGCGCTGGACGAGCGGCAGGCGGGAGAGCACGCGCTGGACGCCGGACGGGCGTGGCGGGGGCGGCCCTGGGCGCGTCTCCCGGGCCTCCTCGGTCCCCGTCACGTCGCTGGCCAGCGCGTTCCTCCTCCTGGTGTCGAAGGACGAGCGTACCGGCCACCCCTCGCGGCTCCGAGGTCCGATGCCGGCGGACCGTGCGTCCGCACGGACGGGCCAGCGGTGTGCGCAGGCACACGGCCGGACGGACGGGCAGGCGGCCAGACGTGCAGACGGGCAGGCGGTCAGGCGGTCAGCAGGGTGGCGTACCGGTAGGCGGTCAGCTTCGAGGCCCCGTGCAGGAACCCGAGCTCGAGGAGGAACCCGAGGCCGGCGACCTGCCCACCGAACCCCTCGATCAGTGCGGCGGTGGCGGCCGCCGTGCCGCCCGTCGCCAGGACGTCGTCGACGATCCAGACCCGGTCGCCCGGCGCGATCGCGCCGTCGTGGATCTCCAGGGTCTCCGCGCCGTACTCCAACTCGTAGTCGATGCCGCGCGACTCCCCCGGCAGCTTGCCGGCCTTGCGGGCCGGGACGAACCCGGCGCCGAGCCGGTCCGCCAGGGGCGCGGCCAGGATGAACCCGCGCGCCTCGATCCCCACGACCTTGTCGATCGCCGCACCGTCGACCTGGGCGACCAGCCCGTCGACCATCATCCGGAACGCGGCCGGGTCGAGCAGCAGCGGGGTGATGTCCTTGTAGACGATCCCCGGCTCCGGATGGTCGGGGATATCGCGGATCAGCGCCGCGAGCCGGACCTGATCGATCTCCACCGGTGTCCCGTCGCTCACCATCGTCGGCTCCCCTCCCCGGCCGCGTGCCCGGTCGCGATCATCGCTTGCGCTTGCGCTTCCTGCCCTGGCCGCGGACGTACTCGGTGGTGATCGGTGCGCGCGCCTCGGGGCTGCCCTCCGCCGAGGCCTTGGCACGCTCGGGAGCGACACCGCCGCTCTCGGCATCCTCCTTGGCGACCTTCGCGGCCCGCCGGGCCTCCTCCGGGTCGCGCATCTTCCACCACGCGAGGAACGGGCCGGCGACGAACAGCGACGAGTAGATCCCCACCGCCATCCCGATGAACAGCGCGAGCGCCAGGTCCTGCAGCGTGGTCGCGCCGAGGACCTGTGCCCCGATCAGCAGCAGCCCGCCGACGGGGAGCAGCGAGGTCAACGACGTGTTGATCGACCGGTACACCACCTCGTTCATCGAGGAGTTGACCAGCTCCGCGTAGGTGCGCCGCCCGGGCTCGCCGAGCGCGATCGCGTTGTCCTTCACCCGGTCGAACACCACCACCGTGTCGTACAGCGAGTACCCGAGGATCGTCAGCAGCGCGATCACCGTGGCCGGGGAGACGTGGAACCCGAAGGCGGCGTACAACCCGACCGTGATGAACAGGTCGTGGACCAGCGCGATCACCGCCGCGATCGCCATCTTGAACTCCAGGCGGAGCGAGATGTAGATCACGATCACGATCATGAACACGATCAGGGCTTCGATCGCCTGACGGGTGATGCGCTCCCCCCAGGTCGGACCGACGAAGCTGATCGAGATGTCGTCGGGCTCGGCCACCTCGACGAGCGCGCCCTGCACCGCGTTGGACTCCGGGCTGCCCGGCTCCATGGACTCGGTGCGGACCACGGCACCGATCGCGACGTCGTCGCGCAACTGCACCTGCGCGATCACGTCCTCGGCACCGGCTCGCTCCGCGGCCTGGCGCAGCTCGGCGGAGGTGACGTCCTCGCGGACGTCGGTCATCGTGTAGGACACGCCGCCGACGAAGTCGATCGACAGCTCGAGCCCCCGGATCATGACCGCCGAGAGGGCCACGAGGAGCAGCACGCCCGAGACGAGCGCCCACTGCCGGCGCCGACCGACGAAGTCGATGGTGGGCGTCCTCATGCGCGACCCCCTGCGGTGACGAGTTCCGGCTTCTTGGCGGCGCGCACGGTCCGGCGCGTCAGCAGCTTCGTGGTGCTCATGAGGAACACCGCCGGTCGGGTGAACCCGGCCAGGATGATCAGGTCGAGCAGCGTCGCCATGCCGAGCATCAGCGCGAACCCGCGGACCGGCCCGACGGCGAGGAAGTACAGGATCGCGGCCGCGGCCAGCGTGACCGTGTTCCCGGCGAGGTTGGTGCGGAACGCCGAGGTGTAGGCCTTGCGGACCGCGGTGCGCACGGTCTTGCCGAGGTTGACCTCGTCCCGGATCCGCTCGAAGAAGATGATCGACGAGTCCGCCGTGATCCCGATCGACACGATCAACCCGGCGACCCCGGCGAGGGTGAGCGCGAACCCGACCTCACCGAGCAGGGTGATCAGCCCGATCACCACCATCCCGAACACCCCGAGTGCGAGCAGCGCGACCACCCCGAGGGAGCGGTAGAACCAGATCAGCCAGACACCGACCAGGGCGAGCCCGATCAGCCCGGCGATCAACCCCGACCGCAGCGACTCGGCACCGAGCGTCGGCGACACCGTGTCGAAGGTCGACGGTTCCAGCGTGATCGGCAGCGCGCCGGTCCGCAGGACCAGGGCGAGGTCCCGCGCGGCCTGCTCCTGCTCGTCGAGGGTCCCGGCGCCGCTGGTGATCGTCGCCTGCCCGTCGCGGATCCCGACCCCGCAGGCCACGCCCGGTGCCATCGTCGGGGCGGACTCCACGATGCCGTCGAGCGTGATGGCGAAGCGGCCCTGGCCGGGCATCCCCATGTCGCGCTCGCAGGCGAGCTGCGCGGTGAACGCCGCGAACGCCGCCCCACCCTCGTTGTCCAGCTCGAGGGCGGTGTCCACCCCGCCCGCCGGGCCGAAGGCGGCGCGCGCGTCATCGATCCGGTCCCCGGTGATCGGCGCCGCACCGACGACGTACTTGACCGGTTCGAGCTCGCCGGTCTCCGGATCCGGCATCATGTCGTCCTCGGCACCGCACAGGATGCCGATCGCCCCGGTGGGAAGCTCCGGTTCGACGTCAACGGGCGCGCCACAGTCGGGGTTGACCTCGAACAGCTCGATGTCGTCGCCGGGCTGGAGCCCCCCGTCGAGGTAGGTCAGTTCCGACGCCGCGATGATCTCGCGCGTCTCGTCGAACACCTCGTCGGCGGGGTCGGCGTCGTAGCGCGGATCGCCGGGGGCGATCGTGTCGTACACCGGGCGGAAGGTGAGCTGGGCAGTGGTGCCGATCAGCTCCTGCACCCGTTCGGCGTCGTCGATGCCGGGCAGCTGCACCATGATGTCGGTGCCCGAACGCGAGATGTCCGGCTCGGCGACACCCAGCGAGTCGACCCGCGCGCGGATCACGTCGATCGCCTCGTCGATCACCTCCTCGAAGTCGTCGGGCTCCTCCTCCCCCGGTGGCAGCACCGCCGTGTAGATGGCGCTGATGCCGCCCTGCAGGTCGAGGCCGAGGTTGGGGCGGGCGCCCATGCCGAGGTAGATGCCGGCCGCGAGGACCACGACCAGCACCGCCGAGAGGGCAGCGACGAGGGGCGTTCGGTTCACGACGACATTCCGATGGTCGAGCTCAGCCGAGCGGGACGCCGTTGGCGGTGATCAGGAAGCGGCACCCGAGGGTGCGGGCCGCGCGGCGGCACATGATCATGCGCTCGAGGAAGATCTCGAAGTACTCGATCACCGTGGACCGCTCGGTGTCGAGCTCGAGCTCGAGGGTGATCGTGGCTGCCTCGGCGTCCACGCGGAGGAACGAGTGCGTCACGGCGTCGTTGACGCGGTCGTGGATGTCCGCGGCGGTGTCGGCACCCTTGCGCACGCGGCTGCGGTGCACGTCGGCCTTGTCGGCGAGGATCACGGCGGCGCCGACGGGCCCGATCGAGGAACCGTACTGCTCCTCGTGGTTGCCGATCGCCGAGAGCACCAGACCGATGCGGTAGGGGTCCACCTCGAGGCGACGGAGCGCGTCGTAGGCGATCCAGGCGCCCGAGATCCCGTGGTTGGCGCGGGTGACGACGTTGCCGATGTCGTGGAGGTACCCGCCGATCGCGGCGAGCTCGCACAGCTCCTCGTCGGCGCCGAGGTGGTGCAGCACGTTGTACGCGATGCGGCCCACCAGGTTGGCGTGCCGGAACCCGTGCTCCGTGAAGCCCTGCGCCGCCAGGAACTGGTCGGCCAGCTTGATGAACGCGCTGACGACCTCGTCCTGCTGCAGGCGGGTGAGCACGTCGACGCGTGACCCGGTACGCCGCTCGGCGTCCAGCGCCACCTCGGCGGCCTCCTGGACGGCGTCGGCGGCGTCGATGCCGCGCACCAGCGCGGCCTCGGGCGAGCCGTGGATCGCCGTCGCCGGGTCGGTCATCGCCGACGGGGCAGCGTCCGGCGGCAGCGGCGGTCGCCCGGGGCGAGGGGTCACGCCATCATCGGCGACGCGCTCCTCGTCGTCCCGCGCCTCCTCCGTCCGGGCGGAGGGATCGGCACCGTCCGGGTGCACGCCGTCACGCCCACCGCCGCGGCGGTGGGTCGGTGCCGGTTCACGGTCGCGGGTGGACACCTCGTCCTCCGGGACGTCCTCGCGCGTCTCGACGCGGTCGGTCACGACTCCTCCGACCGCTCGTCGTCGGCGGTGTCCTGGACCGGCTCCTCGTCACCCACGACGCGGGCGAGGGAGGAGCGCTGGAAGCGCAGGACGATGTCGTCGGTGACCTCCAGGTCCATCGTCTCGTCGGTGAGGTCGACGACGCGACCGTGCAGCCCGCCGATCGTGACGACGTCGTCGCCGACGGACAGGGCGGAGACGAGCTGCCGGTGCTGCTTCGCACGCCGCTGCTGCGGACGGATCAGCAGCAGGTACAGCACCGCGATGAACAAGATGGGGAGCGCGAGGCCGGCGAGGCCTTCCACGGGTGGGACCTTTCGAGGGGGATGTGGGATCCTGGCGTCGGGCGTGCTCCGCCGGCGTGGTGCACCGGGTGGCGGCACCGCGGGCCCGACCCGATCGCGGATCGAGGACCGCTCCACCTCCCGGCGATCCGGGAGCGCCCGCGAGCAGCCGACAGCCAGCGCCCGCCTCCAGCGGGCGCGTCGGCGACCATCCTACCGCCCGTCCGGCCCGTCGCGGTCCCTCTCGGACCGCTCGGAGACGTCGGCGTCGTCACCCCTCGACATCGAGGTGTCGTCGTCCAGGTCGGCCCGGCTGCCCTCCCCCCGCGCCCACGCCGAGATGCGATCGACGACGGGACCGGCGCGCTGGGTGGTGAGCAGCAGCACGTCCCCGTCCTCCAGGCGGGTGCCGCCCGTCGGGACGATCACCCGCTCGCCGCGGACCACCGCCGTGACCAGCGTGGACCCGAGCGGCGCGAGTTCGGCGAGGGTGCGGCCACAGATGGGCAGGTCCTCGGTGACGAACACCTCGACCAGGTCGACGTCCACCCCGTCGATGGGCAGCGCCTCGGCGACGGGGGACCAGGCGCGGGGTTCCGCGTCGAGGCACACCGCCTTGATCAGCGGGAGCAGGGTCGCACCCTGGACCAGCACCGACACGAGCACCACGAAGAACACGACGTCGAAGATCAGCCCGGCGCCCTCGAGGCCGGCGGTGAGCGGGAAGGTCGCCAGCACGATCGGGACCGCCCCGCGCAGCCCGCCCCACGCCACCACCGTCCCCTCCCGCCACGACAACCCCGCCCCCAGGGTGCAGGCCGTGACCGCGATGGGGCGGGCGACGAGGATCAGGACCCCCGCGACCAGCAGCGCCGGACCGGCCACCTGCAGGAGCTGCGACGGGAACACCAGCAGACCGAGCAGCAGGAACAGCCCGACCTCGGCGGCGTTGGCCGACGCCTCGTGGAAGGTGCGGATCGACCGGCGGTGCCGCGGGACGGTCCCCCCGATCACCAGGCCGGTGAGGTAGACCGCGAAGAACCCCGACGCACCGATCA
>SKNO01000065.1 GCA_007120465.1 Nitriliruptoraceae bacterium
CTTGGCGACGGCCTGGTGATGTACATCGGTCCTGACCGAGCAGGCGACCTGCTGGAGATCGGTGTCGTGGACTGGCACGACGAACTGGCGATCGTTCATGCCATGCGCGCCCGCCCGAAGTTTCTGAGGTGACGTGATGCCGCGATCGATCGATGACCTGATTGCACAGGCCGATGAACTCGCCGATGAGTTCGAGCGCTACGAGCCGCGCGAGGACGACCGAGGCGAACCGACCCTGATGGCGCTGCGACGCGCCGCCTACCGGCGTGCGCTCATCGAGCGAGACCTCATCGAGATGGTCCAGCAAGCCCGGAGGGCCGGGAACTCCTGGACCAAGATCGGCAAGGAGCTGGGCACCAGCGGCGAAGCTGCGCGGCAGCGCTATGGCGACAAGATCGACGTCTGACAACCGGCATCACGAGGGCAAGAGATCGACCTGCCGGGAGGCGGGGCCTACCCAGTTCGGAAGCCGTGACTAGGTGCGCCCCGATGTTGGAGATAGGACGCGCATGATTGCCTGCACGACATGAGTCGTCGTGATGATCTGTGCCGGTGGCCTGCCATGGTCTCCGCAACGACGGACACGTTCCCGAGCAGGGTGCGATCCGACGCCACCGGATACTGGTCACGGCCCCGTCTGGACAGGAGGACCCCATGACCGCACTCTCACGCGTGATCGAGCTTCGCCTGGTCGTGACCGCCGAGGACCACGACGTCGCCGTGGCCTTCTACCGCGACGCCTTGGGTCTCACCGAGCTCGAGTCCTACACCGAGCGCGGTGGGCACGTCACAATCTTGGAAGCGGAGCGCGCAACGCTGGAGATCAACGACCCGACCTACGCCGCCTACATCGACGAGGTCGAGGTTGGGAAGCGCGTCGCGGGTCACATCCGCGTGGCCTTCGGTGTCGAGGACTGCACCGTTGCGACCGACCGGCTGGTCGAGCACGGGGCGCAGCTGATCGCCGCGCCGACACGGACCCCATGGGACTCGCTCAACTCGCGGCTCAAGGCCCCCGGAGACCTTCAGCTGACGTTATTCACGGACCTTTGAGTCGGCACCAGCCGGCTTACGATCGACAGGGTTCATGGCCGCCAATCGCATACGCCGGGGAGCCGGCGCGGTGCGCGCGTTTGAGCAGTCTGAATCGCCGACAATCAGATCTCACAGAAGCCGTGACTCTGTGCGGTCGCTCCGGCTGGTGATCGCGCACGCAACGAACTGCGGTCGTAGACGCATCGCCAGCGTGGTTCGTCGGGCGGGCCGCACTCCACTGAGACACGTTGTCGTCCGTGCTGGCACGGGGCATGCGTGGCAGCTCTGTGGGGACGGCACTCGTCATTGGGGCGGGTGGCGGCTCGGGTCTGCCCGGTCGCGGGCGATCTATCGTGGGTGGGGATCGGTCGCGCTGAAGTGTGCGACGGAGCCGACCAGTTCGATCTCGACGGTGCGGAACGATGCTTCGAGGATGTCGCGCAGACCCTGCTGGTCGTCCGTGAGGTTGTCGAAGCCGCCTTGTCGGTTGAACATCCGCAGGACCGCCCGAGCCTGCGGGGTGTGGTGCGCGGGGAGTCCCAGCACTGTGCCTCCGAACAGCACGCCGTCGGCGGCGAGCACGGCGGCGACATGTCGGATCGCCGCCGCCTTGCGGGGCTGGGGACCGGGCAGGCAGTGCAGGACGTAGTTGAGTGCGACGGAGTCGTAGGGGCCGCTGATGGGCAGGGGTTTCAGCACATCGGCCTCGAGGGTGCAGACCTTGCGGGGTGCGAGGCGGCGGGCGGCGTAGGCGAGCACGGCAGGGTTGGGGTCGAGCAGGGTTACCTCGAGGCCGGTTGGTGGCCAGGCCTTGTCGAGGAAGTACCCGGTGCCGGGACCGATGTCGAGGTGGCGGCGGCCGAGGTGGCGGCGGTAGCGCTCGATCACTGGAGGGGTGGGGCATCGCCAGACGGCCCGAGCCATCAATCGGAGCACGAGCGTGTCGTAGACGGCGAGGAGTGCCGGTGTGTACTCGGCCTGGCCGGCGTAGGCGGGATCATCGGGGTGCATCGTGCGTTCCTCTAGCGTGCGGCGCCGCGGTTGGTGTGCCTGGGGTGATCGCGGGCGGGTGGGCCTTGACTCACGGGCTCGACGAGGTCGAGGCCTACGGCGGCCCTCGGTTGCTGCTCGGCCGGTGGGTTCAACGCGTACGTTTCTGCCCTGAGCGTTGTGGGAGTGGGGGCAGGTCGAAGTCGTCGTTGCTGGTTGTCAGCAGCGCACGGCTTGCGCCGGCGAAGCCGATGCTTGCGACGAGCAGACCTGCTGCCACGGCAGTGTTGGTGGGGATGAAGGGGTGGGTGAAGGCACCAACGGCCAGGGCTAACCCCATCCAGGTAGGTGCAGCCTTGCTTCGCCACAGCGCGATACCGAGCAGGCTGAGCCCGAGCATCAGACCCAGCAGGAACAGTCCGGTCCCGATCCCAACGAGCGTGGTCTCCCAGTAGGCGCCCACGATCGCGTCGATGACGGCAGGGTCTTGGCGCTCTTGGACGGTCAGCAGCGCGAGTACGCCTTCGTCTGGAAGGCTGCTGATGCCGGCGAGGAACCCCGTGCCTGCGAGCAGCAACCCCAGGGTGGTCAACCGCGGGGTGCGGCGTCGGGTCACCAGCGCAACGGCGATGATGGCTGGGACGATGCCGATCACGAAGGCGGCGCCGAACCACTGGACGGCTCCGGCACGAGCCTGCTCTGCCGCAGTGTCCGACACGGTGGTCAGGAACTCGGCGCCGGGTGAGGCCGGATTGAGCGCGGTGCCCACGGCGAGCGCAAGCATCGGCAGCGGGGCGATGATGGCGAGCGTCACACGCCAGAAGCTGCGCAGGTCTCGCAGCTGGGTTGTGTGAGGTGAGGTGGCTGTTGCATCGAGCGTGGACATGGCTTGCCTTCCGGGAAGGATGGTCCAACCGGTGTCGAACCGGCGCTCGTGAGCATGGTCGCGTCGGACGCCTGCACGCCAGAGGGCAGGATCCCGGTTGGGCCGGGAGATATTCCTCAGCCCTTCGGGGGCCTGCCCCTGGCCAGAGCGCCCTCCCGGGTGCATGATGCTCGGGTGACTACTCGAGGCTCGTCCAGCGGTGCCGCAGGGTCGCTGCTGGCGATCGTGGTGGTCCAGTCTGTAACGACGCTGGTACTGGGCGCTGGTGGCGATGCGGGCCTGTCCGCCTTGCTCGACGGCTTCGTGTTGAGCAACGCGACCATCGGCCTTGCGCTGGCCGTCGCGGGGTGGCCGGTCGCGCGGCATCGGCCGAGAAACGTCGTCGGATGGCTGCTGCTGGTCGGCGGGCTTGCTTATGCCACCAGCGCCGCGGGGTACACGCTGCTGGCCCGCATGCCGGGTTCGGGGGATGGTCGTGCGCTGTGGCGGGTCGTGGCCACCATCACCAATGGGAGCTGGCCGTGGGCGGTGGCCGTCTGCATCCCGGTGGCGCTGCTGGTCTTCCCCGGTGGACGACTGCTCAGTCATCGTTGGCGGTGGCTGGTCGGATTGGCTTGCGTCAACGGGGTGCTGATGGCGGCGTGGGCGGTCCTACCGACCATGACGCTCACGAGCAGCGGCCTGGGCATCGCTGGCTACGGTCCCTGGCCGCCGATGGACGGGGTCACCTGGGTCGAACCGGCTGTGACCACACTCGGACTGATCACTTACGGTGGCGCGATCGCGGCCCTGATCCAGCGGTACCGGATAGGTGACGACCTCCTGCGCCGACAGGTGCTGTGGGTCGTGCTGGCCGGACTGGTCGTCGTCGCGACGTTCTCGGTCAGCGCACTTCTCGAGATCGAGGCCTGGTGGTCGATCTTCGTCATCGTTCTGGTGCCTCTGTCGATCACGGTGGCGATCCTGCGGCATCAGCTGTTCGACATCCGGCTGGTGCTGTCGCGGACGGTGCTCTACCTCACGATGACTGCCGCCATCGTCGGGGGGTACCTGGGGCTACTGGGTGCAACGGACCTACTGTTGCGACGCCAGGTGGGGCTTGGCAGCTCGGTACTCGTTGCCGGGTTGGTGGCCGTGGCCTTCCACCCGGTCCGGGTGTGGCTGCAACGTCGGATCGATCACCTCTTCTACGGCGACCGGCGTGATCCCGTTCGAGCGGTGGAGCAGATCGGGGTCCGGTTGAGCGACGGGGCGGCGGGAACCTCAACCGGCCTGGTCGGGGCCCTTGAGACGCTCTGTCTGGTCATGCGGCTACCGGCCGCATCCATCACCGTCTCGCGACGCGAACTCGCGAGCTTCGGCGTACTGCCGAAGCTGCGACAGGCGGTCGAGCTGCGCCACGCCGGCGAGGTCGTCGGCGAGCTATCGATCGGACTGCGACGGGGTGAGGGTCAGCTGGATGCTGCCGACGAGCGTGTCCTCGCGCTGGTGTCGACATCGATCGCCGTGGCAGTCCACGCCATCACACTGGCCGATCAGCTCCAGGTTGCGAGGATCTCTGTGGTAGCGGCGCGTGAGGAGGAACGCCGGCGGCTCCGTCGCGACCTCCACGACGGGCTCGGCCCGGCCCTGACCGGCGTCGTTCTCAAAGCCGACGCTGCTCGCCGGCTCACAGCCAGCGACGCAGAACAGGCGGGAAGGCTCCTGGATGAGCTGCGGAGACAAACCACCGCTGCTATCGACGACATCCGACGTCTCGTGCACGACCTTCGACCACCGGCTCTCGACGGATTCGGGCTCGTCACTGCTCTGCGTGAGCAGGCCTCGCTGCTGACCCACCACGTCGATGGGACACCACTGTGCATCAGCATCGAGGTAGCCGAACCCCTCGACCCGCTTCCTGCCGGTGTCGAGGTCGCGGTCTACCGGATCGCGCTCGAAGCCATGACCAACGCCAGTCGCCACTCGAACGCGTCGGTGGTAGCAGTGACCCTGACCGCGAAAGACGGCAGCCTCAGCCTGTCGGTGACCGACGACGGCGACGCGGGCCTGCCCTGGCAACCTGGGCTCGGCCTCATCTCGATGCGCGAACGGGCCACGGAACTCGGTGGCACCCTCGAGGCAGGTCCGGACGCAGCCGGAGGACATGTCAAGGCAACCCTGCCCCTCGGGGGGATCCGATGAGCGTGCGTATCGTCGTAGCTGATGACCACGCCATCGTGCGCGAGGGCCTGCGTGCCCTCCTCGATGCGGTCGAAGAGTTCGAGCTTGTCGGCGAAGTAGGGACCGGTCGTGAGGCGGTCCGCGCCGCCACTGCGCTACGTCCTGCCGTTCTCATCATGGACATCCACATGCCGGATGGAACGGGGATCGACGCGACACGCGAGATCGTTCGTCTCGCCCCGAACATCGCTGTGCTGATGCTCACGATGTTCGACGACGATGACTCGGTCTTCGCCGCCATGCGCGCAGGAGCGCGTGGCTACGTACTCAAGGGTGCCGACCCCCAACAGATCCTCCAAGCCATCGAGGCGGTGGCAACAGGCCACGCCATCCTCGGCCCAGGTGTCGCGAAGCGCGCGCTCGCGCTCCTGGCTGCACCTAGAGATGCCGAGACGGCTTTTCCCTCGCTGACGCCCCGCGAGCGTGAGGTGCTTGACCTCGTAGCGGCGGGCCTCAGCAACGGCGTGATCGCTCGGCAGCTCGGCGTCACGTCACACACCATCGGAAACCACATATCGAACATCTTGGCCAAACTGCAGGTGGCAACCCGCAGCGAAGCCATCGTCCAAGCCCGTGACGCAGGGCTTGGCAGACCAACCTGATGGCCTGCTGTGGTCGCGGCCACGAGGACGCGTACCTCGTCTCCCTACACACCGTTGGTCGAGCCCGTGGATAGCGGGGATGGGCTCGTGCATCACGGCTATCGACCGCGGACCGAATCGGTCAACTATGGGCGGTTCGGTGCTCCTCGGCGCTTCCGCGGACGCGCCCACAACGGGGACTCGCGTGCGGGTTGGTGCCGACGCGGACTGCCGTGGCCTCGGACGTCAACTATGGGCGGTTCGGCGTTCGCGGTGCTTCCGCGGAAGCACTCACAGCGGGGACTCGCGGTGCGGGTGCGGGCGTTCACCGGCTGTCGCTGGATCCACCGCGGCAGTCGCGGTCTCGGATCACTCGTTGTGCCGCATCCGGACATCCGCTCATCCTGGGTGTCCGGCTGCAGGGGGAGGTCCACCGATGGTGGCGTGGAGGTGGTAGGACGAGTGCGCGTGCCATGAGCAGACCGGATCTGAGGCGAATACCCTGAGGTAGCTGTTCCACTCTGAGCCGGGATCTGCTGGCCGTGGTCCCCGAAATCCAGCACGGTGGGAGGCGCGCTGTGACCTTCGTGGTGCGATCGAGGTCGCAGGAGTACGAGGGATGATCGCGGCTGCACCGTCGGCGAGTCGACCTCGGATGTTCGGGCGTCGCCCCACAGGTCCGTCCGTGGCGTGGTCCTGGGCGGACGAGCAGTTGCGCACCGCACGCAACTACTGGGTCGCCACGGCCAGCCGGTCTGGAGGACCGCACACCCGACCGTTCTGGGGGTGCTGGACGGCTCCGAACTTCGAGTTCAGCACCGGCTCGCGGACCATCGCCAACGTCTCCGCCAACCCGCAGGTGTCCATCCACCTGGAGAGCGGCGAGGACGTCGTCATCCTTGAGGGTGCTGCCAGGGTGGTGCTCGAGCCCGCCAGGCTGCAGCGGTTCGTCTTGACCTACAACGCCAAGTACAGCACGAGGCTGGAGGTCCGCGGGCGGGAGGTGGGCGACGACACGCACGGCACCGGGGGTGTGGTGGTGGTGCGTGCCGAGGTGGTCTACGGGTGGCAGGCGTCGGTCGAGACCGCCACGAGGTGGGATCTGCCACGCTCGACCTGACCCGCTGCTGGCGCCTCGAGGGCACGGTCGAGGATCAACTCCGAGCAGGACCACTCCGCGCCGGTTCGACGTCTGACGGCGTGGCCGGTTCAGGCAGCCGCTCAGTCTTCCGGTACCTCGGGAGGGCCCGGTGTGCGGGCTGGTGGCGGCGACTGGGGGGGTGGCTCGACACGGGCTGCACCTGCCCGCCAGAGCCAGGCGCCGGCCGCCACGGTGGCGCCCACGATCGCGGCGAACATCGCCACGACCCCCCAGTCGCCGCTGTCGGCGTAGTAGCCGGGACTGTTGACTGCGCTGTAGCCCAGCGCTCCGAGGGCGAGGGCTGAGAGCAGGCGGCTCCGGCGGGTCGTGCGGAGCAGTGACAGGCCGGCGCTCATGAGGAGTGCGGCCAGCGCGAACTCCGCGGCGATGTGGAACCAGATGCCGAGCATGCCCGCGTCGATCTCCGGCACTTGGCCGCTGACAAGCAGCACGACCCAGAGCGCGGCGATGGCGGCACCGACGATGATCTGGTACCACGCCACGAGCCTCACCCCAGGTCCTTTCGCAGCTGTCGACCAGGGTTGCGCGGACGCGCGGGGACACCAGGGCCTATGGTCACCTCCGGCAACTGGGTGGTCGGCTGGGCGCCCACCATCGATGCGGCGGCGGTCACGGCCGGGCCACCGCGCCACCGTCGTGGGCTGACCCGACTCCTTTCCGGTCCGGCGCCTCGTCGTCGCCGAGACGGGCTCCTGCCGGGAACCCACGTGAACAGGCCTGCTCATGGCGGGCACCGCTCCGTCTGCTCGGGGAGGCGTGTCGACGAGATCGTGCGATCGCCTTCAGCGCTGCGGTGAGGCCGGAGATGTCCGGGACGGGCGACGCTTCCAGGCTCAGAGGGGCGTGACCGTGCCGGCGGTGCCGTCCACGCGGATCGTCACGCCGTCGTCGAGGAGTTCGGTGGCCCGATCGATGCCGGTCACCGCGGGGATGCCCTGTTCGCGCGCGACGATCGCGGCGTGTTGAAGGGGGCCGCCGGTCTCCATCACGACCGCACCTGCCCGCAGGATCAGGGGGGTCCAGGTGGGGTCGGTGCTGCGTGAGACGAGGACCTCGCCTGATTCGATCGCGCCGGCGGTGGGCTGGGCGACGATCCGGGCCGGCGCTTCGACGACGCCGGGGGAGGCGGGGACGCCGACCAGTCCGTCCTCGTCGACATCGGGAGCGGCGTAGAAGGCTTCGCCGGTGCTGGTCAGGATCCGCGGGATCGACGTTCGGGCGAGCTCAGCCCGGTAGGCGCGCCGGTTGTCGGCCGCAGCCGCTCGCAGGTCGCTGCCACCGCGGACGTCAGCGAAGGTGACGAACATCACGTCGGCGGCGTGCCGGAGCCTGCCATCGGCGACGAGCTGCTGGCCGACGGCGAGCAGCACCTCGCGCCACAGCTCGATGAATCGGCTCACGTCGTACTTGGGCCGTTCCTTGAGCCCAGCCAGCCGCCGGGTGCGCCACAGGCCCCAGCCGATCACCGCCTGGCGTGTCCGGCCGGGGACACGGGCGAGGATGTCGGCGGCGTGCCGGTCGGCGATCACCACCGCGTCGCGCTCATGGGCCAACCGCCGGTCGAGGTCGGGATCGCCGGCGGCCTCGACGATCCAGTCGAGGACCGTGGTGGGGTCCTCGCGCCAGCGGGGCTGACCGACGTCGACCTCCCGCACGGTGCGGTGCCCGTACCGTGCGAGGAACGTGGCCACAGCCGGGTGGTCGGCGGTCGGTGTCACCGCTTCGTCGCGGATCACCTGGGCGGCGGCGAGCAGGTCGCGACCCATCTCGGTGCCGGGATTACCGTGCGGGGAGTGGTGAACGGCGGCGAAGGCGTCGGTGGGGCCGACCGTCCTTGCCAGCTTGCGTTCGACGCGCTCGGCCAGCCGCATCGGCGCCACGACCACGTACGGGGCCTGGCGGAACACGAGCCGTTCCATCGCTTCGGCGGCGTCCTCGATCCAGGCCAGCCGGGGCTCGACTCCCGTGAGGCGAGCCGCCTCGGCGCGTTGGCGCTCGATCTCCCGGTCGGCGATGCGGATGATCCGCCGGCTGGCGGCATCGGGCTGCACCAACGCGACGAGCGTGCGGGCCACGAAGGTCGGCAGGACGCGCACGTACAGCCGCCAGGGCCAGCGTCGTCTGGGCTGGCTCCGAAGCGCGAACCGTTCGCGCTCGGTCAGGTGGGTGAGGATGCGGGCGGCCACCGCGTCCTTGGCAGCGAAGGCCTCCTCGAACAGCGGCATCAGGCGCGGGCGCTGCAGCATCCCGGTCGCGTCGGCGTAGATGCGGTGGGCGGCCAGGTGGTACACGGACGGGTAGGGGTCGGCGTTGCGCGGACGATGGAGCATGCGCCCGACGCCGGCCAGCATGACCCGCCACAGCTCGTTTCCCATCGGGGTCATCGGCTCGACGAACCCCTGCGAAACCCGGTTGATCGAGAGGTAGACCCGCAGGCCCTGCCCCGGCGCGGGTCCAGGTTCGGGCAGCGGGAACAGCGCGGTCATCGGCCGGGACTGCACCAGCCACAGCCGGTCGCGGTCGGCGACCCACTCAAGGTCCTGAGGGGTGCCGCGGGCCTGCTGGGCCTGCAGGCCGAGCCGTGCCAGCGCCGCCACCTCGGCATCGGCGAGGCTCGGCTGCCGCCGCTCGGTGGGCGGTACCGGCACCGTCGTCACACCACCCTCGGTCGCGTGCGATCGAACAGCCTTGTCGGAGATCGCACGGGTGACGATGTGCAGGCTGCCGGCGTCGACGACCCACTCGTCGGGGGTGACCGTTCCGTCGACGACAGCCTGCCCCAGTCCCCAGGCGCCGCTGATCCGGATGCGGTCGCGCCGGCCCGTGGTCGGGTCGGCGGTGAACAGCACCCCGGCCCGGGAGGCGTCGACCTGGTGCTGCACGATCACCGCGTGGTCGACGTCTCCTGCCAGGCCCTGTGCGGCCCGGTAGGCGAGGACCCGGGTGCCGAAGGCGGACGCCCAGCAGCGCAAGACCGCGGCGAGCAGCGCGTCGTCGTCGCAGACCCCGAGAACCGTCTCGTACTGGCCAGCGAAGCTCGCACGATCCAGGTCCTCCTGCACGGACGAGGAGCGCACGGCGACCGTCGGTCGACCCAGCTCGGCGTAGGCAGCGACGACCGCTTCGGCGATCTCGTCGGGCATCGCCAGTTGCCGCATGCGGTCGGCCAGCGCCACCGCGGCCTCGGTGCCATCGGCGTCACCCGACGCGGCCTCGTCCAGGATTCGGCGGATGTGGTCCTGGAGGCGATAGGTGTCGACGAACCGCCGGTAGGCGCCGGTCAGCACGACGAATCCGGCGGGCACCGACAGCCCGGCACGGATCAGTCCGGCCAGCCCGTCCGCCTTCCCGCCGGCAGCCGACAACTCGTCGCCGGTGAGCTCGTCGAGGCGTCGTACCCACGCGCCTGGGGCGGAGCCCTCGGTGCAAGCACTGTGGCGTCCGCTAGGGGGAGGACCACCCGCGTCGCGGGCGACGGCCGCCATCGCGGTTCCTTCGACACCACGACCACGATACCTGTGGCGTCGGGGTTCCTGTTTCCCAGCCGCTTGCCGTCCCCGGTGACCGGCCCTCCAACATGAGAGTCTCGTCGGCATGGGGTCAGGACGACGTCGGCGGCGGTCGGTGACACCGGACACACAAGCACCAACGATGCAGCCCGCGGCCGGCGGACAGCCTCACCGCCGCCAGGGTCCACCATGCCCGGTGCGGGCGTGGACGCTGCGGCCAAGCCGCCAGTTCCTGCAGGGTCCGGCCGTCAACCGGGGGTGGCTGCGCCTGCAGGATCCGATGGAGCAGGGTCGATCACGCCTCCTGGAGGTCTCGACGGCGGAACACGAGCATCCCGATCGCGGCTGCCACCGCGCCGACGGCGAGCATGACAAGCGCTGCGCCGACGTTCATGTCGACGGCGGGGACCGCGGCGACGTGCCGGAAGGGGCTGAGTTGCAGGACCCAGTCGGGCGGGTCGAGGAACGGTCCGGCGAAGTCGAGCACGAAGGCGGCGACGACGAACCCGTAGGCCAGCGCCGTGGTGCGGCGTGGCGCCAACCCGACCACGGCGATGCCGACGCCGAGCACGAGCACGCCCAGCGGCACGATGTTGATCCCGGCCAGCAGCCCGTCGGTGAAGGTGATCGCGTCTCCCGTGGCCGCGGTGGCCGCCCATGCCGCGATGCCGCTGACGACGCCGATCAGGGCCAGGAGAGCGACCGACGTCAGCGCTCGGGTGACCAGCCAGCGCGTTCGGTCGACCGGCCGGACGAGTAGGTGCTCGACGCGCCAGGTCGCCTCCTCCTCGCGGATGTCGACGGCCTGCCCGGCGGCCAGCGCCGCCATCAGCAGTGCTCCGAAGTAGAAGGCCAATGCCGCGATGCCCGCGGTGGTGTCGATCACCACGCCGAACATCTCCTTGGTGAGCTCGGTCTGGGTGGGGAACTCCGCGGCGGCCTGCGCGAGGTCGCGTGCCAGCAGCCCGAACACCAGGACGACGAGGACGACCACGGTCCCCCAGGTCCCCGCCGACCCGCTGGCCAGCCGGGCCGCGAGCCCGGCCTGCGTGCGCACGGCTCGGGCGGGCCGTACCCGGTGGGAGCGACGCCCGAGCACGCCGGTGTGCACGTCGCGGTGCGCCAGTGCGAGCGCTGCGCCGACGAGGCCGACCAGCAGGGCGACGAGGGCGGCGAAGACCGCGGGGCGCGCTTGGTCGACCTCGTGGAGGAACCCGATCCATCCGAAGGGGGTCGTCCACCACACCCACTCAGGCGTCGCGGTTGCCGCCGCGAGCACCCGCAGCCCGAGCATGACCCCGAGGAAGCAGCCGACGATCACCACCGCGCGTCGACGTGAGGCCACCAGCTGCGATGCGAGCGCGCCTGTCGTCGCGAACGAGGCCGCCAGCAACCCCGCGGCGCCGCCCAACGCCCACGAGGTGGCGACGTCCATCCCGGCCGCGCTGTGGCTCAGGCCGATGACGACCGCGAGGGCGAGGTGGGTCGTGAACAGCGCGGCCAGCGCCGAGGTGAGCAGCCCCCGAGAGGTGATCGTCCCGGACCGCAGCGGCTCGACGTGGCCGGCCTCCTCCGCGCCGCGCAGCACCCTGACCGACGCGAGCATGGCCCAGACCACGACCAGGATCGAGAACAGCATCCCCCAGCGGGACAGCACGAAGCCCTCGACCGTGGCGATCTCGACGTAGCGGCCGGACAGCGCCTCGAGCGCGGGGATGTCCTCCATCGCTTCGAGCGCCTGCATCTCGGCTTCGGTGCCGATGCGATCCTCGAAGGTCGCCACCACACCGGTGCTGACGATGCTCACGCCGGCGATCCAGGCGATCGCCGCGTTGCGCAGCAGCCGCAGGTGATGGCGGTAGGCCCGCCACCACACCCCGACCGGTGGGCAGGGTTCGGCGGCTGGGGGCGCGGCATCCGAGGCGACGGGGGGCGCGACGTCGGGGCGGGTCGGGGTCCGGCGGATCGTGGTGGCCATGACCAGGCCTCCTGGCTGCCCGTGGGCGTCAGCCGGCCGTGCCGGCGGGGACGTCGGCCGACTCGTCGTAGTAGGCGTGGAACAGCTCCTCGAGCGACGGCTCGCGCATCTGGATGGCGGTCACCTCGGTTCGGGCGAGCGCCTTGAGCAGCGGGTCGGGGGAGCCGGTGACGTGCAGGCGGAGGTGGCCGTCGCGCAACTGGACGTCCTCCACGCCCGGCACGTCGTCGAGCGCGGGAGGGGCGCCGAGGTAGGTGGCCTCGACGGTGTTGGCCTGCAGGTGGCGCAGTTCGGCGATGGTGCCGTGCTCGACCAGCACGCCTTCGCGCAGCACCGCCACCCGGTCGCACACCGCCTCCACCTCGGACAGGATGTGGCTCGACAGCAGGATGGTCTGGCCGGCCGCCTTGGCCTGCCGCAGGCAGTCCTGGAAGGTCACGGTCATCAGCGGGTCTAGCCCGCTCGAGGGTTCGTCCATCACCAGCAGTGGCGCACGGGTCATCAGCGCCGCGATGATCGCGATCTTCTGCCGGTTGCCTTTCGAGTACGACCGGCCCTTCTTGGACGGGTCGAAGTTGAACCGCTCCACGAGCTCGTCACGGTAGGTCGGGTCGTAGCCGCCGGCGACCGTGCCGAGCAGGTCGAGGATCTGCCCGCCGGTCAGGCCAGGCCACACCGTGAACTCGCCGGGGATGTAGGCGACGTGCCGGTGTGCCGCCACCGGGTGGCGCCATCCGTCGAGCCCGAAGATCTCCGCCCGGCCGCTGGTGGGCTTGAGCAGGCCCAGCAAGGTGCGCAGGGTGGTGGTCTTGCCGGCGCCGTTGGGGCCGAGCAGCCCCACGGTCTCGCCATCGGCGATCTCGAGGCTGAGCCGCTCGAGTCCGACCACCTGGCCGTAGTGCTTGGTGGTCTCGACGAACCGCACCGGAGGGGCGTCCATCCGTGTCATGGCAACTCCGCTCGTGGATCTGTTCACGAGTGTACCGGTAACCTACCAAACGGTCAAGTAACCTACTTGTTGGTTGGTAGGATGCCACCCGAGTGGTATGCTGCAGAGCGACGGGGGTCCGAGACGGGCCTGCATCCGGAGGACACCGATGGCCGGGGACGAGCCACAGCGGCGTGACGGGCGGACGCGTGACACCCGGCAGCGGATCGAGGCGGTCGCCCTCGAGCTGTTCGCCACCCAGGGGGTCGGCCAGACCTCCCTGCAGGAGATCGCCGACCGGGTCGGGCTGACCAAGACGGCGCTGTACTACCACTTCCGGTCCAAGAGCGAGCTGGTACGCAGCGTCGTCGGCGACGCCGTCGAGGAGCTCACCACCTTCCTCACCCGCGCCGAGCACGACCAGGAGGATCCCGGGAGGATCCTCGAGGGGTTCTTCGACCTGTGCTACCGCCACCGCGACGTGCTGCGGGCGCTGATCTTCGACCCCACCGCGATGGCCCACCTCGCCCACACCGACCTGATGCCCCGACCCACCCACCATGCCGTCCAACTGCTCGCCGGCCCCGACCCCACCCCCGAACAGCAGATCCGGGCCTTCATGGCCATCCAGGGGCTCAGCCGCTGCGCGACCATGCTCACCGACGTCGACCCCGATGAGCTGCGCACGATCTCGGTCGCGGTCGCCCGCGAGACCCTCACCGGTGCTGCTCAGCCGTCCTCGACCGGCTGACGCGCGCCTGCGATGGCGCAGCCGGCTCGCGCCGACATGCCCGGGGGCTTCGGAGTGGCGGTCTTCCGCGCGGATGGGCGACGACGCTCGCCGACGGGGCCGCGACGATCACCGATCGGGTTCGGCCACCATCTGCGCTTCCGCGGAAGCGCGCAGCAGGTGTCCGGTCGCGTGCGCTTCGCCGCGTGCGGCACTCGGCTGTCAAGCTGGTCCCAGCGCGAAGCGTTGGGTTCGTCGCACATGGGCTCGGCGGCGGACGTGATCACGTGGGTAGCGGCCGGTGATCCGCGCGAGCTCGGCGAGACCCGCCTCGGCGCGGTCGATGTCGGTCTCGGCAGCCAGTGTGAGCTCGATGCGTCTGATCCGAACCTTGCGGATGTCGCGGGTCTGCTCGTCGGTGAGGTCCGTCGTCCAAGGGAAGCCGTCACCCGTCAGGCTCGTCCCAGTCGAGTGGGATCGGTCGGTCCAGGTCGGGCAGCGGGAGGGAGCGGGCCTTCGACTCGACGGCCGGTTTCGCCGCGTAGGACAGCCGGCTCCAGCTCTGCCCGGTCACCGCGTGCTGCGCACGCCGCCACGTGCCCACGATCTCGCCCTGCACCAGCACGGCCCCTGGCCACACGCGGGAGGTCCAGAGCGCGTCGCGGTGCCGGGGATCCTCGACGAGCAGTTCGCGCTCCGCGCCCCACAGCAGGAAGGACGCATCGCCGCGCGGGCGGTGAGCCCCGCCCACTTGCTGCAGGCGTCTGGCGTGGAAGGTCCGAACACGTGTCGGAACTGCCGGCGGAAGCTCGACGCGAGCCTCCCATGCATGGATGTCAGGCGGTGGCCCATCCAGATGGTCGGTTGCCGGGTGCCGTCCCAGCGGATGACGACCGTGCCCGTGGGGGCGGCGTACCGCAGCTGGTTGTGGTGGACGCCGAGGGCTCGTGCGGCCTCACCGCACGGCAGAGGCGTGCCATCGAGGACCCCCGCAGTCCCGCGGCGAGGTCCTCGGCCCGGTCTCGGCGCTGACCGTCTTCCGCCAACCTCCCGAGCGAGAACAGGGCGCGGTCACGTTCGGCGACGACGTAGGCGCTGAACCGCGCACCCCACAGCTGCACGAGCGAGGGGTGGTCCCAGGCGTCCGGCCTGGTGCCGTCGACGCGGGCGTGGATCGAGATCAGCGCGGCCCGGGCATCCTGCTCCTGCAGCCCCGCCCACGCGGCACGTCGCAGGGACCGCCGGTTCCACGCAAGCTGGCCGTCCAACGCCCCGACCCGTTGGCGGGACCCGCCGCCCGGGCGGGCTAGCGTTCGCGGTTTGCCAGCGGTGTCCGTGCCGCTGGATCCCCACCACACGACGAGGCCCGACGTGACCGACATCCCAGCAACCTCGACGCCGACCGGCCCCGTGGCACGCGTCCTACCGCCGCTGCTGCGGCCCTGGCTGGGGGCCGTCCTCATCTCCTTCTCGGGCGTCTGGGTCCGGCTTGCCGACGTCGAGGTGGCACGGTCGGCGTTCCTGCGCGGGGCGTACGCGCTGCCCGTGCTCGCGGTGCTGGTCGCGGTCGCGCGGCGTCGAGCGCCCGATCCGCGCGTCGTCCGCTGGGTCCTGCCGTGGGCGCTGGCTGGCGGCGTCCTGCTCGGGATCGATCTGGTCGCGTGGCACGCCGCGATCGAGATCGTGGGTGCCGGGCTCGGGACCGTGCTGCCCAACATGCAGGTCGTGTTCGTCGGCCTGGCGGGCGTGCTGATCTTCCGGGAGCGGCCTGCCGCCGGGTTCTGGGTCGCCCTGCCCATCGTGCTGGGCGGCATGTGGATCCTGTCGGTCGTCGGGCAACCGGTGGTGGTCGACGGCTCGGTCCCCCTCGGGGTGTTCTACGGCGTGGTCGCCGCCGTCACCTACGCCGCTGCTCTGGTCCTGCTCCGGGTGTCACGCGGCCGACAGCCCGCGGCACCCAGCGTCGCGTTCCTGTTCTCCCTGACCGTTGGCGCCACGGCGATCATGGGTGCGGCGGCAGCCGGTCAGGGGGTGGCCGCCCCCGCGGGATGGCCCGCGGACGGCTGGCTCCTGCTCCTCGCGCTCGGTTCGCAGGTCGTGGGCTGGCTGCTGGTCACCTCCTCGATCCACCTGCTCCCGGCGGCCGCGACCTCGGTGGCCCTGCTGCTGCAACCCGTGCTCGCGCTGGTGTGGGGCCGGGTCCTGCTGGACGAACCGCTCGGCCTGCCACAGGTGGCCGGGGCGACGGTGGTGCTCCTCGGGGTGGCGATGGCGCACCGGGCGATCGCCGGCACGCGGGTCGCCACCCCTGCCGCCGCCGCTCCGCCACCGGCGGGAGCGTGAGCGGGCGCGGGGCTCCGGCTGTGGCCGCGGCCGGCGCACCTGCCGTCCCACCTGCCGTCCCACCTCGTGCCTGCCACAGATCGGTGCTCAGCCGGCCTGGCTGGACAGGTGCTCGACGAGCTGGTCGAGGGCCGTTCCCCAACCGTCGAGGAAGCCCATCTCCTCGTGCGTCTCGGCCGCTGCGCGGCTGCCGTGGATGGCCCGGACCGAGTAGCGGGTCGAGTCCCCGATCGGCTCGAAGGTCAGCTCCGCCGTGAACGGCAGATCCGGGTCCTCGTCGGCGGGCAGCGGCCGGTAGCCCGGGAGCAGGGCCGTCGTCCACACCAGCCGTGAGGGTGGATCCACCTCGAGGTAGCAGCCGGCGCTGGGGAACTCGTTGCCGTCGGGATCGCGCATCACCGTGAAGAAGCGGCCGCCAGGGCGCAGGTCGATCTCGCACGCCGTGGTCTTCCACGGGCGGGGTGTGAACCAGGCCTTCACGTGCTCCGGGTCGGTCCAGGCCTTCCAGATCAGCTCCGTCGGCACGTCGACGAGCCGTTCGAGCAGCAGGTCGAGTTCCGGATCGGTGGTGAAGGACGGGGGCATCATGGCTCCTTGTCGTCGGCGTCCCGCATGGCCGCGAGGTGGTCGTCGAGCTGGTCCAGGCGTCGTTCCCACCGCCGGCGTTGCTGGTCGAGCCACCCGGCGGCCCGCTCGAGGGGTGCGGGCCGCAGCCGGTAGGTGCGGACCCGGCCCTGCTTGTGCGAGCTGACCAGCCCGCAGGACTCCAGCACCCGCAGGTGCTGCTGGAAGGACGGCAGGGCCATGCCGAAACCCGCGGCGAGCTCACTGGTCGACGCCGGCGCACGTCCGAGCCGTTCGATCACCTCACGCCGCGTCGGATCCGCGAGCGCCTTGAACACCTGCTCGATGCTCGCATCGGGTCCGGCGGACCCACTTCGGTTAGGCATGCGCCGAACCTACGCGGAGCCGATGGTTAGGTCAACACCTAACCGTCAGGCGTCGGCGCTCACGTGAAGGCGTCGACCCCCGCCGCCGTCGCGGCGGCCGCGGCAGCCGACCAGACCGCGAGTCCAGCGGCCATCCATCGGAGGACACGACGGCTCTCGCTGCCGGTCGCGAGCGCGGCGACCGTGGCGATGTGGGATCCCGTCGTCAGCGGCGCGAGGAGCGCGAGTCCGGGCACACCCCAGCGTTGCGCGAGGGCGCGCGCCCGTTGGGACCGACGGCTCGGCTGCCGGTGCTCCACGGGGCGCCGCCGACGCCACCAGCCGGCGAGCCTGTCGCCACCGACGGCGACCAGCGCGACGGTGCTCAGGTTGCCCGCCAGGGCCACGATCGCCGTCGGTGCCGGTGACAGCCCCGCGAGGATCCCGACCGGGACGACCACGAGCACCTCGACGACCGGGATCGCGGCCGCGACGAACACCACGAGGTACGACCACCAAGCGTCGGCCTCGACCGTCAGCTCCACCAGGCACCTCCGCAGCAGGGCGTCGTCATCGCCGACCTGGTGCGGCGCGGGCGTCGTCCGGGGCGCCAACGGACGTCGAGGCCACGGTCAGGCTACCGACGCTCCGCTCGCGTCGTCGGTCCGCCCTCGGCGTCGCATCGCCCTGGACCCAGGCAGCTGCGGCGGCCAACGTCGCCCGGTCTCCTCCCGGTCTCCCCGTGAGGTGGCGGGCGACGGCACGGAGCGCCGGAGCGAGCCCGTGGCGTGTGGGGAGGGGAACCGGGATGTCAGCCGACCAGGCCGAGTTGCAGCGCGACGGCGGTCGCGTCGAAGTAGCCGCGCTCCTCGGCGACCAGGCCGTCATCATCGAGGGTCCAGAAGACCCCGGACTCGAAGGAGATCCTCTCACCGGTCGCGTCCATGATCGTGCCGTCGGGCATCGGCATCGGGCCGTCGTGGGTCATCTGGACGGCGACCACGAAGGCGATCCGGTCGTCGGCTGCGACCACCGGTCCAACCAGCTCCCATCGCGCGTCGGAGAAGGAGCCCCAGACCCCCGATACCAGCGCTGCGATCTCCTCGCGGCCCTTGGTGGGTTCGGGGAAGAACGGGTCGTGCATGACCGCGTCCTGGGCGAACACGGCCGTGTACGCCGCAGCGTCGCGGTGGTTGAAGCCGTCGATCGCCCGGGTGACGAGTTCGTCGGGGGTCATCTGCTCGCTCCTTCGTCCGGTTCGTCTGGCTGATCGTGCGTGGAAAGTGACCGAGCGAGCATCTGGGCCCGGCGGGGTTCCGTCCATACCAGAAGGCTGGTAGAAACGCCGCGAGACGTCCGAAGGTCGTGATCGTCATGCCGGGGCTCCGGGTCAGCGCGTACGCCAGGCAGCAGGCGTCGGCGCAGGTCGAACGGCTTGCGCGGTCGAGGCTGGACGTCGCCACGTTCCTGTCGCAGGCCGGAGTGGTGCTCGATCGGGCGGTGCCGTCGGGGATCGACACGCTGCCGAACCCGTCGTGGGCGACCCTGGATCCGACGTCGCTGCTGATCACGAGCACCTTCTCGGATGGCTGTGAGATGCCGATCGAGGAGGTCGTGCAGCTCGAGTACGCCTCCGAGATGCCCAGCAACCGGATCGGTGACGTGGTCCGCAACCCTCGGGGCGTCCAGACGGCGAGCGAGCTCGTCGACAGCGATCCCGTCGGCGGCAGGGAGTACCTCGGGCTGCTCCGGTCGATCGGAGTCGCGCACGAAGCGCTGCTGGCGCTGCGGGCTCGTGACGGGGCGTACTGGGGTGCCGTGTACGTGGTCCGCGGCCCCGAACGCCCGGACTTCTCGAGCGAGGACCTCGAGCTCCTGCGGGCGGTGGCGCCGCACCTGGCCGAGGGGATCCGACGCGGGCTGCTGCTGGGCGAGGCGTCCGAGCCTGAGGGGCCCGACGCTCCCGCGATCGTGGTGCTCGGTGAAGACCTCACCCCGGAGTCGCTCACCCCGGGTGCGGAGCAGTGGCTGCGGGAACTGCCCGCGCTGGAGCGGGGGAACCTGCCTGCGGCGGTGCTCTCCGTGGCCCAGGTGGTCCTCGCAGACCAGGACGGCAGGGGAGGGCGAGGGGGCGACCGGCCGACCAGCGTGCGGGTGCTCTCGGCACGGCGAGGGTGGGTGATGCTGCACGGTCAGGTGCTCGCCGGCCGCGGCGGGCGGCGTGTGGCCGTGACCATCCAGCCGGCGAGCTCGGATCGTCTCACCCCGCTGCTGATGGCCGCCTACGGGCTGACCAAGCGGGAGGAGCAGGTCACCCGGCACGTGCTCCAGGGGGACTCAACCGCCCAGATCGCCGACGCGCTGTCCCTGTCCCCGTACACGGTGCAGGAACATCTCAAGCACATCTTCGAGAAGACCGCCGTCCGCAGTCGCCGGGAGCTCATCGGCCGCGTGTTCTCCCGCCACTACCGACCACGCGTCGAGGACAACGACGAGCGGATCAGGGCCGCCCGGCCGATCCGCGGCGGCCCCTTCCCTGACCGCTCCTTACGGCCTGACCGCGCCACCTGACGGTCCAGGTGCATCGATCCGCAGCGGCCGCCGTCAACCTCGCAGCCGCGCGCGGGTTGCACCACTGCGCGGCTCCCGTCGTCGACGTGGCTCGAGGTCAGCCGACGCGATGCGCGGCGGGACGGTCCCCGGCCGTGGTCGCGCGGTCGCCCCGGCCGGGGCGGAGCACCCGCCAGGCGACCCGCGGTCGGAACAGCGAGGTCGGTCGGTGCTCCATCGAGGCGACGCGACCGAAGGCGTCGTTGAGTTGACCGTCGGTGTGGGCCTTGCGCTGCAGGCGGTGGACGTAGCGGTTGATCAGGTCCGTGCCCGGCGGTTTGTCTCCCTGGGTCTGGGGGAACTGGAAGTCACCACCGGCGGCCAGGTTCCAGGCATCCTCGACGAGCCATGCACTGCGCGCGTAGAAGCGGCGGGCGAGCCCGTCCTCGCTGCCGTGCTCGGCGAGCGTGTGGTGCAGCAGCAGCGCCTCGAGCGCGGCCACCGACATCCCCTGCCCGTAGACCGGATTGAAGCTGGCCACCGCATCGCCGACGGCGAGCAGACCCTCCGGCGATGCCTTCAGCTTGTCGTACCGGTGTCGCCGCAGCGCCGGGAAGTGGTACCGGGCGATGTCGGGGGAGGCCAGCGGCTGGTCCTCCAGCAGGTCGGCGAAGAGCGGCACGGGCAGCCCCTCGGCGAAGGCTCGGAGCCCGTCGACGTCCGGGGTGGGGTGGTCCCCGTGCATGCCCCCGAAGGTGAGGAGCCACCGGTCGTGCTCCATCGGGAACAGGGCGGCGCCACGCGTGCGGGGCGCGTGCGGCAGGACCAGCACAGCGCGCCGGTCGTCGGCGTCGCGCGGGAGCTGGCAGGTGGCGTAGACGAGGTCGACCTCGACCTGCTCGACGGGCGGTGGCGCGTAGCCGAGGTGTTCGAGCCAGGTCGGCAGCCGCGTGGAACGACCCGTGGCGTCCACGACCAGGTCGGCGTCGACCTGCTCGCGGCGACCATCGACGAGCATCTCGACGCCCGCGACCGCGTCGTCCCCGTCTCGGGTCACCGGCTGCACGACCTGGCAGCCGCCGCGCAGCGTCACCCCGTCGTGAGCGGTCACCCGGTCCCGCAGGCAGCGCTCGATCAGGGGGCGGCTCGCGAAGTACATCGGGACCCGTATGGGTCCGGGGGCGACGAAGCCGCCGGCAACATGGAGGGAGAACTCGCTCATCGCGTCGAGGTTGAGTGCGCCAGCGGCGACGAGTTCGTCGGCGAACCCGGGGAGCAGGTCCTCGATCGTGACCTGCCCGGCGACGAGCAGGGCGTGCACGTGGCGAGCCTGTGGCACGCCACGGCGCCGGCCGTCGGTCTCGTCGACGGGGTCGCGCTCGAGCAGCGTGACCCGCTCGAAGGCGTCGGCGAGCACCCTGGCGGCCAACAGACCGGCGATGCTCGCGCCGATGACGACCGCGTGTTCGCCCACCCTCGGTACACGGTCGCGGTCGTACCGAGCGAGGCTCCTGAGGCTCATGGCGGCTCCTGCGCTCCGATGCGTCGGCGCCTCACGGGTGCGCGTCGCCACCCCCCGACCTCGGGACCGGTCGCGCCCCGGTGCCGGGAGGCGAGCCGTCCACGGTGGCCCGCGTCGAGCTCCGTCTTGGCTGTGCCGGCGCTCCCGCACGCGCTGACACTCTACTTCGGAGTATCTTCCGGACGGAGCCGCACATGTCAACCCCTGCCCAGCAGCTGACGACGACGTCCTACGCGGTGCTCGGCCTGCTCTGTCTGCGCGACTGGTCCGCGTACGAGCTCGTCACCGAGATGGGCCGGGGCTGGTCGGACATCTGGCCGCGTGCGGTCAGTGGCATCTACCGGGAACCGAAGAAGCTCGTTGCGCACGGTCTGGCGAAGGATCGCGCCGCACGGACCGGGGAACGGTCGCGCACGGTGTACTCCGTCACGCCCGAGGGGCGGGAGGCGTTCCGCACCTGGCTCGCCACACCGACTCACGCCCCCCAACTGGAGGCCGAGGCGCTCGTCCGTGCGGGTTTCGCCGAACACGGCGGCGTCGACGACCTGCTGGCCACGGTCCGACAGGCACGGTCCTTCGCCATCGAGCGCAGCCGTGTGTACGCCGCGATCGGGGATGAGTACCGCACCGAGGGCCCGCGCTTCCCCGAGCGGGTGCACTCGATCATGCTCGTGGGCGGCTTCCTCGCACGCTACTTCGCTGCCATCATCGACTGGGCCGACTGGGTCGAGTCCCACGCGGCCACCTGGGACGACATCGGCGACGCCGATGCGATCTCCGACCTCGACGCGCTCCGCGCCGACGTCCGCGCCCGGGTCGAGGCCAACCTCGCCCGAGCGCGGTAGCGGCCCGATCGCCTCGACAGCCAGGAGCTGGCACCCAGCCGCCTCAGGGCTCCTGGGTACGGCAACCGGGGCCGGTGGGACCTCGGGTCAGCGGCCCGCGTCGTCCGGGATCGCGGCCGGTGGCGGGAGCTCGTCGGGGTCGACCGCGCGGAGCCACGCTTCGAACACCTGGTTGCAGAGCACCGCCGGTGACCGGCGACGTCGGAGAAGGGTGATCACCTCGTCGGCGTCGCGCCCGTCGAGTACCAGTGCCAACCCCGCCACCAGTCCCGAGCGGTTGAGGCCGGCCTGACAGTGGACCAGGGTCGGGCCCTGCGCGGTGGCGTCCAGGACCTGCCGCGCTGCGGTGTGGAGGATCCGAAGGTCCGGGACGACACCGGCGTCGTACAGGTGGAACTCGAACCGCTCGGTGGTGGGTGCCAGCACGTACCGCTCCCACGGGTAGAGGCTCACCACGTAGCCGAAGTCGTCGGGCAGCGGAACCCCGTCGATGCAGCCGCCCATCCACAGGTTGCCCTCGATGTGGGAGACGAGCGGGATCTCGCCGAGGTCACCGTGGCCGTCGGCCCACCCCTCGATGTGGTGCGAGTGGACGTCGGCGTAGCGCGGGAGCTCGGGCATGGCGTTCCGGGCGGGTCGACGTCGTCGGGTCACCAGGATGCCACGCCGCTCGGACGGCGGACCGGCCCGCGGCCCGGTGAAGCCCGTTACGTTGGGGTGGTTCGCCCCGTTGACACCTCCCAGTCGATCGGCGAGGCCGGGTCCGGCGCGTAGCTCGTGTAGGTGCCGGTGCGGACCGCGTGATCCAGGTGGGCTCCCAGCGGCGGGTGGTGTTCGCCGACCCGCTGGAGCGCGTAGCGGACGGCACGCGTCACGCTCACGCGGGCACGTTCGGCCGCGGCGCCGGCCGGACGGTCGCGGCCCCCGATCCCCACCGCCCGCGACAGTTCCCGGAGCAGGAAGTCGCGCTCCAGTTCCGCGCTCGCGGTGCGTTCCACATCGCCCGCGGCCTGGGCCTCGTCGCGGTCCTCCTCCACCTCGGTGATCCGGCGACGGAAGGCAGCCTTCGCCTGCTCGTCGAGCAACGGGCCGACCCCGAGGTCAGAGGTGGTCGCCGCCTCCGGTCCCCCCTCGCCTGCCGCCTCCGCGGAAGCGCCCGTGCGCGCGGGCCCGCCTTCCTCCGCGGTGACGAGGTCGAGGACGTGGAACTCGCGCCCGGGTTCAGCCAGGAGTCGTGCCAGGTAGCGCAGCCCCTTCAGGTCGCGGAGACGCACGGTCTCGCCGGCGAAGGTCAGCGACCAGTGGTCGCCCTCGGCCCGGACGCGGTTGTTGCACCGACCGTCGAGGCTGCCCGCTCGCTCGCAAGGATCGGACGGGCGATGCGCGGCCTCTCCGGTCGAGGGTGCCGCATCCCGCGAGACCTCGGGTACCGGGACGGCCGTCGCCAGCCCGTCCCCGAGATGGAGCCCGGGCTCCACCCCGATCCGCAGGAAGATCTCCGCCGCCGCGTCGATCTCCAGAGCGGCGAGGTGGTGGTCACCGCCGGTCCGGTAGGCACGTGCCAGCGCGGCTCGGGCGCGTGCGGTCTCGTAGGGCATCGCGAGGTCGTGGTGCCCGTCCACGGCGCGCTTCAGCTGTCGGCGGGCGGTGGCCGCGTCGTCCGTCGCCAGCGCGATCAGCCCCCGACCGAACGCCGCTCGGGCCTGCAGCGCCCGGCTCTGGAAGGCCCAGGCGATCCGTTCGAACTCCGCGGCGGCGGCCGCCGCTTCGTCCACACGGCCCGCCGCCACGCCGATCTCCACCTGGGCCGCCAGCAGGGGTGCACGGCGCAGGTCGTTGCAGGGGGGCAGCTCCTTCGACGGAACGTTGCGGGGGTGATCGAGCGCATCCCGGATCGTGGCCACCGCCACGTCGACCTGGCCCTGCGCGAGACGCAGCAGGGCGAGCCCCGGCTGTGGCTCCCACCCGGCACGGTGGGCCTCGAGCAGGACCTCCTCCGCGCCGTCGAGGTCGCCACGCTGCAGCCGGATCGTCCCGAGCTCGGTCAGCGGCCACCCGAACTCCCGGCGCAGGTAGGGGCGCAGCTCCTCGCAGGCCGCCAACGCCTCATCCTCGGCGTCGGGGAGCGGTCCCCGCAGCCGCAGCATCTCGGCCCGGTGGACCCGGCACCGGCCGTGGACGCTGCCGAGGGCCCGATGGTCCCGCGACCAACGCTCCATCGCTTCGGTGAGCTCCTCGGCCCGGTCGTACTGGGCGAGCCCCTGCCAGGCGCACACCAACTCGCAGTACACCAACCCGGCCGACAGCGGGTCGAGACCGTCGAGCAGCACCACCGTGGCGGACTCATCCAGCAGCTCGAGCCCGCGGGGGAGGTCGCGACCGAACAGGGTGCTCCTGGCCTCCATCACCTGGCCCAGCGCGACCGAGGCCGGCACCTCGTGCTCGGTGCCCACCTCGATCGCTCGGCGGGAAAGCTCTCGGGCTGCGGACACGTCTCCGGACAGCAGCCGCTCGTAGCCGTGGGCGATGGCCAGGGTGGCGTGCACCGGGGTGGTCCCATGCCCCTCCAGGAGGCGCTCGGCACGCTTCACCCACACCCGCACCGGCGCGAGCAACCCGGTGTCCATCAGCAGGTGCATCGCGATCCTCGCGGCGCCCGTCGCGGCCGCAACGGGGTCCTGCTGCCGGAGGCCGAGCGCGTGCACCCGTTCCCACGCGTCGAACGTCGTCTCGAGGTGGCCGGCGGCGTAGGCGACCTCCGCGAGCAACGTCAGGCCGTCGCGATCCAGCTCCGTCGAGGACTCCACCTCCCGGAGCAGGGCGAGGGCCGTCGGGTGGTCGCCCCGCACGGCCGCGTTGCGTGCCTGCTCGATCTGGCCCGTCACGTTGCCCGATCCCTCCGCGCCAGCGGGACGTCGGTCGTGGAGCCAGCGTAGGGACGTGGCGGGGTCGTCGCCGTTGCGGTTGTTACGCCCGTAACGGTATGTGTCACGCCTCCAGGGTGAGGTCTCGCAACCGCCTCGTCGACGTGACAGGAGCCGAGATGATGGAGACGACGACCCTGGACCGACTGGCGTACCGGGAGGCGACGCGCAGGGAGTGGCGTGAGGCCGCTGCCGGCTGGCGTCGGTGGTTCGCGACGCTCGAGGCACCCGACGCGATGCCGCAGGTGGGACGGGTCCTGGTCGAGCAGGCCCGGGTCCGCCCCGGGCATCGGGTACTGGACGTGGGGGCGGGCTACGGTGAGCCGGGGCTGTCGCTGCTCCGGGCCGTCTCACCGGGCGGCGAGGTGCTGCTCCAGGATCTCTCCGGCGACATGCTCGCGTTCGCGCGCGACCGCGCCGAGTGGGTGGATCTGCGCGACGTCGACGTGCACTACCTCGAAGGAGACGTCGAGGAGCTCGACCTCGAGGACCTCTCGCTCGACGCCATCGTGAGCCGGTCCGTGATCATGTACCTCGTGGACCCGGCGGGCACCCTGGCACGCCTCCGGTCCCACCTGCGTCCGGGCGGACGGTTGGCGGCCAGCGTCTGGGCGGCCCCGGAGCGGGTCGGGTTCGCCGCTCCGGTGTCGCTGATCCGCGGGATCCTGGAGCTGCCACCGCCGCCCGCGGGGTCTCCCGGGCTGTTCGCGCTGTCCGACGAACCGGGTCTCGAAGAGGTGGTCGCCGAAGCCGGCTACGAGGACGTCACGACGGGGGCGGTCACCACGGTGTTCGAGTTCGCCTCCGCCGAGCGGGCCACCGCGTTCCTGCGCGAGTGCGCCCCGCCGGTCACCGCCCTCGTGGAGGGGCACCCTGCCGACGTCCAGCAAGACGTCTGGTCGCGGGTGACCGAGGAGGCCTGGGCGCCGTTCGTGGGCGACGACGGCCGGGTCCGCCTGCCGAACGAGGCGTTGTGGGTCGCCGCGACCAACCCCGGATGAGCGGCGAGGCAGCGGGCCGGTGCCCGGATCGCTGCTACGGTCGCTGACGGTCGAACGGGGACGGTCCTCGGGCGCGAGGTGAGGGCGGAGGCGGTCGAAGGTGCAGGTGGGGGTCATCTTCCCGCAGCTGGAGATCGAACCGCGGGTCGATGCGCTCCGCGCGTACGCCACCGGCGTCGAGGAGCTCGGGTTCGGGCACATCGCGGCGTACGACCACGTCCTCGGCGCGGACCGTGCCGTGCACACAGGGTTCGCCGGCCCCTACGACCTGACGTCGAGGTTCCACGAGCCGATGGTGCTGTTCGGCTACCTCGCCGCGGTCACGTCGGTGGAGCTGGTGACGAGCGTGCTGATCCTGCCGCAGCGCCAGACCGCCTTGGTGGCCAAGCAGGCGGCCCAGGTGGATCTGCTCACCGACGGCCGGTTCCGGTTGGGGGTCGGCGTCGGCTGGAACGCCGTCGAGTACGAGGCGTTGGGCCAGGACTTCGCCCAGCGTGGACGGCGTGAGGAGGAGCAGATCGCGCTGCTCCGGCGGCTGTGGACCGAACCGAGCCTGACCTTCGAGGGCCGGTTCGACACCGTCACGGGCGCGGGCCTGGCGCCGCTGCCGGTGCAACGGCCGATCCCGGTCTGGCTCGGTGGCTCGTCGGTGCCGGCCTACCGCCGCATGGGCCGGCTGGCCGACGGGTGGTTCCCGCAGGTCCCGCCGGGGGAGCGACTCGACGACGCCCTGGAGATCATCGGCGAGGCGGCGGGTCAGGCCGGCCGCGACCCCAGCGCGATCGGGATGGAGGGCCGCGTGAGTTGGCGTGATGGCGGGGCCGCGCAGGTGGTCGACCACGTCCACCGCTGGCGCGAGGCCGGTGCGACCCACGTGTCGATCAACACGATGGGCGCAGGGTTCGAGGGCGCCACCCGGCACCTGCAGGCGCTCGATGAGGTCGCTCGAGCCCTCGACTGACGGAGGCCGACCGTGGCCTCGGCGAGCAACCTCGCCGTGTTCATGTCCGCAGTATCGAGGTCGGGGGCGAGACGGCACGATGATGTCGCAGGTTGGACGTACCGTTGGGAGCGCACCACCGGAGGGCGCGGCGATCGTGGACGGTAACGGTGACGACTGGGAGCTCGACGACTGGGAGGACGAGGCGTTCGACGAGGACGTCTGGGATGATCACCAGCTCGACCTCGAGGACCCCGCGACCGCGGGGTTCGGGGATGAGGACCCTGAGGACGACGCGTACGGGGACGCCGGGTTCCTGGCCAGCGAGGCGTGGGCGGACGACCCCCTGAGCGAGGACGGGATCGCGACCACGCCGGAGCCGACGCAGCGGGTCGAACACGGAGGTGGACGGATGGGGTGGGATCCGTGGGACGTCGGCACGATCTTCGCGCTCGGCGGGTGGCTCGCGGACCACCATGCGGAGAGCACCGCCCGACAGGTCGCTGCGGTCCTGGCCGAGCGCGATGCGGGCCGTGACGCCGCCGGTCGACCGATCGGCGCGTCGCACCCGCCGCCGCCCAGCGGCTACCCGTACGACACGGCGCGCGGCACCCTGGCGGTCGGTGACCCGCTCGACCAGGGCCGGCTGTACGCCGAGCTTGCGACCGCCGCCACCACCGGGCGGGAACTGATGATCCAGGCCGAGGGACCTGACGGGGCGGGCGGCCCCCTGCTGCTGTACCTCAGCGCGGTGCCCCTCTCCAGCGGCCCTCGCCTGTGGGTGGTCGCCGAGGAGCGGCCCGGCGGGTTCCAGGGCAGCCGGCTCATCCCCGTGTTCGAACCGCATCGCTCGAGCGGCGCCGCGATCTTCGCGACCGACCACCCGAGCGAGGCCGCTGACGCCGCCGTCTGGGCCTGCGGTCGGGAGGGCGTCTCCCTCGCGGCGCTCACGGTGACCGTGCGGCGTTGACCACCGGCGCCCTTCGCCCCCCGGGGTCAACCGCGCGCTGCCGGGCAGCGTGGCTGCCACGGGCAGTGGTCGCAGTGCGGTCCGGGTCTCGGTGTGAAGTCGATGTCGGTGGCGATGACCGCGGCCGTGTGTTCCACCCTGCGGCGGGCGGTGGTCATGCCCTGCACGGTGAGGGTCACGGTGACCCGGTCGGGCCCGGTGGGGTAGTGGAGGGTCGCGCGGACCTCGGTCGTCTCCGGCCAGCGGGCCAGCACCAACGTGCCGTAGAGGTTGAGCTGCAGGTCGCCGGCGACCTCGGTCGTGGTAGCGCGACGTCCCGTGACCTTGTGGTCGACGATCTCCAGCGTCGACGGTCCCCGACGCAGGAGCAGGTCCAGGAAGCCCGCCACCCGGTGTCCGGGAGCGAGGTCGTCACGGAGCGGAAGCTCGACCCCGACGACCTCATCGACCTCGAGGACGTCCTGCCGCAGGGTGCGTGCGACCTGCTGACCCGCCCGGCGGTAGCGGTCGTCGTGGGGCAGTTCCAACCCGTCCCAGGCGCGGCGGAGCGCCACCAGCGCGGCGGGGAGTCCGTCCACGAGCGGCTGCCGAGCATGGTCCTGCTTGGACCGGTAGGCCGCCTCGAGAGCCGCGTGGACCGCCGAGCCGATCCGCCACGGGATCGGGACGTGTCGATCCTGCGGGAGGCGATCGACGTAGCCGTAGCGGTAGCGACGCGGACACCGGTCGTACTCCCGCGTCGACGACACGCTGTGCCACCGGCTGGCGACCGGGACCCCAGCCGTGCCCGCACCGTCCGACGGGTCGAGGTTGGCTGTGGTCATCATGGCGACAGCGTCGCTCGTCGGTGTGACAGGTGCACGACGGGTGAGGCGGTGCCCAGGTCCGGTCGCACCCGTCGCCGGATGCGGGGACGACCGGAAGCGACGCGGCGGTAGGTTGGCGGGTGCACCCCCGGCGAGGACACGATGTCCATGGATCTCCTGGTGACCGACGGAGCCGCGGCACTGCTGCGCGAGCGCGGTGGCGTGGCGGCGATCGACCTCATCTCCCCGGTTGGCTGAGGCGGACACGCCGAGGTGTCGGTCGACACCTACCTGAAGGGCAAGGACACGAGCCGCTACACGCGGTTGGAGCACGAGGACCTCGCGGTCCTGCTCTCTCCTGCGCTCGTGCGCTGGGCCAGGAAGGTCCACCTCGACGTGTCCACGTTCCTGTTCCGGAGGCGCTTCGCGGTGTCCGTCGAGCACCAGCACACGGCCGCCTGCCAACACTGACGTGCTTGGCGTACAGAGGTTCGGTCACCGGGGGCCGGACGCGGTCGCGGCCACCGTCCTCGAGGTCGCGCGTACATCCCGGGGGTCGTCCCGGCGGGCGTACCCTCCCCGCGGACCCGACCCCGGCGCGAGGACCCCACCCGTGGTGACGCACAGCATCGATCTGCTGACCTGTGCCGAGTACGGCTGCCCCGGTTGCGACTACCGCCACTTCCACCGCACCTCCGACGACTCGCAGCTGACCGAGGTGCCGGGCGAGGGCATGTTCACGCGCGAGCGGCTGGCGGTCCTGGGACGTGCGGCCATCGCCACCGGCGCCATCGACCTCGAGGTGGAGCGACCGACGCAGCCGTAGGCGACCGCCCCGGATGCTGCGCCACGACGGGATCGGACCGGAGCGGACGGACCGGTGTCGCGCGTCGGTGCCGTCGAAGATGGGCGGAGCTGCGCTACGCGGTTGGCTCCGCGTCGCGCGCCGACCCCGTGACCTCGTCCGGCGACCCTGCGACGCTGTCGCTCGACGGCACGAGGCCGAGCTCACGCTCGAGCGTCGCAACCCGCGCCTCCAGCCGGTCGACGAGGTCGGTGAGTTCGCGGAGCGTCGGCAGTCGTGCCGGAAGGGCACCGCTCTCGTCGACGGCAGGCCGTGCGACGTGGCTCGGGTCCGGCTCGGTCGGCGCATCAACCCCGGCGAGCAGGTGGCGCCAGCGGGGCTGCTTCTCGCCGGGTCGCCGTGGCAGCGGCTCGGCGAGCGCCCTGTCCTGGAGTTCCGCCAGGATCGCCTCGAACGCGTCGCCGTCCGCGATCGGGTGCAGGCGCTGCACGCGGCTGCGGAGCTCGCCCGGGGTCTGCGGCCCACGGAGCATCAGCACCGCGAGCACCGCCAGCGGCGCGGTCGTGGACAGCCCGAGCTGCTCGTCCAGCCGGTGTGCGTGCTTCTCCGCCCGCTCCCCGGCGCGCAACACCCGCTTCGCGAGGCCCCGCTCGCGCAGGCGGATCAGGGCCGGGCGGATCACCGACGTGTCGTAGTCGACCACCGGGTGCCGGTTGGTGGACTGGTTGCAGCCCGTCAGCAGCGCGTTCTCGGTCAACGGGTAGGACTGGGGCGTGGTCAACTGCTTCTCGACCAGCACGCCGAGGATGCGGATCTGGGGCTCGGTCAGCGGTTCGGTTCGCACGTCCATGGTCCGGGACGGTAGCGGGCCCACGGCCGGTGACCCGGCGCGGTTCGGGGCGGTGGTGCGGATCCGGGGTGTTGACAGGTCGCACCGCACCCGTCATGAACCAAAGGGTTATGGAACCGAATGGTTATACAGCTCCGCATACGGCGCCGCCCGACGCGGTGTTCGCGGCGCTGGCGGATCCGACGCGACGCTCGATCCTCGCGCGGCTGCGTGATGGGGAGGCCACGGTGACCGAGCTCGCGACCCCGTCGCCGACGGAGATCGTCCTGCGCCGTGCCTTCGCCGCACCGCGCGAGCACGACGGTGTCACCACGCTGACCAGCACCGTGCACTACCCGTCACGCCACGCCCGCGACACCGCGCTCCGCTACCCCATGGAGCAGGGTGTGGGGGAGAGCTACGCCGCGCTCGACGACGTCCTCGCCGAGCTGACCGCAGGTGCCGCAGGATGACGACCGGCGAGGTGACGCGGCCGTCACGCACCTCGCTACGGACCGACACCGACCGAGGAGACGCACGTGAAGTGGACACTGGAGGTCGTCGTGGTGCCCGTCGCCGACGTCGACCGCGCGAAAGCCTTCTACGCCGACGGGCTCGGCTTCACCGTCGATCACGACACCACGTTGGGTGAGGGGCAACGGCTGGTGCAGCTCACCCCACCCGGGTCAGGGTGCTCGATCGTGATCGGGGAGGGCGTCATCCCGCCGATGGAGCCCGGCTCGATCAAGGGCCTGCAGCTGGTCGTCCCCGACATCGTGGCCGCCCACGCGGAGCTGGTCGAACGTGGCGTGGAGGTGACCGACGTTCAGGCGATCGACGGCGACGGGGACAAGCTGCGCCGTGGCGGTGCGGCCCTCGACAACGTCGGGTTCGTGTTCTTCGCCGACCCCGACGGCAACGGGTGGGCGGTCCAGCAGATCTCGAACCGGGCGTGACCTCGGCCAGCCAAGCTCCGCCACGGGACCGGTCGCTCAGGCGCCCGTCATCAGCTTCCGGGACGCGACCGCCTCGAGGAAGTCATGACCGAGCGGCGCACCGCCGCTCGGTCCGTCGAGCGGCTGCACGAACACGCGTCGGACGACGAGCGGCGCAGGATCCAGCGCTACTTCAAGACCGGCGAGGGCGAGTACGCCGAGGGGGAGCTGTTCCTCGGTGTGCGGATGGGTCAGGTGTCCGCACTGGCGAGGGCGTTGCTCGACCTGCCCCTCTCCGAGATCGAGGTGCTGCTCGACGACCGCAACCTCACGAAGCCAGCCGAGCCATCGGGCTGCGTGACCGCCTGCGGGGACCTGGGGGCACCACTCCGGCGGAGCGACCCCCGGGCGGGAGCCCGGCGATCGGCTCCGTACGGGCAGGGGCGGCTCCGGATCAGGCGGTGTTGGCTGTCCGGTGATGATCCTGTCAGCGCACGACGCCACGGTTCGGCATGACCAGACGCTTGCGGGCATGCCGGAGGATCGGTCGGCATCAGGGTTGCGGTCATGAGCGGGTCGATCAGGAGCCACGTCCAGGCGGTCTCATCAGGTCTTGGCGCGTGATCCGTCACGGCAGGTTTAGTGGCCGCGACAGTAGGTGGCCACTTAGTGGCCCCGACAGTAGGTGGCCCGGGTCGCGTCGCCCAGGCGGCGCCTCGCTTCGTTGATCCTCGGTCACATGCCTTCCAGGCATGCTCCCTCGGCCCGCCTCGCGATGCATCCACC
>SKNO01000004.1 GCA_007120465.1 Nitriliruptoraceae bacterium
CGAGGTGGCCTGGCACGACCGCGCGGCGGTCACGGTCGTGCTCGCGAGCGGCGGGTACCCGGAGAGCTACGACACCGGGCTGCCGATCAGCGGGCTCGACGCCGCGACGGCGCGGGACGGGGTCACCGTGTTCCACGCGGGGACGCGGCGGACGCACGACGGTGGGCTGGTCACCGCCGGCGGTCGGGTCCTCAACGTCACGGGGGTGGGCGCGGACGTCGCCGCCGCCCGGTCCGCCGCCTACGACGCCGCCGGACAGATCCGGTTCGACGGCCTGCACCACCGCACCGACATCGCCGCCGGCGTGTGATGGGCCCGGCCGCGGGCCGGCCGATCAGGTGGGTGCACGGTCGGTGCCGCTACGTTCACCCGCCACGGATCAACGAGGAGGACGCCCGTGAGCCTGGTCGGCATCGTGATGGGGTCCACGACGGACCTGCCCGTGATGGAGAAGGCCTCCACGCAGCTGCGAGAGTTCGGCGTCGCCCACACGCTCGACGTGATGTCCGCGCACCGCAACCCGGCGAAGGTGGCCGACTGGGCGTCGGGCGCGGCCGACGCCGGCTACAAGGTGCTGATCGCGGGGGCCGGACGGGCGGCCCACCTGCCGGGGGTCGTCGCGGCGCACACCCCGCTGCCGGTGATCGGCGTGCCGTGCCTGTCCGACCACCTCGGCGGTGCCGACGCGCTGTACTCGATCGTGCAGATGCCGCCGGGCGTCCCGGTGGCGACGGTCGGCATCGACAACGCCCGCAACGCCGCGATCCTGGCCATGCAGATCCTGGCCCTGAGCGACGCCGACCTGGCGGGGCGGCTCGCGCGGTTCCGCGCCGAGCAGGCCGAGAAGGGCATGGAGCACCGGGAGATCCCCGCCGAGGACCCCGACCGCGGCTTCGGCTTCCAGCCCGGGTAGTCCGACGGGGGTCAGTCGGCGGGTCCGGAGGTCGCGTCGGTGGGCTGCGGCAGACCCACCCACCGGTGGGCACCGTCGACGGTGCGCTCCCGCTTCCACACCGGCACGCGGTCCTTGACCCGCTCGAGCGCGTCACGGCAGGCCGTGAAGGCCGGGTCGCGGTGCGCGGCGGCGCAGACGATCAGGATCGTGTGGTCACCGACGTCGAGTTCCCCGACGGCGTGCAGCAGCGCGATGCCGGTGACCGCCGGGTGGTCGTCGGCGATCTCCTGTGCGATGTCGGCGAGGACCCGCTCGGCCATCTCCGGATAGGCGGAGTAGTCGAGGCCGACGATCCCGTCGAGGTCCGGCGCGTGGTCGCGCACGGTGCCGAGGAACATCGCCGTCCCGCCGACCTCCGGCCCCGCGACCCCGGCCAGCGCGTCGGTGATGTCCAACGGCGGCTCGGTCAGCCCCGTCACGATCCGCGGGCGTGGCCGGTCGGCGGCGCCGCCCGCCACCGGCGGCAGCAGCGCCACCTCGCGGTCCGGCGTCAGCGCCACCTCGTCGCCGGCCACCTCGAGGTCCACCGCGATCTTCACGGCCGGCAGCAGGGCGGCGAGCGCGACGTGCTGCTCGGCGAGCGCGCGGCGCAGGTCCGCCACCGTCGCGGGCTCGGGGAGCTCCACCTGCACACGGCTGCCGCCGGCGCGCTCGGTGAGCCCGCCGAACAGCCGCACCTGGACCTGCACCGACGCTCTCCTCGCCGGCCGCGACGTGGGCGCTGCCGGTCATCACGAGGCTACTGGCCGTGTCGGCCGGACGGTCCGACGGATGCATCTGTCGGGCGCGACGCTACCGTGCGCGCATGGCTGCGGATCCCGTGACCCCGCCGGCGTCACCGCCGGTGCTCGACCGTCTCGACCGGCCGGTCGAGGACCTGCGCGTGTCGCTGACCGACCGGTGCAACCTGCGCTGCACCTACTGCATGCCACGGGAGATGTTCGGGCCGGACCACGCGTTCCTGCCTCGGGAGGAGCTGCTGAGCTTCGAGGAGCTCACACGGGTGCTCGCGGCGTTCATCGACCTCGGTGTGAGCAAGCTGCGCCTGACCGGCGGGGAGCCGCTGCTGCGGACCGACCTGCCGGACCTGATCGCGATGATCGCGCCGCTGCCCGGCGTCCAGGACATCGCGCTGACGACCAACGGCATCCTGCTGCCCCGGCTGGCCGGTCGGCTGGTCGCGGCCGGGCTCAAGCGGGTCACCATCAGCCTCGACGCCCTCGACGACGAGACCTTCCGCCGGGTCGCGGACACGCCCCTGTCGGTCCGGGCGGTGACCGAGGGCGTGGAGGCGGCACTGGCGGCCGGGTTGTCCCCCGTGAAGATCAACTCCGTGATCCAGCGGGGCGTCAACGACCACCAGATCGAGGACCTCGCCGGCTGGGCGCGCGACACCGGGGTGACCCTGCGCTTCATCGAGTTCATGGACGTCGGCACCACCAACGGGTGGCAGCGCGAACGCGTCGTGCCGGCCGACGAGGTCCAGGCCCGGATCCACGCTCGCTGGCCGATCGCACCCGTGGAGCCCGACCGGCAGGGCGAGGTCGCCGAGCGGTTCCGCTACCTCGACGGAGCTGGCGAGGTGGGGATCGTCGCCAGCGTCACGCGGCCCTTCTGCCGGACCTGCGTGCGCGCGCGGCTGTCGGCCATCGGGGAGCTGTACACCTGCCTGTTCGCCGCGACGGGTCACGACCTGCGCGCGGTGGTCCGCGGCGGCGCCAGCGACGAGGAGCTGCGGGCCGCCATCGCGTCGGTGTGGCGAGCACGCACCGACCGCGCCTCCGAGTTGCGCACCGAGGGTGGTCTCACCGGCGAGCGGGTCGAGATGAGCTACATCGGCGGCTGACCCGCGCTGAAACCCAGCCTGAACTGCGTGAACATCATCGCGTCACCTCGCCAGTCCGAGCAGAGTCCGCAGGAAGGTGCGCCGCGTCGATCGCTGCCCGCGTCCGGTCCTCGTCGTCCGGCATGAGGTGCCCGTATGTCCGCAACGTGAAGCCTGGATCGTGGTGGCCCAGGTAATCCGCAACCGCCCGGATGCTCACCCCACGCGCCAGGAGCACCCTTCATCGTGGCGGGCGACAGCCGGGAGGGGTCCTTCGCCCCTGGCGGCTCGCCAGTTAGTGTCCAACCCTGTACAGACCACGTGGGGACGGGGGACTCGCGTGCCGGTGTGAGGCGTCGATCCGGTCGGCGGAAGTTGGTCGTCGAGCCGACGGGGGAGCCAGGGCGAAACCGGCACACCTTCCCGACCAGCAGATGCGCTGAAGCGCGAGGGGAAGGGGGATCGAGACCGCGCACATCTGGCTCCGATGAGAGACAGCACCACGTCAACGCTCTCGGTGTTGGGCCGAAGTCCGCAGCAGGGCGCCCGCGTCTCAACGCCGCCAGTGGAGCACGGAACCGCACGCACTCCAAGATCAAGTGAGGGACGTCGTGAAGATGACGATCGCAAGTGGAAAGCACTCGAGGAAGACTCGGTCCCGCGGGAAGTTGGGCGGCCTTGCCATCGTGGCGATGGCCATCGCTCTCGCGATGAGCGCGATGGCAGGGGCGTTCGCCGCCGGTCACACAGGTATCACCTCACCCACGGAGGGCGAGATAGTCATCACGAATGTTCTCGAACTGAGGGCGTACGAACCAGGGGCGGACGCGGACGGGGTAGCCGCGTGGGCAGTCCGTTCCGCCGACAACAATCCAGACTGTGGCACGAGCCAGCCAGATCTCGCCGGGTGGCAAGGTCCGCACGCTGACGCCGCTAGCTGGGACGGCACGTACTTCGAAGCTGACATCGAGGTGTCGGGCTGGGACCGAGGCGAGTACTGCTTCGCGTTCAATCCAGAGCCCTTCTATGAGAACCGCCACATTGTGTTCTTCAGCCTCGGAACGCCGGAGTCGAAGGACGCCTGCAAGGACGGCGGCTGGCAGACCTTCGGTGACTGGAAGAACCAGGGAGAGTGCGTGAGCTACTTCGCTCGGATGCAGCGCGACAGCAAGTAGCAGCGAGACGCCACGACCGAGTCCGACGACGCGACGCCCCGGCCAGCACGGTCGGGGCGTCGCCCTGTTGAACGTCACATCCGGTGAAGGTGGGACTCCGACGCTAGAGCCGGTCCCCGAGCCCCATCCGACGATCCGCCTCGATCGCGTGGGTATCGGCACCGGCGGCCCCGTAGCGCTTGAGCATGTCCTTGGAGCGGCATCCGGCGATCCGCATCAAGTCGCCCTCGGTCCCACCGGCGCTGAGCCACCGATGAGCGAAGATGTGGCGGAGCATGTGCGGGTGACGCCGCTCGATGCCGGCTCGCTGTCGGCGGACCCGGACGATCCTGCGGACGCCCGAGACGGTCATCGGCCCGCGCGAGCCCAGCCACAGTGCGTTGGAGGAGGCGTACGGGTGCTTGGTCCGCTCTCGGAGGTAGCGGGTGAGCGCTTGGCCGGTCTTCGGCCCGAAGGGTGCGGAGCGCAGCCGGCGTCCCTTGCCCACGACGATGGCGACGTCGTTAACGAGGTTCAGCCGATTGGGTTCGAGGTCGGTCAGTTGACGGACCAGTAGACGCGGTCGCCGTCGAACGAAATGAGCTCCTCGAAGAAGAGGCGAGCCCCCTCGTTGAGGCCAGGGTGGTCGAAGCAGAAGGTGATGTCGGTCGCTGTTCCTCCGTGCTCCAAGGTTGGTGCGTCCATCCCTCCCCCCTCGACGGTGGCACCGCACTCGTGATCCGCGTGCTGGACTCCATCGATGACGAGCTTCGCTGAGAGGTCGAAGCCCGGCATGCCCTCCTCGTCGCCGACGTAGGTGGCGTCGAAAGTGACTGTGGCGTAGAACCCGTTCTCGGGATCCTCGTTGAACTGGTTGTCGCCCAGCACACGTTCTGTCGCATCCTCGACGAACTCCGTCACCGTGACCTCATAGTCGCCGAGTTCCGCCGTAGTTCCGATTGCCAGATCGCTCTCGTCGGCTTCGGGCGCTTCTTCTTCCTCACCAGCTTCGGATTCCGGCTCGGGCTCGCTCTCCTCGGTGGAGGTGGCTTCGCTGCCCTCTGGCGCAGTTCCGTCGTCGTCGATGCTGACCTCGTTGGCGGCCGGACCACAGCCCGCGATGGCGAGTGCGGTGATGGCCGAGGCTGTTCCGATGAGCATGCGCATGATGATCCCCGTTGATCGGAAGTCGATACCAGGGTGTCGACACAGAATCCGAGCACCTGAAGAGACGACCGCCTCGCGAACGCACGACGATGCCCGACGAGGGCACCACAGCCGTCGGCCATCAAGGTTCAAACTCTCGCACCAAGTGCTACAACGGATACCCGAGCCCCGTCCGACGGTGCGTCTTGACGACGCAGTCACCGGCACCCGCGGCCCCGTAGCGCTTGAGTGTGTCCTTGGAGCGCCCGCCGATGCGCATCAGGTCCAACTCGGTACCACCCGTGGACAGCCACCGGTGGGGGAAGATGTGGCGGAGCATGTGCGGGTGCAGCCTTTCGATCCCGCCCTGCTCACCCCTTGTGCGCCCCACACCCTGCGGACACCAGGGACGGTCATCGGCCTTCACGAATCGAGTAGACGGAGCGGCATCCTGTGATCCCGCCGCTTCGGTCCGCAGGAGGTTGCAAACTGGTCGAAAAGTCGTGTTGCGACAACGATCCTTGAACCCGCGTTCGTGCAGGTCACAGGGGGTTTCGAGCAACAACGCTCAACGTTGCGCAGAAGCGGGCGCAGATGAGCTACATCGGCGGCTGACCCGCACCGGACCCCAGCGCTACCGGTCCTCGGTGGCGGGGGCCCGTCGGATCGTGGTCAGGACCGCCAGCGCGACGGCCAGGCCGAGCAGCGCCACCCCGAGCGGGACGTGCAGCGCCGACAGCGCGGTCAGCCCGGTGCGCCGCCCGGCGTAGCCCATCCCGATCTGGGACATCGCCCCGGCCGCGAGGATCACGGTCCCGAAGGTGACCAGCGCACCCTCGCGGGCGACGAAGCTCAGCACCACCGCGAGTGCCGACAGCAGCAGCACGCCGCTGCCGATCCAGCCGTGCAGCTCGAACAGCTCCGGGGTCCCGAACAGCCCCGAGCCGGCCAGCCAGGCCTGCAGCAGGATCGCTGCCACCACGATCCACAACGTCACCGCGAGCAGGCGCCGTGGCTGCATCAGTTGCCCTCCGGGATGACGTAGACGGTGCCCTCCATCCCCGGGTGCAGGCTGCACACGTAGGGGTAGGTCCCCGGCTCGTCGAAGGTGTGGGTGAAGGTGCCCTCGGCGAGGATCTCGCTCTTGAACCCGTCACCCGCGACGTCGTGGACCGCGCGCCCCTCCCACACCCAGGTCACCTCGGTGCCGACCTCGACGACCAGTTCGTCGGGTGCGAACACGTTGTCGCGCACGGCGACGGTGGGGTCGGCGTCGACGGGGCCGACGTCGTCGGGAAGGTCGCTCGCCGCGGCGGGACCCGACGGGCCGCAGCCGGCGACGAGGAGCAGGGCGATCGCGAGCAGGGCCACGCGGACGAGCAGGATGGGAGCAGGCATGACGACCTCGAGGTGGTGCCGCCCGGCCGGAGCGGCGGGGACGCGCCGCCGCGGCGGGAGGGAGGACGGGAGCGACACCCCGGAGGGTACGACCTCCGCCGGACACCCCGGGAACCGACCCGCGCTCGCCCAGCGCGCAGAGGCGAACGAGCACCGCGCGCCGCTCGCCATCGGCGCCGTTCTCACGCCATCGCTGTGCGCGGCTGTCGTAGGTTCCTGACGCGTTCGCGGACGTCCCGGCCGGGAGCCTGGGGCGGGAACGTGACGGCGACCTCCACGGGTGGCGGGTTCGGACGCACCGTCCTCGGGGTCACCGCCGGAGTTGGGAGACCAGGGCGGGTCGTCAACCACCCGCCCGCACCGGCCCTCGACGGGCCAGGGAAGGAGCCGGGAGTGACCAACGTCCAGATCACCGTCGACGGCACGACGTACGAGGACGAGGTCGAGCCGCGCCTGCTGCTCGTGCAGTACCTCCGCGACGTGCTGGGCAAGACGGGCACCAACATCGGATGCGACACGTCCAACTGCGGGGCGTGCACCGTCCACCTCGACGGCCGGTCCGTGAAGAGCTGCACCGTGCTCGCGGTCCAGGCCGACGGCGCGACCGTGGACACCATCGAAGGGCTCGCGTCGACCGACGGCGCCGGCGGGGACGGGGACGCCACCGCCGGGTGGCACCCGCTCCAGCGTGCCTTCCACACCGAGCACGGCCTGCAGTGCGGGTACTGCACCCCCGGGATGATCATGGCCGCCGCCGACCTGCTGCGGGAGAACCCCGACCCGTCCGAGGAGGAGGTGCGCCACGGGCTCGAGGGCAACCTCTGCCGCTGCACGGGCTACGTGAACATCGTCAAGGCGGTGCGGACCGCCGCCGCGGAGCTGCGCGGTGAGGAGGTGGGAGCATGACCGCCACCGAGGCCCCCACGACCGGGCACGTCGGCCAGGTCCGGCTGCGCAAGGAGGACGCGCGGCTGGTGACCGGTCGGGCGACGTGGACCGACAACATCACCCCCGCCGGCTGCCTGTACATGATGGTGGTGCGCAGCCCGATGGCGCACGCGACGGTCACCGGCGTCGACGTCTCCGTCGCGACCGACGCCCCCGGTGTGGTCGCCGCCTATACCGGCGCGGACCTCGCCGACGCGTGGCAGACCTCGCTGCCGAGCGTGTGGCAGGTGACCCCGGACGTGAAGGAGCCGCCGCACTACCCGCTCACCCAGGACAAGGTGCGCTTCGTCGGCGATGGCGTCGCCGTGGTCCTGGCCACCAGCCGGCAGGCCGCGGTCGACGCCGCCGAGCTGGTCGACGTCACCTACGACCCGCTGCCGGCCGTCACCGACGTGGCGCAGGCGCTCAAGGACGAGGTCCTGGTCCACGACGACGAGGGCACCAACCGCTGCTACTCCTACCACTGGGACAGCGGCAACGTCGACGAGGTGTTCGAACAGGCCGACGTCGTCGTCGAACGGCGCCTGATCAACCAGCGGCTGATCCCCACCGCGATCGAACCCCGCGCCGTGGTGGCGCAGCCGGAGCCGACCGGGGGCTACACGGTCTTCTCGGCGACCCAGATCCCGCACATCCTGCGGATCCAGCTCGCGATCGTCTGCGGCGTGCCCGAGCACCAGCTCCGGGTCGTAGCGCCCGACGTCGGTGGCGGGTTCGGGTCCAAGCTGAACATCTACGCCGAGGAGGCCCTCGCCCTCGCCCTCGCCCAGAAGCTCGGCCAGCCGATCAAGTGGACCGAGACCCGCTCCGAGGGCTACCAGGCCACGATCCACGGTCGTGACCACATCCAGGACCTGGCGATCGCCGCGACGAGCGACGGGCGGATCGTCGGCTTCAAGGCCGACATCAAGGCCGACCTCGGCGCGTACCTGCAGCTGGTCACCACCGGCACGCCGATGCTCGGTGCCTTCATGTACCCCGCCATCTACAAGCTGGAGGCGCACGACCTCACGATCACCGGCGTGTTCACCACCAAGACCCCGACCGACGCCTACCGCGGCGCCGGGCGGCCGGAGGCGACCTTCGCGATCGAGCGGATGGTCGACGAACTCGCGGCCGAGCTCGGCATGGACCCGATGGAGGTGCGCCGGAAGAGCTGGATCGCCCACGAGGAGTTCCCGTACGACACCATCACCGGGTTGACCTACGACTCCGGCAACTACGAGGCGGCGACCGACAAGGCGATGGCGCTGTTCGGCTACGACGAGCTGCGCCGTGAGCAGCAGCAGCGTCGGGACGACGGCGACACGACCCAACTCGGCATCGGCATCTCGACCTTCACGGAGATGTGTGGGCTGGCGCCGTCGCGGGCGCTCGGGTCGCTCAACTACCGCGCCGGAGGGTGGGAGCACGCCACGATCCGGATGCTGCCCACCGGCAAGATCCAGGTGATCACCGGGACCTCCCCGCACGGGCAGGGCCACGTGACGTCCTGGAGCCAGATCGCGGCCGACGCGCTGGGACTGCCCTACGAGGACGTCGAGGTGCTCCACGGCGACACGGCGATCTCCCACAAGGGCATGGACACCTACGGGTCGCGGTCGCTGGCCATCGGCGGGTACGCGGTCCACGAGGCGGCGCAGAAGGTCATCGCCAAGGCAAAGCGGTTCGCCGCGCACCTGCTGGAGGCGTCGGAGGACGACATCGAGTTCGCCGACGGCACCTTCAGCGTGCGGGGCTCCCCGGACGCGGCGAAGACGATCCAGGACATCGCGTTGGCGGTGTTCGCCGCCCACGACTACCCGGAGGACATGGAGCCGGCGCTGGACGCCGAGGCGACGATCGACCCGGAGAACTTCTCCTTCCCCCACGGCACGCACCTGTGCGCCGCCGAGGTGGACACCGAGACCGGCCGGGTGACGATCCGTCGCTACGTCGCGGTCGACGACGTCGGCAAGGTGATCAACCCGCAGATCGTCGAGGGGCAGGTCCACGGCGGCATCGCCCAGGGGGTCGGCCAGGCCCTCTACGAGGAGGCGGTGTACGACGCCGACGGCAACCTGACGACCGGGTCGCTGCTGGACTACCACGTCCCGTCGGCGGCGGATCTACCCGCCTTCGAGACCGACCGCACCGAGACGCCGGCGACCTCCAACCCGTTGGGCGTCAAGGGGGTCGGTGAGGCCGGGACGATCGCGTCCACCCCGGCGGTGGTCAACGCCGTGGTCGACGCCCTGCGGCCGATGGGGGTGACCGACGTGCGGATGCCGACCTCGCCCCAGCACGTCTGGGAGGCGATCGAGGCGGCACAGGGAGGTGCGGCATGATCCCCGCGAGCTTCGAGTACGTCCGCGCCGGCACGATCGAGGAGGCCGTCGCCGCGCTGCGCGAACACGGCGACGAGGCCAAGCTCCTGGCCGGCGGTCACAGCCTGCTGCCGCTGATGAAGCTGCGGCTGGCCACGCCGGAGGTGCTGGTCGACATCGGCCGCGTCGACGCGATGAAGGGGGTGTGCGAGACCGACGACGGGCGGCTCGCGATCGGGTCGATGACCACCCACCAGGACGTGATGGACGACCCGCTGGTGCGGGAGCACTGCGGTGTCCTGGCGGAGGTCACCGCCATGGTCGGTGACGCCCAGGTCCGCCACCGCGGGACGCTCGGGGGCGCGCTCGCCCACGGCGACGCCGCCAGCGACCTGCCGGCGGCGATCCTGGCCCTCGACGGCACCTTCACCGTCGAGGGTCCGGACGGACGCCGCGAGATCGCCGCCCGCGACTTCTTCGTCGACTACCTCACCACCGCCCTGCAGGACGACGAGGTGGTGGTGGAGGTCCGGGTCCCCAAGCTCGACGGGGACTGGGGCTGGCGGTACGAGAAGTTCAGCCGCGTCTCCCAGGCGTGGGCGATCGTCGGGGCGCTCGGGCTGGTCAAGCGCACCAACGGCACGATCGAGGAGGCCCGGGTCGGGCTGACCCACATGGGTGCCGTCCCGGTGCGGGCGAGCGCCGTCGAGGACGCGCTGGCTGGCAACGGGCCGGATGCGATCGCCGACGCGGCCCAGCACGCGGCCGACGGCACCGACGCACCGAGCGATCTGAACGCCACCTCGGCGTTCAGGCAGCACCTGGCACGGGTGCTCACCCGCCGGGCCCTCGAGGCCGCTGCGGGGTGAGCGACCCCACCTCCGCGCCGCGCCGGCTGCCCGACGGGGTCGAGGACCCCGTCGGGCTCGCCGCCCGGCTCGAGGAGCACGGCTACCTCGCCGACGAGGGGCTGGCCACCGCGGCCTACCTCGCGCTGGCGCTCCGGCGGCCGCTGTTCCTGGAGGGCGACGCCGGGGTCGGCAAGACCGCGATCGCGCAGGCGCTGGCCGACGTGCTCGACGCCCCCCTGATCCGGCTGCAGTGCTACGAGGGCATCGACGCGTCCCAGGCGCTGTACGACTGGAACTTCCCCCGACAGGTGCTCCACCTGCGCACCGCGGAGGCCGCCGGCCGCGTCGAGGTGGCGGGCGAGGACCGGGCCGCGGTCGCGGAGGCCCTGGAGGCCGAGCTCTACGACCGCCGGTTCCTCGTCGCCCGGCCGCTGCTGCAGGCGCTGGAGGCCGAGCACGCGGTGCTGCTGATCGACGAGGTCGACCGCGCCGACGACGAGTTCGAGGCGCTGCTGCTCGAGGTCCTCAGCGAGTTCTCGGTGACCGTCCCCGAGCTCGGCACGATCCGGCCCGGGACCCCGCCCGTGGTGGTGCTGACCTCCAACCGCACCCGCGAGGTCCACGACGCGCTGAAGCGCCGCTGCTACTACCACTGGGTCGACCACCCGAGCTTCGAGCGCGAGGTGGCGATCGTCCGCTCACGCATGCCCGGCGTCGGCGAGGAGCTGGCCCGGCAGGTGGTCGCCGCCGTGCAGCTGCTCCGCGAGCAGGACCTGCTCAAACCGCCCGGGGTGGCCGAGACCCTCGACTGGTCCGAGGCGCTGGTGGCTCTCGGCGCCGACCACCTCGACGCCGACGTCGCGACCCGTACCCTCGGGTCGGTCCTCAAGTTCCGTGAGGACCAGGAACGAGCACGGGAGATGGAGCTGGGTCCGAAGGTGGCGCGTGCGGTGGCGGGTGACGGCTGATGGGTGACCTGACCGGTTCCGCGGTCGGGTTCGCGCACACGCTCCGCGCCGCCGGGGTCGACGCGTCCCCCGAGCGGGTGCACGCCTTCCTCGGCGCGCTCCGGCAGCTCGGCGCCGCGGATCGTCGGGCGGTGTACTGGGCCGGCCGGATGACCCTGTGCGGCGACCCCGACGACCTCGGCCGCTACGACCGGGTGTTCGCCGCGTACTTCGCGGGCGAGCGGGCGACGACCCGGCGGCGCGACCGGACGCGGCTGTGGGTCGA
>SKNO01000235.1 GCA_007120465.1 Nitriliruptoraceae bacterium
CCGGCGGGCCGACCGCGGCCGAGCGGGCGGTGGCGGCACGGCGCACGATCCGCAGCTTCGGCCCGGACCCCGTCCCGGAGGAGGCACTGTCCGCGGCGGTCGCCGCGGCCGCGACGGCCCCGGCCCCGCACCACACCCGCCCGTGGCGGTTCCTGCGGCTCACCGCCGCCACCCGCACCCGGCTGCTCGACGCGATGGCACGGCAGTGGCGCGAGGATCTGCGCGGGGACGGGACCGACGAGGCCGTGATCGCGCGGCGGCTCGCGCGCTCGGACCGGGTCCTGCGCGACGCGCCGGAACTGCTGGTCCCCTTCGTCGTGCTCGACGGCGCCCACCACTACCCCGACGAGCGGCGGACCACGGCCGAGCGTGACCTGTTCCTGCTCAGTGGGGGCGCGGCGCTGGCCAACCTCCAGGTGGTCCTGGCGGCCCACGGGCTCGGGGCGGCGTGGATCTCCTCCACCGTGTTCTGCGCGCCGACGGTCCGTGAGGTGCTCGACCTCGGCTCGAACTGGGAGCCGCTCGGGATGATCGCGATCGGCCGGCCGACCGAGGCGCCACGGCCGCGCCCGGCCCTGGATGCCTCGACGCTGCTGTTGGAGCGCTGACCGCGAGCGACGCGGGCAACGCGGGGACCCGACCGGCGCCGAGCCGACCCCACCCTGCACGAACCTCGCCCCACGACGAGGTTCTTGCACCCGACCGGCGCCGAGCCGACCCCACCCTGCACGAACCTCGCCCCACGACGAGGTTCTTGCACCCGACCGGCGTCGGGGGCTCCCCCGGGTGGGCTCCCAGGGTGCGCTCCCCACCTCCGGGCACGGCGGACGCCCATCGGCGCGCGACCCTGCGTGTTGCGCACCGGAGGTGCTCGGTACCCTGCCGCTCTCGTGGGAGGCCGGGTCCGGCGTCCCGTTGCCGAGAACGTCGAGGTGGTGCACCCGTGGCCGAGCGCGAGCGGCTGACCAACAAGGAGCGTCGGGCCCTGGCCCGCGAGGAGCGTCGGCGCAAGGAGGCCGAGGCTGCGGCCCGGCGCAAGAAGTCCCAGGTCCGCAACGGGCTCATCACCTTCGTGATCGTCGGCGTGATCGCCGCGGTGGTGATCCAGGCGTTCACCGGTGGCCCCACCACGATCGACGCTGCGATCGTCGTCCCGGCCGACGAGGCGGAGGAGCGGCGGGAGGCGGCGGGTTGCGAGGTCCTCGCCGATCGGCAGCCGCTGCCCGAACGGTCCCACTTCGAGGCCAACCAACAGCCCAACCTCGACACGATCTACACCGACGTGCGCCCGACCCACTCGGGCCCGCACACCGTCGGGACCCACCCGATCACCGCGGCCGCGGGCAGCCAGATCAGCGAGGCCGCCACGACCCACAACCTCGAGCACGGCACGGTGATCGCCTGGTGGGACCCGGACCAGGTCGACCGGGCGACCGCGTCGCAGATCGGTGACTGGGCCGAGACCCTCAACGCCAACGGGTTCCGCTTCGACCGCGGCGGTGCCGGGATCATGTCCGCCCCGTACGAGGACCCCGGCATCAGCTCCGGCAAGGCGATCGCGTTCCGCGCATGGGGCACCGCCATGGACTGCGACGAGTGGGACGAGACGGTTGCGAACGCGTTCGTGATCGAGAACTTCGGGACCCACGGCATCGCCCCCGAGCGGATGATCGCGCCCTACCCCACCGACGTCCTGGCCTTCGACGATCGCGAGGTCGGCGACACCACGGAGGACGACGCCCCGATCGGGGACCAGGGCCCGATGGACGAGCTCTCCGAGGAGGAGCTCGAACAGCTCGAGCAGCAGGGCGGCGAGGAGCCCACCGACGGGGACAACGGGGACGAGGACGCCGACGCGGATACCGGCGAGGCGGGCTGAGACCGGTCGCTCAACGAGCGACGCCGGGCGCACGGCCGGTCACCCGCAGCCACCAGGTCCGCACCCACGCCCCGAACCGGAACGGCTCGACCCACCGCTCCACGACCTCGCGCGGGGTCCGTCGCGCCCGGGCGAGCAGCTCCTGCCGCCGGCCACGGGCGGCCCGCAGGCCGCCGAGACGCCGGAGGGCCGGCACCACGGCCCGCGGCACCGACACCAGCAGCTCCCCGGTCTTCAGCAGGGTCGTGGCGAGCACCAACGGTGACACACGCAGGAGCGACCGGCGGTCGTCACAGGTGGCGATCACGAGCAGCCGGTTCGCCCAGTTCAACGCCTCGACCTGCACCGAGCGGCGCGGCCCCGCCCCGCCACGCTGGTGCCGTGCCACGGCGGTCGGCTCGTACCAGGCCTCCCAGCCGAGCAGCCGGGCCCGCCAGTCGAGCTCGACGTCCTCGAAGAACGCGAACAGGTCCTCGGTCAGCACCTCGTGACCGCCGCGACCGCGCCAGGCGATGTCCTCCAGCATGGCCCGGCGGTGCACCACCAGCGCCCCGGACGCGCCGAAGACGGGACCGGGCTGCTCGTAGCGACCGTCGGCCGGTTCACCCTCGCCGCGGTTGTCCACGAGCCGGGCCGAGGTCAGCACGTGGCCGGTGCTGTCGATCACCTCGCGACCGTCCCGCCCCGGGACCGTGCGGAGCAACATCGGCGCGACGGTGCCCCGGCGCTCATCGGCGACGAGCGCCGCCACGGCCCGGGACACCAGGTCCGGTTCCGGGACGACGTCCACGTTGGACAGCACCACGACGGGGCCGTCCGTGGCCGCCAAGGCATCGTTGACCGCACCGGCGAACCCGCGGTTGGTCGGCTCGTGGATCACCCGCAGGCGATGGCGCCGCTCCCGCGTGACGGCGTCCTCCAACAGCTGACGGGAACCGTCGGTGCTGGCGTTGTCCACGACCACCACCTCGAGGTCGTCGTGGTCCTGGGCGTCGAAGGCCCGGAGGCACGCGCCGAGCAGTTCGGCGGTGTTCCAGCTGACGACGATGACCGTCACCTTCACGCGATCACGCCCGCCGTGATGGCCGTGGGGACGCGCTGTCGTCGGCGCGGAGGTCCACGACCCCGCCGACCGTCGCCGCGGGTCCCTCCACGACGTGCACCGAGGCGCCGAGGTCGATCCCGCCGGCCTCGGCGTTCGCCACCCGCAGTGGCGTGCTCGCGGGCGCCAGGGACCAGGTGCGGGCGCCGGCGGCGTCAGCGACGAGCGCCGCCACCTCGTACTCCCCCGCCCCCCGCGGGGCCG
>SKNO01000273.1 GCA_007120465.1 Nitriliruptoraceae bacterium
AGCGGCGCGGCCACGTCGACGAACACCCCGCTGAGGTAGCCGCGCTCGGGCTGGGCGGCCGCGACCGGGGTCGGCACCGCCGCGTCCGGGTCGATCACGCACAGGGGCAGTCCGGCCGGGTCCGACAGCACCGTGAACCCGCGGTCGTCGAACCGGGCCACCTCGGTGGCCCCGGCCGCGGTGAGCCGTGCCACCTCGGCGTTCCGGTCGTCGGCCTCCAGGTCGAGGTGGTAGCGGGGACGCTCGTCACCGACCGGCTGGACGTGCACCTCCAGCGCCGCGGTGGCGCCGACGAGGTGGACGAAGCCGCCGGGCGCGTCCACCGGCTCGGCGGACAGCGCCGCCGCCCAGAACCCGACCGCCTCGTCGACGCGCCGTGCCGGCACGTCGACCTGCAGGATCCGCAGGGTCAGCGGCATCGCACCCTCCCGGCGGCGGTCACCGGCGGCTCGTCACAGCTCGTCGCCGTGGGCCTTGGTCCGCGCCGCCCAGGTCTTCAGCGGCAGCCCCCACAGCTTGACGAACCCCTCGGCGAGGGTCTGGTCGAACTGGTCGCCCTCGTCGTAGGTCGCCATCTCGTAGCTGTAGAGGGCCGAGTCCTCGCTGCGGCGGCCGACGACGGTGGCGTGTCCCTTGAACAGCTGGACGCGGACCTCGCCGTTGACGTACCGGTTGGCCTCGTCCATGAAGGCGTCGAGCGCCTTCTTGAGCGGCCCCCACCACAGCCCGTTGTAGATCAGCTGGGCGTAGCGGCCCTCCTCGCCGCGCTTGTGCTCGGCGAGCTCCTGCTCGAGGCAGAGGTCCTCGAGGTCGCGGTGGGCGGTGATGAGGGTGATCGCACCGGGGCACTCGTAGATCTCGCGGCTCTTGATGCCGACGAGCCGGTCCTCGATCATGTCGATCCGACCGACGCCGTGCGCGCCGGCACGCCGGTCGAGCTCGTCCACCAGCTCCGCGAGCGGCACCTCACGCCCGTCCAGGGTGACCGGCAGCCCGGCGCGGAACCCGATCACCACCTCCTCGGGCTCGTCAGGGGCGTCGGCGATGCTGACGGTGCGTTCGAACACGTCCTCCGGCGGCTGCGCCCACGGGTCCTCGAGGATCCCGCACTCGGCGGTGCGGCCCCACGCGTTCTCGTCGATCGAGTAGGGGCTGTCCTTGGACTTCACCGGGATCGGGATGCCGCGCTCGTTGGCGTAGTCGATCGCCGCGTCGCGGGTCAGGCCCCACTCGCGGATCGGCGCGAGGTTCTCGAGGTCGGGGGCGAGGCACATCGTGCCCACCTCGAAGCGGACCTGGTCGTTGCCCTTGCCGGTGCAGCCGTGGGCCACGCCGGCGGCGCCGGTCTCCCGGGCGACCCGCACGAGGTGCTTGACGATCAGCGGACGCGACAGCGCGGACACCAGCGGGTACTTGCCCATGTACATCGCGTTGGACCTGAGCGCCGGGGCGATGAACTCCTGGGCGAACTCCTCCCTGGCGTCGACCACGACGGACTCGACCGCACCGCAGTCGAGGGCGCGCTGGCGGATCTCGTCGAGGTCGTCGACGCCCTGGCCGACGTCGACGGCGCAGGCGACCACCTCGACGTCCTTGTGCTCCTTGAGCCACTCGATCGCGACGGAGGTGTCCAGCCCGCCCGAGTAGGCGAGGACGATGCGGGGCTTGCTCATGGTCGTGCTCCTGGTGGGTGGTTCGGCGGGGTGCGGGGATGATCGGTGTCGCGGTGCTGCGGTGGTGCGGCGTGTCGGGTCAGCGGACGAGCAGCCCGGCGCGGCGGGCGAGCGCATCGGCGACCGCACGTCCCCCGACGTCCTCGCGCGCGACGACCAGCACCGTGTCGTCCCCCGACACGGTCGCCAGCACATCGGGCAGGTCGGCGAGGTCGATCGCGGAGGCGACGGGGTGGGCGCAGGCCGGTGGGGTCCGCAGGACGGCGAGGTTGCCGCTGGCGTCGACCGCGGTGACGAACCGCGCCAGGGTGTCGTCCAGCCGGGCGCGCGCCGACGCCGGCCCGGGGTCGACGGCGAGCCGGTACACGAGCCGGCCGTCGGCCGCACGCAGCTTCACCGCACCGAGCTCGTCCAGGTCGCGGCTGACGGTGGTCTCGTGCACGTCGACCCCGAGCTCGGCCAGCGCGGCGCGCACCTCGGCGTGGGAGCCGAGGTCGCGTTCGGCCAGCAGCCGGCGCAGCTGCTGCTGGCGCAGGGCCTTCTCGGACATGGCACCTCGCGAGGGACGGACGGGGGGCGGGGACGGGTCAGACCAGCAGCCGCGCGAGCAGCGCCTTCTGGACGTGCAGCCGGTTCTCGGCCTGGTCGAACACCCGGGAGGACGGCCCGTCGATCACCTCGGCGGTGACCTCCTCGCCGCGGTGCGCCGGCAGGCAGTGCAGGAACACCGCATCGTCGGCGGCGTGGGACAGCAGCTCCGCGGTCACCTGGTAGGGCGCGAACACGGCGAGCCGCGCGTCGGCCTCGTCCTCCTGGCCCATCGACGCCCACACGTCGGCGTACACCGCGTCGGCCCCGGTGACGGCCGCGACCGGATCGGTGGTGACCACCACCTCGGCGCCCGTGTCGGTCGCGAGCGCCTGGGCCCGTGCGACCACCTCCGGGTCGGGGGCGTAGCCCTCCGGGTGTCCGACGCGGACGTCGAGTCCCACCAGCGCGCCCGCCAGCATGAGCGAGTGCGCGACGTTGTTGCCGTCGCCGACGTAGGCGAGCGACCGCCCGGCGAACCCGCCATGCGCCTCGCGGAAGGTCTGCAGGTCGGCGAGGGCCTGGCACGGGTGCTCGAGGTCGGTGAGCGCGTTGACCACCGGGACGGTCGCGGCGGTCGCCAGCTCCTCGATCCGCTCCTGCCCGAAGGTGCGCACGACGATCCCGTGCACGTAGCGCGAGAGCACCGCGCCGGTGTCGCCGATCGTCTCGCCGCGGCCGAGCTGCAGCTCGGTGGCGGACAGCGCGAGGGGGTGTCCACCGAGCTCCGACACCGCCACCTGGAAGGACACCCGGGTGCGGGTCGAGGGCTTCTCGAAGATCATCGCGACGGTGCGTCCGGCGAGGGTGTCGCGCGCCAGCGGCTCCCCCGCGGCCGTGCGTGCGGCCCGTTCGCCCTTCAGCTCGTCGGCGAGGTCGAGCAGCGCCTCGAACTGGGCACCGGTGAGGTCCGCGACGGAGAGGTAGTGGGCGGGCAGGTCGGTGAGCACGTCGGTCATCATGATGGCTCCGAGGTGGTCGGTGATGTGGCGGCGGCGACCGCCGCGAGAGCGTCGGCGAGGGTGGCCAGCGCCTGGTCCACCTCGCCGCGGGAGATCGTCAGCGGTGGCGCGAGCCGGACCACGTCCGGCCGGACGGCGTTGACCAGCAGGAACCGCTCGCGGCAGGCGGCCTCGACGTCCCCGGCGACGGGGGCGGCGAGCTCGAGGCCGAGCAACAGGCCGCGGCCGCGCACACCGGTCGCCAACGGCGAGGTGGCGACGAGCTCCTCGAGCCCGGCGACCAGCCGCTCCGAGCGGGTCCGGGCCGTGGCGAGCAGCCCTTCGCGCTCGATCGTGTCCAGCACCGCCAGCGCCGCCCGGCAGGTGACGGGGTTGCCGCCGAAGGTGGTGGCGTGGTCGCCCGGCTCAAGGGCCTTGGCGGCCTCGCCCCGGGCGATGCAGGCCCCGATCGGCAGGCCGTTCGCCAGCGCCTTCGCGACCGTCACCACGTCGGGAACGACCGGGCGCTCCTGGAACGCGAACATCGGTCCGGTGCGCCCGATCCCGGTCTGGACCTCGTCGACCAGCAGCAGCGCGCCGTGCTCGTCGCAGGCCTCGCGGGCGGCGAGCAGGACGTCGTCGGGGACCGGACGGACGCCACCCTCGCCCTGGATGACCTCCAGCAGCACGGCGCAGGTCTCCTCGGTGACCGCGGCCCGCAGCGCGACGGCGTCGTCGTGGGGGACGTGGTCGACGAACCCGGCGAGCGGCGCGAAGGGCACGTGCTTGGCGGGCTGGCCGGTCGCCTCCAGGGTCGCGAGGGTGCGCCCGTGGAAGGAGCCGTCCAGGGCGACGACCCGCACCTTGCCGTCGTGCTGCGCCTTGCCGTGCTTGCGGGCGAGCTTGATCGCAGCCTCGTTGGCGGTGGCGCCGCACTGCGACAGGAACACCGTCGCGTCGTCCCACCCGATCACCTCGGCGAGGCGCTCGGCCAGCTCGACGGCCGGCTCGGTCAGGTACAGGTTCGAGGTGTGCACGAGGGTCCGGGCCTGCTCGGCGACGGCGTCGGCGACGGCCGGGTGGGCGTGGCCGAGGCTGGTGACCGCGAGCCCGCACAGCAGGTCGAGCCAGGCGTTGCCCTCGCCGTCGAACAGCACGCTGCCCTGTCCCCGCACGAAGGCGGCCTTGCCCGGCGGGTAGGTGTGCATGATCCGCTGGTCGGCGCGGGTCTGCAGCTCGTCGAGGTGGCTCACGGCGCCACCTCCCGGGCGGCCCGCAGCGCGAGGTCGCGGGGCCCCGCCCCACCACGTTCGCCGGTCGCAGCGAGCGACGGGGTGACCATCGTGCCGACCCCCTCGTCGGTGAAGATCTCGATCAGTACGGCGTGCAGCACCCGCCCGTCGAGGATGTGGGCCTGGGGCACCCCGGCCCGGATCGCGGCGACGATCGACGCCACCTTCGGGCGCATCCCGGCGTGCAGCTCGTCGTCGGCGAGCATCCGCTCCAGCCGGTCGACGGTGACCTCGCTGATCAGCGCCTGCTTCTCCGGGTCCCCGAAGTCGAGGTAGAGACCCGGGACGTCGGTGAGGTACACCAGCTTCGACGCCTTGAGCGCCGCCGCGACCGCGCCCGCCGCCAGGTCGGCGTTGACGTTGCGGTCGAGCCCTTCGGCGTCGCGGCCGACCGTGGCCACGACGGGGACGACGCCGTCGTCGAGCAGCTCCTCGAGGTAGTGGGCGTTGACCCGCTCCACCTCGCCGACCAGCCCGAGGTCCTCCCCCGCCGGGCCGCTGGCCGGCCGGACCGCGAGCAGCCGGGCGTCGGTCCCGGCGACGCCCACCGCCGGGGCGCCCGCCTCCTGCACGAGCCCGACCACCTCGGGGTTCACCTGGCCGAGCAGCGCCATGCGGACGACGTCCATCATCGGCGCGTCGGTGACGCGCAGCCCGCCGATGAACCTCGACTCGACGCCGAGCTTCTCCGCGAGGGTGCTGATCTGCGGGCCGCCGCCGTGGACGATCACCGGCCGCAGCCCGACGAAGTGCAGCAGGGCGACGTCGGCGGCGAAGGACCGCTTGAGCTCCGGGTCGACCATGGCGTTGCCGCCGTACTTGATCACCACCGTGCGGCCGTGGAACCGCGTGATCCACGGCAGTGCCTCGCGGAGCACCGCAGCCTTCTCCTGGGCCGCCTCGATGCGCTCGACCGACACGCCCTCGGCGGCGGTGACGCGGGTCGAAGCGCTCGCAGCGGCGCGGGCGCGGTGCGGGACCGGTTGGGCAGGCATCGGGTCCACCTAGGTCGTGTACTCAGCGTTGAAACGGACGTACTCCGGGGTGAGGTCGCACGTCAACAGGGTGGCGGCGGCCGTCCCGACCCCGAGGTCGACGTCGATCGTCACCTCGGGCTTGCGCATCGCCGCGGACGCGATGCCGCGATCGAAGCTGGTCGCGACCCCGAACCGGCACACGGTGACGCCGCCGATCGCGACGCTGACGCGGCGCGGCTCGAAGGCGACACCGGCGGTGCCCATCGCCATCAGGATCCGGCCCCAGTTCGGGTCGGCTCCGTGGATCGCGGCCCGCACCAGCAGCGAGGTGGCGACGGCGCGGGCGAGCCGTTCGGCGTCGGCCTCCTGCGCCGCACCCCGGACGGTGATGGCGGCGACCCGGGTGGCGCCCTCGCCGTCGGCGACGACCGCGTGGGCGAGGTCGGCGCACACGGCCGTGAGTCCCCGGGTGATCGCGTCGATCCCCGGCGGGTGCTCGGCGGTGCCGGTCGCGAGCAGGGCGACGGTGTCGCTCGTGGAGCCGTCGCCGTCGACGCTGATGCGGTTGAAGGTGCGGCCGACCGCGCCCCGCAGCAGCTGCTGGAGCAGCGCGCCGTTGATCGGTGCGTCCGTGGTGAGCACGACCAGCAGCGTGGCCATCGCCGGCTCGATCATGCCCACGCCCTTCGCCATCCCCGCGATGACGCAGCGGCCGCCGGCGTCGTCGGTCACCGCGATCGCGACCTCCTTGGTGACCGTGTCCGTCGTCATGATGGCCTCGGCCGCCCGGCCGCCGCCGTCGGCGGTCAGGGCGGCGGCCGCCTCCGGCATCGCCGCCTCGATCGTCTCGATCGGCAGCGGCACCCCGATCACCCCCGTCGACATCGGCAGCACCTCGGTCGGGTCGAGGTCGAGCGCCGTCGCAGCGGCGGCGGTGAGCCGCTCGGCGTGTGCCTCCGCCTCGGGGGTGCACACGTTGGCGTTGCCGGCGTTGACCACCACCGCGCGGGCGTGGCCATCGGCGGCGTGCCGTTCGGCGAGCACGCAGGCGGGTGCCTTGACGAGGTTGGTGGTGGTCATCACCGCGGCGGTCGCGGGCCCGTCGGCGACCACCAACGCCAGGTCGGGGCGGCCCGACGGCTTGACGCCGCTGACGATCCCGCTGGCGCGGAACCCGGGGGTGGCCGTCACCCCGCCGGGCAGGGGCGTGAGCCCGTCGCGGTCGTCGGGACCCCAGCCGGCGATCACGGGTACACCCCCACGGTCGGCAGGGCCAGCGTCTCCGGCAGGCCGAGCAGCAGGTTCGCGTTCTGCAGCGCGCTGCCCGCCGCGCCCTTGCCGAGGTTGTCGGTCACGCTCGTGACCACCACCCGGCGGGTGCGCGGGTCGACCAGCGCGGACACGTGGCAGGCGTTGGACCCGACCACGGCCTTGGTCACCGGGAAGGTGCCGGGCGGCAGCACCTCGACGAAGGGTTCGTCGGCGTAGGCGTCGACGAGGGCGGCCTGCACGTCGTCGGCGTACACGTCGTCGGCGAGCTGGCCGTACGCGGTGATCAGCAGCCCGCGGGGCACGGGCAGCAGGTGCGGGGTGAAGCTGATCGGCCCGAGGTCGGTGCCGTGGACGCCGAGGTAGCGCTCGATCTCCCCGGTGTGGCGGTGGGTCGGCGCGCCGTAGGCGCCGATGCTGCCGCCGACGTGCGAGGCGTGCAGGGTGTCCTTCATCGCGCGGCCGGCGCCGGTGGTGCCCGACTTCCCGTCGACGATCACGGTGCCGGGCTCGATCAGCCCGCTCAGCGGCACGAGCCCGAGCAGCGCGGTCACGACGTAGCAGCCGGGGTTGGCGACCAGCGTCGCGCCGGCCACCTCAGCGCGGTTGAACTCCGGGACGCCGTACACGGCCGGGGCGAGGTCGGGGCGCGGGTGCTCCTCGCCGTACCAGGTGCGGAACCCGTCGGCGTCGAGGCGGAACGCCGCCGACAGATCGACGGTGCGCACCCCGGCGTCGGCCAGCGTCGCCCCGAGCTCCAGGGCCGGGCCGTGAGGCGTGGCGAGGAACACCAGATCGAGGGTCGCGAGCTCGTCGGGATCCACGGCGTCGAAACGCCGGTCTCCGGGGAGGTTGGGGAACAGGGCCGCGATCGGCATGCCCGCCTGCGAGTGCGCGGCGACCGTGGCCACCTCGAGCTCGGGGTGGCCGGCGATGAGGCGCAGCAGCTCGGCGCCTCCGTACCCGGAGGCGCCGACGATCCCGATGCGGTGGGGCATACCAGCTCCGTGGTCGACCGATGCCAGGATGCAGGTTCCTGCAGGAAACTGCAAATCGCTGCAGGGCGGTGGGGCGGGGTGCTCAGTCCTCCGGCGGGCGACGCAGACGCTTGACCTCGCTGCGGCGGCGCTTCTGCCGCAGCCGTCGCTCCTTGGCGGCGCGGGTCGGGCGGGTGCGGCGGCGCGTGCGCGGTGGCGTGAGGGCCTCGCCCACGAGCGCCTGGAAACGGGCGAGCACGGCCTCCCGGTTGCGGTGCTGGCTGCGGTGCTCCTGGCCGGTGAGGATCAGCACGCCATCGTCGGTCAGCCGCGAGCCGAGCCGCTCCAGCAGCCGGGCGCGCTGGGTCTCGTCGAGGGCGGCCGAGCGGGCCACGTCCCAGCGCAGCTCGACCTTGGACTCGGTGGTGTTCACCCCCTGGCCGCCCGGGCCGCTGGACCGGGCCGTGCGCACCTCGAGCTCCGTCTCGGGCACCGAGACGCCGTACGGCAGCCGCACCATCGCCATCCTCCGAGGATAGGACGCACGGTCGCTAGGCTCGCGGCATGACGACCTCCTTCGACCTCGAGACGTTCCTCGCGCAACCCCGCCTCGCCGGCCTCGCGTTGTCCCCCGATGGGCAACGGTTGCTCGTCGGCGTCGGCACGCCGGCCCCCGACGGCAAGCGCTTCCGCACCGCCCTGTGGGCGATCGACCCCGCCGGCGAGGCACCACCCCGTCAGCTGACGCGTTCCGCGCCGGGCGAGTCGGCGGCCGCCTTCCGCGCCGACGGGTCGCTGCTGTTCCTCTCCCCCCGCCCCGACCCGGACCGCAAGCCCGAGGACGAACCGCCCGCCGGCCTGTGGTCGTTGCCTGCCGAGGGCGGGGAACCCCGGCTGCTCCTCGCCCCCGGCGGCGGGGTCGCTGCGGTGACGGTCGCCGAGGACTCCGGCGACCTGCTCGTCTCGGCCGAGCTGCACCCGGGCGCCGGCGGGTTCGCCGACGACCGCGCGCGCGACAAGGCCCGCAAGGACGCGGGCGTCACCGCCCAGCTGTTCACCACCTACCCGATCCGCTTCTGGGACCACTACCTCGGCCCGCGGGAGCCCGCCCGCTGGGTCATCCCGGCGGCGGCGCTCGCCGAGCCGACCCAGCCCGCTCCCCCGACCCCACCGCCCACGGACGACAAGGACGACGAGGAGGCACAGCCGCACGGGGCCGCGGAGCCCGACGCTCGGCTCGTGATCCGGGGGGACGGGCTGCACACCGCCGACACGGCGATCACCCCGGACGGGTCCACGCTGATCACCGGGTGGCGCGCGACCGCCGACCAGCTGGCGATCACCGGCCCCGGCGACCTGGTCACCGACCTCGTCGCGGTCGACGTGGCGACCGGCGAGCGGCGCGAGCTCGTCGCCGATGGACGCGAGTTCCACAGCCCGGCCGTCTCTCCGGACGGCACCCGGGTGATCTGCGTCGCGGCCACCACCGGCGACCCGGAGCAGGCCACCGACTCCACGCTCGTGCTCGTCGACCTCACCGACGGCAGCGTCCGCGACGTCGCCGTCGACCTGGACCTGTGGCCGTCCGAGCCGCGCTGGCTGCCCGACGGCGAGGCGATCGTGTTCGCCGCCGACGAGGCCGGACACCGGCCGCTGTTCCGCGTGGATCTCGGCGACGACGAGGTGACCCGGCTCACGGCCTCCGGCGCGTACAGCGACGTGTGCGTCGCGCCCGACGGCGCGCACCTGTTCGCCCTGCACGCGCAGGTCGGGGGTCCACACCGTCCGGTCCGCCTCGACACCTCGACGCCCGACCAGCAGCCGGTCGCGCTGCCGTCGCCGGTCGGGATCACCCCCGACAACGCCACCGTCGAACGGGTCGTCGCGACCGCCGACGACGGGGTCGAGATCGGTGCCTGGCTGGTGCTGCCCGCCACCGATCCCGACACCGACGACCCGTCGCCGATGGTCGTGTTCATCCACGGCGGGCCGCTCGGCTCCTGGAACACCTGGCACTGGCGGTGGAACCCCTTCGTGCTGGCCGAGCAGGGTTACGCGATCCTGCTCCCCGACCCGGCGCTGTCCACCGGGTACGGCCAGGCGTTCATCCAGCGCGGCTGGGGCCGCTGGGGCCAGGAGCCCTACACCGACCTGATGACGCTCGTCGAGGCGGCCGCGGCCGACCCGCGGATCGACGCCGACCGCCTCGCCGCGATGGGTGGCTCCTTCGGCGGCTACATGGCGAACTGGGTGGCGGGGCAGACCGACCGCTTCCGCTGCATCGTGACCCACGCGTCGCTGTGGGCGCTGGAGGCGTTCCACGGCACCACCGACGTCGGGGTGTTCTGGGAGGCCGAGTTCGGCGACCCGTACGTCGACCCGTCGCGGTACCTGGAGAACTCCCCGAGCCGCCACATCGACCGGATCCGCACCCCGATCCTGGTGATCCACGGCGAGAAGGACCTGCGGGTCCCCGTCAGCGAGGCGCTGATCCTGTGGACCGACCTCGCCCGCAACGGCGCCGACGCCCGGTTCCTGTACTTCCCCGACGAGAACCACTGGATCCTCAAACCCCAGCACGTCCGGCTGTGGTACCAGACGGTGCTCGCCTTCCTCGCCGAGCACCTGCGCGACGAACCCTTCGAGACGCCCGAGCTGCTGTGAACCGGTGACTCGCCGCGCCCGGCGACCGGCGCGGCGGCCCCGTCAGGACCCCGCAGGTGGCGTGGGCCGGCAGCCTGCGGCCGCTCAGCGCCGCAGGATCGCGCCGACCGCCTCCGCGGAGGCGGCGATCCGGTCGATGACCTGCTCGGCGTCCTCGTCGGTGAGCTGGCGGGCGGGGTCCTGGAGCCGCAGGCGGATCGCGACGCTGCGCCGTCCCTCACCGAGCTGTGCGCCGCGGTACTCGTCGAACCACCACAGCCCGTCGAGCAGTTCGCCGGCCCCCGCGCGCACGGCCCCCTCCAGCGTCGCGTAGGGCACGGCATCGTCGGCGAGGAGCGCCACGTCGATCGTCATCGCCGGGTGGCGCACGAGCGTCCGCGCCGGCACCGGCGGGTACCCGTCCGGCGGGATCGGCAGCAGCAGCGGCTCGAGCAGCAGCTCCCCGACCACGACGGGCTCCGGCAGGTCGCGCCGGTCGGCCTCGGTGGGGTGCAGCTGCCCGACGATCCCGACCTCGTGGCCCCGCAGGTGCAGGGCGGCGGTCCGACCCGGGTGCCAGCCGTCGCGCTCGACCGGCACGCGCTCGAGCGTCCAGCCCTCCTCGTCGGGCGGGGTCAGCCGAGCGACGACGGTGTCGAACACCGCCAGCAGGTCGTACACCGACCAGCGGTCCTCCGGGTCGAGCCAGTCCTCGCCAAGTCGCAGTCCCTGCGCGCCCAGCCCGAGCACCCGCGGCTGCACCGGCAGCGCGCCGCCGTCCGGGTCGCGCCACCGCCACTCGCCGTCGATCGTGCCGTCGAGCGCCAGGGCCAGCGGGTCATCGACCGGCCGGAACACGCGGCCGAGCTCCACGAGGGCGGTCCCGGCCCGGCCCTGGCCGACGTTGCGCCGGAGCGCCTGCAGCAGCCCCTCGAGCAGCGACGGTCGCATCGCCGAGGCGTCCTTGGCCAGGGGGTTGCCGAGCTCGACCCGGCCGTCGCTCGGGACCACCCCGGCGAAGGCGTCCTCCCCGACGAAGGGCCGGGACACGGCCTCGGAGAACCCGGCGGCGAGGGCCAGTTGCCGCGCCTCGCGCTCGGCACGCTGCGCCGGGGTCAGTCCCCCGGTGATCGACAGCGTCGGCAGCGTCGCGGGGATCCGGTCGTAGCCGTGGATCCGCGCGATCTCCTCGGCCAGGTCCGCCGGGCGACGCAGGTCGCGCCGCCACGACGGGGGCGCCACCTCCAGGGCGCCGTCGTCGCCCGCCGCCACCTCGCAGCCGCTGCGTTCGAGCAGACCCGTCTGGTCCTCGGCGCCCAGGTCCACCCCGAGCAGCGCGCCGACCTGTCGCGGGTCGAGGGTGATCGGCGTCCGCTCGGCCCAGTCCG
>SKNO01000201.1 GCA_007120465.1 Nitriliruptoraceae bacterium
GTCGGGGCGGGGCCGTGGTGGTGGCCGTGCCCGCCCATCGGTCGGCCGCCGGCGGGCCGGTCGACCGCGACGCGGGCTGCGAGCGCCGTGGTCAGCGGGACGGCCGCGATCAGCCCGAGCGACCCGACGACGATCTTCACGATCTCCTCAGCGATGATCTCGGAGTTGATGATCTCGGCGTTGCTGACCCCGCCGGTGGTGAACAGCACGAGCAGGGCGAGCGAGGCGCCGGCGTACGCGAGGAACAGGGTGTTGACCACGGAGGCGATGTGGTCACGCCCGACCTTCATCGCGCGGCCGAACAGCGACGACCAACCGAGCGTCCGGTCGGTGTCGTGCAGGGCGAACACGGTGGACGCCTGGCTGACCGTCACGTCGTCGAGCACGCCGAGGGCGGCGATGATCAGCCCGGCGAGCACGAGCCCCTGCAGGTCCAACCCCTGGACCGCGAAGGAGGCGAAGATCGCGTCGTCCGAGGCGTACCCGGTGATCCGGCCGCGGTCGATGAACCACAGCCCCAGCCCGACGGTGAGCACGAGCGCGCCGGTGGTCCCGACGATCGCCGCGGTGGTCATCTCGTTGACCCCGTGGGCGAGGTACAGGGTGACGATCATCACGGCGACGGCCCCCACCAGTGCGACCAGCGGCGGACTGGCGCCGGCCAGGATCGCCGGGACGACGAAGCTCACCACGATCACCAGGCTGATGCCGAGCCCGATCAGCGAGCGCAACCCGTGCCAGCGTCCGATCAGCAGGACCGCCAGCACGAACAGGCCGACGAGCAGGAGCAGCGTCGGGGTGCGCTGGAAGTCGGTGATGAAGTACTCGGTGTCCGACCCGGGGACGCCGGCGCGGTCGAGGGTGACCCGGTCCCCGACGGCGAGGTCCGGGTATCCCTCGAGTGGGAGATCACGCAGGAGGACCTCGCGGCCCTCGTCGGGACCGTCCAGCAGCCGCACCTGGATGTCGGCCCGCTGTCCCGAGATGCCGAACGGCGCGCCGAGCTCCTCGTCGAGCTCGTCCGGTTCGCCCTCGTACACCTCGAAGGCGATGATCTCCCCGGCGATGAGGTCCTCGAGCTCCTCGGCGGGTTCAGGGAGCGCCTCCCGGTCCGGCCACAGCGCGACCATCCCCCCGATGGCGCCGAGGGCCAGCACCGCGACGACGATCAGCAGGGTGCGGTGGGTCGGTGTCACGACGTCGGGCACGGAACGACTCCTGAACGGTGGGCGACCGGGATGCTACGCGCGACGCCCGCCACCGATGGTGGCGGGCGTCGTGTCCGAGGGGACGGTCGCCCCGTCGCGGGGCCGCGCCGCGGTCAGGCGGCGATCACGCCGCGCGGTCGAGCACGTCCAGCAGGCCGGAGAGGTTGTGGGCGCGGGACGGGTGCCGCAGCTTGGCGAGGGCACGGTTCTGCATCTGGCGGATGCGCTCGCGCGTCAGGCCGAAGTGCTCCCCGATCTCCTCGAGGGTCTTGGGCTCCTCGCCGTGCAGACCGAACCGCAGGATCAGGATCAGGCGCTCGCGCTCCTCGAGCTCGCGCAGGGCCGCGTCGATCTGGCTGAGGGCGTCGCCCTCCAGGGCGGTGTCGGCCGGGTCGATGCCGTCGACGTCGGCGATGAGGTCGCCCATCGTCGCGTCGCCGTCCTCACCGATCGGCCGGTCCAGGGAGACCAGCTCCTGCATCGCGTCACGCACCTCGCGGACGCGCTGCTCGGTGAGGCCGACCTCCTCGGCGATCTCGGCCTCGGAGGGGTCTCCGCCCTTCTGCTGACGCAGCCGCAGCTCGGCGGCGCGCAACTTGCCGTACAGCTCCCAGACGTGGGCGGGGACACGGATCGTGCGCCCCTTGCTGGCCACGCCGCGCTGCAGGGCCTGGCGGATCCACCACACGGCGTAGGTGGAGAACTTGTAGCCCTTGGTGTGGTCGAACTTCTCGACGGCACGCAGCAGCCCGAGGTTGCCCTCCTGGATCAGCTCGATGAAGTCGAGGTCCCGCCCGGAGAACTTGCGGGCCTGCGGGACGACCAGGCGCAGGTTGGCCTGCACCATGCGCTCCTTGGCCCGGGCACCGTCGGTGCTGATGCGCCGCAGCTTGGCCTTCCGGCTGCGGCTGACGTCCTTGCCGAGCTCGCGCAGGAGCTGGTCGGCGGACAGGCCGGCCTGGTAGCGCTTCGCGAGGTCGGCCTCGTCCTCCTTGGTCAGCAGCTCGTGACGGCCGGCGTCGTTGAGGTACTGCCGGACGAGGTCGGTCGTCAGCGCCGCGGAGTGGTCCGCCGCGACGACCTCCTCGGGGGCGTCGTCGGCGACGTCGTCGATGATCTCGACACCCTGGGCCCGGATCTCGGCGATCGTGTCCTCGACCCAGGTGTCGCCGAGGAGCTCGGGCGAGTAGAGCAGCTGCAGCTCGGAGAGCAGCACGAAACCGCGCTCCGCGGAGCGCTCCAGGAGCTCCTCGACGGCGAGCTCAGCGGTGGGAAGGTCGGTCGGGTTCACCTTGCCTCCTGGCGTTCGGCGTGGTGCGTTGTGGCCGGTCACCCGCGCGCTCGGCGCGGGGCCTGGGGGCGGATCGGGGTCGGTGGTCGGTGGGGTCGGTGGTCGGTGGGGCGGTCTCGACGGTGGGACGGTCGCCGGCGACTGGTGGTTGCCTGGAACGTCCGCGGGGTCGTCCTCGGGGGGAACCGGTAGCGTCGCATGCCTGGTTCGGAGCCGTCACGTACGTGGTGCCGACGAACGGTCGACTCCGGTCCGATCGACGGCGCGGCGGTGGCCGTCCGGACGGGTCATGCGCACCAGGAACAGAGCGAGGGCCGTCCAACGACGCGCTCATGAGTGATAACGGACATATCGTCCCGAGGCGTCCTTGGCCGTATCGAGTGCGCGCTCAGCGCACATCCTGTCCGCGCGTGGCGTCCGGGGCCCCATCGCCCCGCCGCAGGACGCGCCCGTTGCGACAGGGTACGCCCTCGGCGGCGAGGCGGCGAGCGTGGTCGTGTTCGCGCCCGGGGACCAACCGACCCTGTGCGGTCACCACCCGCCACCAGGGCACATCGCTGCCGTGCGCCGCGAGCACCCGACCGACGGCGCGGGCGGCCCCGGGCACCCCGGCCTCGGCGGCCACCTCGCCGTAGCTGAGGACGTCGCCGGGACGCGTCGCCGCGACCACCGCGCGCA
>SKNO01000036.1 GCA_007120465.1 Nitriliruptoraceae bacterium
AGGGCGGTGACGTTTCCCGGCGCTTGGCCGAGATTGCCGGCAGGTTGCCGGAGGAACAGCAGCGCACGCTGCTGCAGTTCGCCGAGTTTCTGCTCGCCCAGGTGCCGGAGGCCGCAGAGGACGCTCCGCTGCCCGAGCCGAAGGACATTCCGCGCCCCGAGCAGGAATCCGTGATCAAGGCGATGCGCCGGCTGTCCGAGACCTACTTCATGCTGGAGCGTGGACCGCTGCTGAACGAGACCTCCGCGCTGATGGCCCAGCACGTGATGCATGGCCGGTCGGCGGTCGAGGTCATCGACGAACTCGAGATCGTGTTCTCGCGCCATTACGAGAAGGTGCGGTCCACCTCATGATCGAAGTTCTGCGCCGTTGGTACGAGCGGCACTTCACCGACCCGCAAGTCGTGATTCTTGCGCTTTTGCTGATGGCCGGCTTCCTGCTGGTGATCTTTGCCGGCCGCATTCTGGCGCCGCTGCTCGCGAGCCTGATCATCGCCTACCTGCTCGAGGGCGCGGTGAGCAAGCTGGTGCGGCTGCGGCTGCCGCGGCTGGCGGCGGTGATCATCGTGATGGCCGGCTTTTTCGCGTTAGTTGCAGCGGCGCTTTTTGGCCTGGTGCCGCTGATGTCGCAGCAGGTCACACAGCTGGTCCGGGAGTTGCCGGTAATGATCTCGCAGGGCCAGGCACTGCTGCTGCAACTGCCCGAGCGCTACCCGCAGATCATCTCCGAGGAGCAGGTCTTCGACATCATGGGGGCGATCCGTGCGGAGGCCACCCTGTTCGGGCAGCAGGTGGTGAAGTTCTCGCTCGCCTCGGCACAGCACCTGGTGACGGTGGTGATCTACCTGATCGTGGTGCCGCTGATGGTGTTCTTCATGCTGAAGGACCGCGACGCGATTCTCGCTTGGTTCATGGGTTTCATGCCCCGGGACCGGCGCCTGGCCAGCCAGGTGTGGAACGAGGTCAACATCAAGATCGCCAGCTACGTGCGCGGGAAGTTCATTGAGATTCTGCTGGTCTGGGCTGTGAGCTTCATCACCTTCCACTGGTTTGGCCTGCAGTACGCGGTGCTGCTGTCGTTCCTGGTGGGCATTTCGGTGATCGTCCCGTACATTGGTGCGGCGGTCGTCACGATTCCGGTGGCACTGGTCGCCTATTTCCAGTTCGGGTTCTCCACCGAATTCGTCTGGGTGCTGGTCGCCTACGGGGTGATCCAGTTCCTGGATGGCAACGTGCTGGTCCCGTTGCTGTTCTCCGAGGTGGTCAATCTGCACCCGGTGGCGATCATCGCGGCGGTTTTCATCTTTGGCGGAATCTGGGGGCTCTGGGGCGTATTCTTCGCGATCCCGCTGGCGACACTGGTGCACGCGGTCCTGAAGTCTTGGCCGCGCCATGATGTCGAGGATGAATCCGACGACACCGGCCAGGTTGTGCCGGAAGCGCAGAACGGGAGTGAACAACCCAAGGTTTCGGCAGGTCCCACGACAGCCTGACCGCGTTTTCGCCAGGAGTTAGCCGGGATCCCGATTTGCCGGCCGTGCGCCGGCAGGAAGCGCAGATCGAATCCAAGAGAGGATGCATGACCGGCACCGAACTGTTGATGAACATCACCCCGCAGGAGAGCCGGGTTGCCCTGGTGGAGAACGGCATTCTGACCGAACTCCACCTGGAGCGGACCCGGCGTCGCGGGCTGGTGGGCAGCATCTACAAGGGCACGGTGTGCCGGGTCCTGCCGGGCATGGACGCGGCCTTCGTCGACATCGGCCTGGAACGCACAGCCTTCCTGCATGCTTCCGACGTGGCTCCGGTGGAGCGCGAGGAGTTGTGCAACAACGGCGAGGCTCCCCGGCGCAACGAATCGATCAGCCAGCTTCTGCGCGAGGGGCAGGAACTGCTGGTCCAGGTGATCAAGGATCCGCTGGGCACCAAGGGCGCGCGCCTCACCACCTATGTCACCGTGCCGTCGCGCCACCTGGTGCTGATGCCGAATCAGAGCACCATTGGCATCAGCACGCGGATTGAGGATGACGCCACCCGCAGCCGTCTGCGGGAAACCCTGGAGTCGCTGCGCGGCGAACTCGCCCCGGCGCATGGCTTCATCGTGCGCACCGCCGCTGAACTCGCGGACGAGGCCGCGCTGCGCAAGGACGTGCTGTTCCTGAAGAAGCTCTGGGACACGCTGCAGGAAAACGCGGCCAACTGCCCTTCCGGGCAGGAGATCCACGCGGATCTGCCCCTGGTGCTGCGCATTCTGCGCGACATGGTGGGGGTCGACCTCGAACGGGTCCGAATCGATTCCCGCGAGACCTGGCAGCGCGTGCGCGAATTCGCTGAACGCTACATCCCGGAACTGACCGATCGCATCGAGCACTACCCTGGCGAGCGGCCGATCTTCGAGCTGTTCAACGTAGAGGAAGAACTCCAGCGCGCGCTGGAACGCAAGGTCGAGCTGAAATCCGGTGGCTACCTGATCTTCGACCAGACTGAGGCGATGACCACGGTGGACATCAACACCGGCGGTTTCGTCGGGCACCGCAACCTCGAGGAAACGATTTTTAAGACCAACCTCGAGGCTGCGCAGGCGATCGGCCGGCAGCTGCGGCTGCGCAATCTCGGCGGCATCATCATCATCGATTTTATCGACATGCAGGACGACGAGCACAAGCGCCAGGTGATCCGCGCGCTGGACCGCGCACTGGAGCGGGACCACGCGAAGTGTCAGATCTGCGACGTCTCGCCGCTTGGGCTGGTCGAGATGACCCGCAAGCGCACCCGCGAGAGCCTGGAGCACCTGCTCTGCGAGCCCTGTTCGACCTGCGGCGGGCGCGGTTACCTGAAATCGGCCGAAACGGTCTGCTACGAGCTGTTCCGCGAGATCCTCCGCGAGGCCCGCCAGTACGATGCGAAGGAACTCCGGGTGCTTGCGTCGCAGAGCGTGATCGACCTGCTGCTGGACGAGGAATCTTCGAGCCTTGCCGAGCTGCAGGAGTTCGTCGGCGTTCCGATCCGGTTCCAGGTGGAATCCCTCTACCAGCAGGAGCAGTTCGACGTCGTGTTCATCTGAACAGGGCGTGCATCTGAACGGAATGTCCGCTGGTCCCGTCCCGGCACTCTCCCTGCCCGCGACAGCCTCGAAC
>SKNO01000204.1 GCA_007120465.1 Nitriliruptoraceae bacterium
CCGAGGCGGTGGCCGCCGAGGCGACGGCCGAGCTCACCGCCGGACACGGCGGTCCCGACACCGCCGACGACGTCGAGGTGGCGCTGGTGCTCGACGTGCGCTACCTCGGCCAGGCCCACGAGACCCCGATCGGCTACACCCCGGGGGAGGACCTGCCGACGATCGCCGCCCGGTTCCACGACGCGCACCGCCAGCGCAACGGCTTCGCCCGTCCGGACGACCCGATCGAGGTGGTCACGGTCCGGGCCGAGGCGACCGCGCCGCCCGCGTTGACCTGGGACCAGCTGCCCCCGGTCGAGCCGGTGGGGGAGGCCCACCGCGGGCGGCGAGCGGTGACCACCGTGGACGGGACCCTCGACGCCGACGTGTGGTGGCGGCCCGGGCTCGCCCCCGGCCAGGTCGTCGCCGGCCCGGCGATCATCGAGGAGCGCGAGGCCACCACCTACCTCGGCCCGGACGAGCACGCCGAGGTGCACGACTCCGGCGCGCTCCGGCTCGGGTGGTGAGCACCGCCCCCGATCCGGCCCGCCAGCTACCGTGCGGGTGAGACCCTGCGACCTCGACGACGGAGGGAACGACGTGGCCTCCTCAACGATGCAGATGGAGCTCGGCACCGCCGCCCCCGACCTCGCGCTCCCGGAGGTGACCGACGGGAGCACGGTCCGCCTGGGTGACCTGGACGACGCCCCGGCGCTCGTTGTGGCGTTCCTGTGCAAGCACTGCCCGTACGTGGTCCACGTCCAGGACCGCTTCGCCGAGGTGGCCCGCACCTACCAGGAGCGGGGGGTCGCCGTCGTCGGGATCTCATCGAACGACCCGACGGTCTCGCCCGACGACACCCCCGAGGGCCTCGCCGAGCAGAAGCGCACCGTCGGCTTCACCTTCCCGTACCTGTTCGACGCCGACCAGTCGGTCGCGAAGGCCTACGGGGCCGCCTGCACCCCGGACCTGTTCGTGTTCGACGCCGACCGGCGGCTGGTCTACCGCGGCCGGTTCGACGAGACCCGTCCCGGCAAGGGCGAGCCCGACGGCGCCGACCTGCGTGCCGTGCTGGACGCGGTGCTGTCGGGGGGCGAGGTCCCGGCGGACCAGTGGCCCTCGACCGGGTGCTCGATCAAGTGGACGCCGGGGAACGAACCGTGGTGACGCGGACGGCCGCGTGAGCGCCGGGACGGTCGACGCCGTCACCCTCGAGGTCGCGCGCAACCGCTTCGCGGCGGTCGCCGAGGAGATGGGCACGGTCCTGCGCCGCACCGCGTACTCGCCCAACATCAAGGAGCGGGTCGACTGCTCCGCCGCCATCTTCGTCCCGTCGGGCGAGATGCTGGCCCAGGCCGAGCACATCCCGGTCCACCTCGGTTCCATGCCCGCCTCGGTCCAGGCCGTGCTGGAGGTGTTCGGGGAGCGACTGGACGGGCGCACCCAGTACGCGGTGAACGACCCCTTCGCGGGCGGCACGCACCTCAACGACCTGACCCTCGTGCGGCCGGTGATGATCGGCGGGGAACCGATCGGGTTCGTGGCCAACCGCGCCCACCATGCCGACGTCGGCGGCGACGCGCCCGGGTCGATGCCGGCCGAGGCGACCGACATCGCGCAGGAGGGCCACCGGGTCGCCCCGACGGTGGCGGTCGTGGACGGCGAGTGGCTGGACAGCTTCGTCGAGCCCTTCCTCGCGGCGACCCGCACGCCCGAGGAGCGCCTCGGTGACCTGTCCGCGCAGCTCGGCGCCAACGAGGTCGGTGCCCGGCGGTTCATCGAGCTGGCGGAGCGGCAGGGGCCGGCGGCGTTCCAGGCGCTGGCGGACGCGGTGCTCGGGTACGGCGAGCGGCGGATGCGTGCCGCGCTGGCGGACCTGCCGGCCGGCACCTACCGGTTCACCGACCACATGGAGGGGCGCGACGACCTGCACCCGATCACCGTCACGATCGAGCTGGACGGCGGCGAGCTGCACGCGGACCTGACCGACTCGGCCCCACAGGTCGCCGCCAACTTCAACGCGGTCCAGGCGGTGACCCGGTCGTGCCTGTACTACGCCGTCCGGGTCGCCACCGACCCGTCGATCCCGGCCAACGGCGGCTGCTACCGGCCGCTGACCCTCACCACCACGCCGGGCACGATCGTGGACGCGATCCCGCCCGCCGCGGTCGCCGCCGGCAACGTCGAGACCAGCCAGCGCATCGCCGACGTCCTCCTCGGCGCGCTGGCCCCCGCGAACCCGACGCGCATCCCCGCCGCGTCGCAGGGGACGATGAACAACATCCTGATCGGGTCCGAGCGCACCGCCTACTACGAGACCGTCGCGGGCGGGCAGGGTGCCCGCCCCGGTCGGGACGGGCAGTCGGGCATACACACCGGCATGACCAACACGCGCAACACACCGATCGAGTCGCTCGAGGCCCACTACCCCTTCAAGGTGCGCCGCACCACCCTGTGGGACAGCGGCGGCGAGGGCCGCTACCGCGGCGGTGACGGGATCGAGCGGGAGCTCGAGTTCCTGGAGCCCGCGACGGTGTCGTTGATCGGTGAGCGGCGCCGCACCCGGCCCTGGGGGCTGCAGGGCGGCGGGCCGGGCGCGAGCGGCGAGGACTGGCTGCTCCCTCGAGGTGGCGGCCGCGAGCGGCTGCCCGGCAAGGTCACCTTCGAGGTGGAGGCCGGGGACGGCCTGCTCGTGCGGACCCCCGGCGGCGGCGGCTGGGGCGTCCCCACCTGAGCCGCGCGCTCCGGCGGGTCCCGGTGGCCCCGAAGGCCCTGGCGGACCCTCAGCGCCCGGCTCCCCGGGTGGCCCCGTCTCCCCCTGCGGGCCCGGCGGGCCGATCAGCGCCTGTCGCTCGGCCTCCGCTTCCGCCGCAAGGTCAGCCGCCTCAGCGGCAATGACGTACTCCGCTACTGCATCGTGACGCGCCAGCACCGCAAGCGTTACCAGCAGCCCACCCATGATAAGCCCGATCACCACCACCGATCTACGCGCCATCGCCGTCGCGAGAATCGGTTCCTCTGGAGCCAGCGCATTAGGCTCCGGGCCTTTGGCGGCGTACAATGCGGCAAAGTGCAAGGAGCCCAGCAGTACCGCGATGCCACCCAGGAGCATGAAGATGCCCTGAATCGCGAAGCGGCGGCTGCGGAAGTA
>SKNO01000091.1 GCA_007120465.1 Nitriliruptoraceae bacterium
CCACCTCGCCGTGTGCGGCCAGGGTCACGGCACGCATCACCGCCCCGCGGCAGCCGGCACCCTGCTCGACGGCCCGTGCCGCCAGGCGCGCTGCCAGCCCCGTCTCGCTGGCGGTGTAGGCGTGCCCCGCCGCCACCTCGAAGCGCTCGGCGGGCCACCCGCCGACCTCGAGCCGCCACCGCGCGACCCGCAGGAGGTCCGTCCCGGTCGTTCCACCTCGCTCGACCGCGTCGGCCAACCGCTGGAGCAACCGCAGGCGCTCCTCGTCGTCCACGTCGGTGAGTACCGCCTCGCGGTGGATCGCGTCGGCGATCACCACCTGCCGCTCGCCCTCGTCGCATCGGAACCGCGCGATGCCTCGCGCCTCCAGTGCCCGGACGTGGCGCGGCGCGAGCACCGTGCCGGCCGTCCGGATCGACAGCGGCGAGCCGAGGGCGAGCAACCGCGCGTCCGTCTGCAGTGGCGCCGGCAGGCCGGCGAGCCGGTCACCCACCAGCGCGACGAGCCGTCGGGTCGGTAGCGGCGCGACCTGCTGCCACGCCTCGGGGCCACGGACCAGGCACCCGGTGTCCTTCGCGTCGCGCACCACCTCGGTGACCGCATCCAGTTCGCCGCCGGTCAACCCGATGACGGCACGCACCACCCGCGGGTCGACCAGGCCGCCGAGGAGCCCCGTGATGTGGGCCGCGATGGCGAGGTAGCCCGGCCGCTCCCGGTCGGAGCGCCCCTCCGGATGCCCCCCGCGGACCGTCGCGGGAGCGGCGACGGCGATGGACCATCCGGAGGGCGCACCCGCGGTCGGGACCGGTGGCCACGGAGGAGGGTCGAGCACACGTGCGGCACGGCGTACCGTCATCCGCACGTTCCTCCTCCGGGCCGCTGGCGGCCACACCGGTCTGCCGGACGCCGCGCCCGTGCAGCACAGGATGGGCACGGGCCTTTCAGCCACCTTTCGCCGACCTTGCAACGCGGACGGCCCGCCCCTGCGGCCCGCGTACACTGCTGGCCCCGCACGTCAGGTGCGATCGGAGGACGTGACGATCACCACGCCCGGTGAAGGGTCCGGACGGCCGTCGGCGACGACGGCGGGATCGGGCCGCCCGGCGTCGGACGCGCCGGTCGGAGACCGGACCCGCCACCTCGTCACGATCACCGCGGCGCCGGGCTGGGGCAAGAGCACGGTGGCCGCCGGGCTCACCGAGGGACGTCGCCACGGCTGGCTGTCCCTCCGGGACCGGCACCGCGATCCGGCGGTCCTCGTCGGGGAGCTCACCGCCCTCGGCGTGCCCGGTGGACACCCGGACGGCGCGCACCCCGACGTCACCGACCCCGACGCGGCGAGCCGGACGATCGCCCGTCACTGGGCGGGCAGCGACCTCGAGGTGGTGGTGCTCGACGATGCGCACGTGCTTGCCGGCAGCGCCGCGATCCCGGTGCTGCAGGCGCTGTCCACACCGGACGCCGCCACGTCCCAGCTGGTGGTCGTCTCCCGGACGGCCCTCGGGCTGGTGGATGCCCGACGCCGTGCCGCGGGGGACGTGCTGGAGCTCGATGCCCAGCGCCTCGCGCTGGACCTGGACACGGTCGCGGCGCTGGTGGAGCACGAGCTGACCGCGGATCGAGCGTTGGCCGCACGGCTCCTGGATGCCAGCGGCGGCTGGCCCGTGCTGATCCGGCTGCTGATCGAGGCGATCCGTCCGCTGCCGGCCACGGCACGGTCAGCCGCGGTCGACGGTGCCTGTGCCCCGCACGGCCCGGTCGGCGAGTACCTCGACACGGTGGTGCTCGCGGAGGAGCGTGACGCCTGCCGTGAGCTGCTCGCGCGCATCGCCCTCCTGGGCAGCGCCTGCCCCACGGTGCTGCGGACGGTCACCCCGCACGCGGAGCTGCTCGACGACGTGGTCACCCGCGGCCTCGCACGACCCGACCCGGTCGCGAGCGACCACCTCTCCCTGCCGCCGGCGGTGCAGCGCGTCGTCGAGGAGCGCGTGCTCCCGGTCGTCGATCCCGACAGGTCACTGGTCGACGGTCTGGCGGACGCGCTGCTCGCACAGCCGGCGGTGGGTCCGGCGCTGGCACTCCTGGCACGGCAGGGGCGCGCGCCTGCCGTCGCGGAACTGCTGGAGGAGCACGGCGCGTCGCTGCTCCGGGCGGGCGAGCTCACCGTGATCGACCAGGCCGCCCGGGCGCTGGACGCGGAGCACCACACCCCACGCCTCCAGCGACTGCACGCCCAGGCGCTCGCGGTCCTTGGCGACTGGGTCGGCGCCATGGCCGTGCTCGAGGCGTCGGGGCTCCCGACCGACGGGCCGCTCCCGACGGACCTGGCGTTGCAGGCCGGGCTGATCCACCACCTCCGCGGCGACCTCGAGGCCGCCCTGGCCACCTACGCCCGCGCGGACGACCCCGAGAGCCCCGGGTCCGCCGCCCTCCACGCGTGGGCGGCCACGGCCCACTGGTTGCGTGGCGACCTGGACGCAGCGCGCCCGGCGGCCGAGATGGCGATGCGCACCGCGTCCCGCGACCGCGACGACAGTGCGCTCGCCCTCGCCCACACGGCCCTGGCGCTGCTGGCCGCAAGCGACGGTGACCGGCACGCCAACGAGGCCCACTACCGCCAGGCGCTCCACGCCGCCCAGCGCGCCGGTGACCTGCTCCAGGAGGCGCGGATCCGCACCAACTGGGGGTCCCACCACCTCGAGGAGGGCGACTACCTCGACGCCCGCGAGCAGACCGAGATCGCGATCGACCTGGCCGAACGCACCGGGTTCGCGATGATCGCGGGGATCGCCCACTGCAACCGGGCCGACATCCTGCTCCGCACCGGCGAGATCGACCAGGCGATCGCCGACGCCCAGCGGGGCCGGGAGATCCTGGCGGCCATCGGCGCCCGGACCGAGGCCTACGCCCACCACCTGCTCGGCGACGCGCGGACCGAGCGTGGCGAGCTCGCCCTCGCCGAGCAGGCCTTCGAGCGTGCCCTGCGCCTGGCCGAGCCGGCCGGTGACCGCCAGGCGCTGGTCCCGGCCTACCTCGGCCTGGCGGCCGTGCGGGCGAGCAGCGACCTCGAGGCCGCGACGGAGGCCGCGTCCACCGCCCTGGAACTCGAC
>SKNO01000049.1 GCA_007120465.1 Nitriliruptoraceae bacterium
GGTCGCGGGCGCGTCAGGCCGTGCGGGCGTGGACGGGCGAGGACACCGGCAGGCCAGCGCGCTGCCAGGCGGCCATCCCGCCGGCGACGTTGACGGCGTCGATACCGAACTGGCGCAGGAACTGCGCGGCCATCGCCGACCGGTTGCCCGAGCGGCAGATCACCGCGACGGGCTGGGCCGGGTCCAGTTCGGTGTGGCGGGCCTGTAGCGCGCTGAGCGGCAGGTTCACCGCGTCGGCGGCGTGAACCTGCGCGAACTCGAAGGCCTCGCGGACGTCGAGCAGCAGCGCGCCGTCACGGACGCGCGACTGCGCCTCGGTGACGTCGACCTGCGGGAGCGGATCGCGGAAGGGCATGGATGACCTCCTGGGAGGACGAGGGCGGGGACGAGAGGTTCGTCCAGCGATATGTCCGTACAATGCCCCGACCGGCGCGGATATTCCGGCCTCGTCCCGCCCGCGCCGGCCGCTCAGTCCGGGAGGTGATCCGGGAGGTGGATCCAGGTCGGGCCCGGTCTGAGGGGGAAGGCGGCCTGTCCGTCCTCGGTGAGCAGCACGATCGGATCGGTGGCGGTCGGCTTGGACCAGCGCGCCGGGTAGCGGTGACCGTCTCGCAGCACGATCGCGTCACCCTCGCCGACCACGTCGGTCTCCGGGTAGCCCGACGCACCGGTGTAGTGGCGGACCGCCACCACCACCACGTTCGCCGCACCGATCCGCCCCTCCCCCGTCACCTGCGACGGGACACCGTTCTGCTCCCGCCGGTAGTGGCCGGCGGCGGGGTCGTAGGTCCACGTCGTGCGGTAGGTGCGGGACATCTCGATCGTGACCGTGCTGCCGTCGGCCGCAGCCTCGGGCGGAGGCTCCTCGGCGAAGGCCCAGCCGACATCCGCCAACGGGCGGGCACCCGCCGCGACGACCGCCTCCAGGGCGTCAGCGGTCCGCAGGAAGAGGTCGTGGGGTGCGTACGGATGCGACGCGTAGGTCCCACGGTCGCGGAAGAACCCCGGGGCACCCTCGGTGATGACGGCCGCCGGGGTCCGCGCCAGCAGATCACGGACCTCCCGCCGGGCACCCGAGTGGGCGAACCCCGGGTGACCGAACCCCGAGATCAGCTGGATGTCGACGGGCCGAGCCGAGCGGACGGGTCCGACCACCTCGGGCAGGTGGTGGTGGAACACCGCCGCGAACCGCGTGATGCCTCCCTCGGTGAGCTCCTCGAACACGACGTCGGCCCGTTCGAGGCCCGTCTGCGGCCGCGCCTCGGGTGAGTTCGAGACCTTCACCACCAGCGCCGGCCGCGCAGGCACCTCGTCGATCAGCACGCCGGTCAGGGGATGCCGCGCCTGCGGCGGTTCGGGCTCCGCGGGCTCCTCGGGCGGCTCCGGCTCCTCGGGTTCCTCGGGTTCCTCAGGCGGCGGTTCCTCCGGGTCCTCGTCGGCCGGCGGGTCCGACCGTCCGAGCAGCACCGCCAGGACGACGATCGCCACCACGACGAGCGCAGTAACCAGCCCGGCGAGCAGTCGCTGCTCCCGCAGGACCCGCAGGAACCGTTCCATCTCACCTCGCTCCGTCGTGCCCGGGGGCAGGCAGCCGGGCCTCAGCCGACCGTGAACCCACGGCTGACCAGGAACGGCGCACGGCCCTCCCCGTCCGAGGGGTCGTCCTCCTCGGCCTCGAGCCGGTACTCCCCCGGGTCCGTGATCGTGAAGGTGTGCTCCCAGGTGCCGCGCTCCGGCCCACCTGCGCTCGCGGTCACGACGTCGTCAGCGAGCAGGGTCCCGTCCGCGTCGTACAGCCGGAGGAAGAAGGTCGCCTCGAACACCATCGCGGTGCCGCGCGCGGTGACCTCACCCGCGGGCACCGTGACCTCGCCCGGCCCGGCGGGCGGGTCGGTGATCACGATCGGCGAGACCGCGAAGGGGTCCGGCTCGATCGGTTCGGACCAGTCGAGGTGCCCCCACAGCTCCTCGATGGGCGCGCCGTCCACCCACAGTTCGACCGCGTCGACGGTGTCGAAGGCCGCTCCCGTGTGGGCGAACTGCTGCGCGAAGGCGAGCTCCTCGGCCGATCCGGTGCTGTGGGCCGCGAGTGCTGCCGACACGTCGACGATCAGGACGCGCTCGCGGATGTTGGTGGCCAGCACCGCCACACCGTCGGGCACGGCGGAGGCGAGCTCCGCGTCGTGGGGCTCGCCGGCGAACAGGATCTCCATGGCCCCCCGGGCGACCGCCTCGGTGGGCTGGTCCAGGACGTGCACCTCGGGTTCGACCCAGATGCCCGACTCGTGGCTCCGGACGAAGTACACGGTGACCTCGGGCCCGGTCTCCTCGGGATCGGTCGGCACCTCCTCCGGGGGAGCCGGTTCCTCGTCGGGCGCGTCGGCGTCGTCGGGCGCCTCCGGCACGGCCTCCTCGGCGTCCTCGGGCTCCGGTGCGTCGTCGGGCTCGTCCACCGGCGCACCACAGGCGACCACCACCAGGCCGAGCAGCACGCCCAACGCGACCGATCGGTACCACCTCGTCATCTCCGCACCTCCGGTGCACGGCCGCTCATACGGCCCTCACCTGGTCTGACGCACCACGTCGATCGAAGGTTGCCTCTCCCACGCACATCGGGGTAGAGGACGATGGCAGGTGTCCCGCCAGGTGTCCCGGACACCCGCGATCGGGCGACGATGGTGTCCTTCGGCCCTGGAACCGGGGTGCCGGGGAGGTGATGCTGAGGGTTCCCGCACGAGGGAGCCTGACCGATGAGCGACACCGTGGGTCGGACGCACCACGCGCCCGGGACCACACCGACGAGTTCCTGGACGGTGATGGAGGCACGCCTCGTCACCGCGAAGGTCCAGGACCTGCTCGACCGGGCGGCCGCCGAGCTCGGACGCCTCGCCCGCGCCGACGATCTCCCGCCAGACATCGCGGCCGCCGTGACCGACACCCTCCACTCCGTCGAGGTGGGGCGTCGGAACATGGGAGCGGCCCGCCAGACCCTCCGACGACCGCCCGCCGCGGTCCGCCCGGACACCGGCCCGACCACCGTCACCCTGCTGCGGCGCGAGGCGACGGCCTGACCCGCCCGACACGCCCCCCTCTGTCCCGCCGCCGGCGCTGCGGAGGAGGCCGCCATGGCGCGTACCGACGTCCCGTCGACCGGACCACGCACGCAGCCGCGCCTCACCGGCCTCCGGCTCGTCGCCGCGGGCACCGCAGCGCTGATCGCCGTCGTGTACGGCCTGCTGTTCGCGGACGTGCTGTCGATCGCGGGCGCGACCGCGGGCGACCGCGGCATCCTCGGTGTCGCCGGAGCCGTGTTCCTCGTGCTCGCGGTGCTGCTGTGGCTGGTGCGCAGCCGTTGGCTGTGGGCGGGCGCCGCGCTGCTCCAGGTGCTGCTGGCGGTGATGTACCTCGCCGTCGCCCCCGAGCGCGACCCCTCCTTCGAGGTGTGGGGCCTGACGATCCGCGCGCTCTCGGCGGTGCTGCTGATCACCCTGCTCGCCCTGATCGCGGGCACCCTGCGTCGGCGGTCGCCGACGGCATGAACGCGTCCGCGGCCGACGGACCGCGGACGCGACGACGGATCGTGCCGGTCAGGTGTGGGGATCAGGTCACCGACGCCTGGTAGATGCTCTCGATCGAGGTGGCGAGGGTGGCGTCGAACTCGTCGTCGCTCTGGGAGACCGAGAGCCCCTCCACCAGCGCACGCGAGAAGCTCGCGATCAGTCCGGGGTTGCGACTGAGCCGCTCGTTGGCCTCCTCCCGTGCGTAGCCGCCCGACAGGGCCACCACCCGCAGGACGGCCGGGTGCTCCATCACCTCGGTGTAGTAGCCGTCCACCGTCGGGATCGACAGTTTGAGCATGATCTGCTCGCCCTCGGGCAGTTCCTCGAGGTGCCGGAAGATGCCATCGCGCAGGAGTCGCTCGGCCTCCTCCTTCTGGGGGCTGGTGATGTCGACCTCGGGTTCGAGGATCGGGACGAGCCCGGCATCGAGGATCTGCCTCCCGATCTCGAACTGCTGGGCGACGATCTGCGCGACGCCCTCAGCGTCGGCCATCTTGACCACCGAGCGCATCTTCGTGCCGAACACCCCGGCGGCCTTCGCGCGGCTGAGCTGGTCGTCGAGGTCCGGGATCGGCTTCATCAGCTGGACCCCGTCCGTGGGGTCGGCCAGGCCCTTGTCGACCTTCAGGAAGGGCACGACCTCCTTGGTGGACCAGAGGTACTCCGCGGTCGGGGCTCCCGCCACCTCACGCTCCATCGTGCCGAGGAACAGGATCGCGCCGAGGATCCGGTCTCCGGAGAAGCTCGGGCTGGTCATGATGCGCTCGCGCATCGCGTGCACCAGGTCGAACATCTCCTTCTCGTCGTCGTACTCCGTCTCCGGGATGCCGTACTGCGCGAGCGCCTTCGGCGTGCTCCCGCCGCTCTGGTCGAGGGCAGCGATGAAGCCCTTGCCGCTCGCCATCTTCTCCCGCATCTCGTGGTACATGAGGCCAGCTCCCCCTCGTGGGTGTCGGGATCGCATCGCGGCGTCCCACCGGCCGGAGCATCCTGCCCCGGCGATCCGTCACCGGTCGAGGATATCGAGGTGGCCCCGACGCCCGCGGGGTTGGGGCCGTCCCTCGGACCGGGGCCGCGTCCTGTGGCCGTGCCCGGGGAGCCGGCTGCTCCACACGGTCTCCACCTCGTCTCCACCGTCACTCCGCCACGGCGAGGTGTCCTGGCTCCACGGTCAGGTGTCCTCGCTCCGAGGGGACCGACGTAGGCTGGCGTGATCGGGTCGAGGAGGCACGATGCACACCGTCCTGGTCGTCGAGGACGAGCGCAAGCTCCGCGAGCTCGTCCGCGGCTACCTCGAGCGGGCAGGGTTCGCGGTGCTGACCACGGGGTCGGGGGCGGAGGCGATCCAGCTCGGCCAGACGGTAGCTCCGTCCCTCGTGGTCCTCGACCTCGGGCTGCCCGACATCCCCGGGGAGGAGGTCGCGCGGGAGTTGCGCACGACCACCCAGGTGCCGATCCTGATGCTGACCGCGAAGAGCGCCGACGAGGACCGCATCCGCGGGTTGGAGCTCGGAGCCGACGACTACGTCACCAAGCCCTTCGTGCCCCGCGAGCTGGTGCTGCGGGTGCAGGCGATCCTGCGACGTCACGACCCCCAGGAGGCCGGCGGCGTCCGATCCTTCGGCGACGGCGAGCTGGTGATCGACGAGGACCGCCGCGAGGTGACCGTCCGTGACACGACGGCGGCGCTGACCCCGACGGAGTGGGCGCTCTTGACCGCCCTGGCCGCCACCCCCGGTCGGGTGTACTCCCGCGCCGAGCTGATCAACCGCACGCGCGGGTACGAGTACGAGGGGTACGAGCGCACCGTCGATTCCCACGTCAAGAACCTCCGCCGCAAGCTCGAGGAGGATCCGCGCGTACCACGGATCGTGGAGACGGTGCTCGGCGGCGGGTACCGGTTGGGGCTGCCCCGGGACCGGACCTGACGTGGCCACCGATCGGCCCACCGCGGGGACGTCGCGGACCGGCTCGCTGGCCGGGCGACTCGCGCTCTCCTTCGTGGCAGTGGCCCTCGCCGCGATCGCCCTGCTCACGGGCCTCACGCTGCTGGCGACCCGCGGCAGCGTGACGGAGCTGGTGGACCGCCAGCAGCAGGCCACGGTCGAGCGCGCGGCGTCCCTCGCCGCAGCGGCCTACGAGCAGGCCGGGGGCTGGCCCGGCGCCGACCTGCGCTCGACGGTGGCCGTGGCCACCGCGGAGGGTGGCACCGTCACGATCCGCGACGTCGACGGCGAGCCCGTCCAGCCGCGGCGCATGGGTGAGATGCGCGGGATGATGGAGCGCATGCACGGATCGCCCCACGGCGGCCCTTCCGGCACGCCCCTCACCGCACCGATCGTGGCGGACGGCGAGCCGGTCGGCACGATCGAGGTGGTGTTCGCAACGGAGGGGGTCCCGTCGATCGCCGGGGACGTCGGCGAGGTGCTCACCCGCAACGTCCTCACCGCAGCGGGTGTCGCGGGGCTGCTCGCGCTGGTCACGGGCGGGCTCGTCGCCACCCGCCTGACCCGTCCCCTCACCCGGCTGACCGGCACCGTCGAAGCCGTCGCCGCCGGTGACCGCACGGCCCGCAGCCACGCCACCGACGCGCCGGGGGAGCTCGGCACCCTCGCCCGCGCCGTCGACCGGATGGCCGACACGCTCGAGCGCCAGGACGAGCTACGGCGGGCCCTCGTCGCCGACCTCGCCCACGAGCTGCGCACCCCGCTGGCGATCGCCCTCGGCGAGTGCGACGCGATCGTCGACGGGCTGACCGCTCCCGATCCGGACCGGCTCGCCTCGATCCGGGAGGAGATCGTGCGGCTGGCCCGGTTGGTCGAGGACCTCGAAGCGCTGGCGGCAGCGGAGTCCGCAGGGCTGCAGCTCGAGACCGGACCCCTCGACCTCTCCGAGGTGGTGGACGACCTGCTGGCGCTGCACGGCCCCCGACTGCAGGCGGCCGGCCTGTCTCTGCACGCCGACCTGCAGCCGGCGCCGGTCCGTGGCGACGAGCTGCGCCTCGGCCAGATCGTCACCAACCTGCTCACCAACGCCGCGAAGTTCAGCCCGTCCGGCGGCCGCATCGACGTCCGCGTCGTCGACGACGATCCCGTGCGTCTGGAGGTGACCGACGACGGCCCGGGCATCCCGGACGACGAGTTGGCCCGCGTGTTCGAACGCTTCTGGCAGGGACGGGCCGCCGCCGACGCGGGCGGCAGCGGGATCGGGCTCGCGGTGGTCGCGGAGCTGACCCGCGCGCACGGCGGTGACGTCGAGGCGACGAACGTCGCGGGGCGTGGGGCACGTTTCACCTTGCGGTTGCCGCGCCGCCGCTGAGCAGCCGCGACCTCCACACGGTCTCCACACCACGCCCATCGCAGGTGCACCGCCACGGGGTTGGCTGGGAGGTGCCAGTGAGAACCCCACCGCCCCCGAGGAGTCGAGCCATGATCACGCGTACCCGGGCGCTCACCGCCATCACGGTCGTCCTGGCGGTCGCGGTGGCCCTCGGTTGGGCCCTCCTGACGTCGACGGGTGCCGCGCTCGCCGACGAGGCACCCTCGGACCTCCCCGAGACCCGGACGGTGACGGAGGAGACCCAACCCCGGATGATGCCCCGCAACCGGCTGATGGCCCCCGAGGACGCCCCCATGCACGCCGACCGCGAGCGGCCACTGCACCGCAACCAGATGAGCGCGGCGGAACGGCAGGCACACCGCGAGGAGATCCGCGGTGCGTGGGACCCGGACCAGGACCGCCCCATGCGTCACGAGCAACGGCGCGAGGAGCGGCGTGAGCTCTGCGAACGCGCAGGCGAGGACCTCGACGGCCCCCTGTCCCGCGGCAACGTCGCTGAGTGACATCGACCGATCCCGATGACCGACGACCGATCCGGACACCCCGGCCGCCCTCGGCCGCGGGTGTCCGGCGTCGTGCTCGCAGCGGTCGCGCTGCTCGTGGTGGCGCTGGTGATCGCCCTCGTCGCCGCCGCGCCGATGGCGACCAGATGGGGATCGATGGGTGGCGCAGGCCACCACCCGGGTCACGGCGGCGGGATGGGACCGATGATGGGACCGTCCTCCACGGCTGAGACCACGGCACAGGCCCCGCTCCAGGACGCACCGCAGCTCACCGTGCAGGCCGGGGAGATGTACTTCGCCCCTGACCGGGTGGAGGTGGCGGCCGGGGAGCCCGTCAACCTGACCCTGGACAACCAGGGGCAGGTCTTCCACGACCTCGTGTTCGCCGAGCTCGACGTGCGCCTCACGGCCGACCCGGGCACCACCACGACCGCCGGCCTGCGGATCGACGAGCCCGGCACCTACACGTTCGCGTGCACCGTCCGCGGGCACGCCGCCGCCGGCATGCGCGGGACGCTGGTGGTCGAGGCGGGGTGAGCCCCGCGGTCAGACCGGGGCGGGACGTACCTCGTCCCACAGCGGCGCCCGGCGCAGCAGCTGGGCGTTGAGCGCGACGATGATGGTCGAGAGGCTCATCAGCGCCGCGCCCAGCGCCATGGGCAGGATGAACCCGATCGGGACGAGCACCCCCGCAGCGAGGGGGATCGCGGCCAGGTTGTACCCCGCCGCCCACCACAGGTTCTGCTGCATCTTGCGGTACGTCGCCGCCGACAGCCGACGGATCGCGACCACGCCGCGTGGGTCGTCGGAGGCCAGCACGATGCCCGCCGACTCGATCGCGACGTCGGTCCCCGCGCCGATCGCGATGCCGACGTCGGCCCGCGCCAGGGCAGGTGCGTCGTTCACACCGTCACCGACCATGGCGACGGTCCGTCCACGGTCCAGCAGCTCGGCCACCTTCGCCGCCTTGTCCTCGGGGAGCACCTCGGCGAACACCTCGTCGATGTCCAACTCCGCCGCCACGGCGTCGGCGACCTGGCGCGCGTCGCCGGTGATCAGCGCCACCTCGATCCCGGCGGCGTGCAACGCCGCGACCGCTTCGCGGGACTCGTCGCGGACCTCGTCCTCCAGGGCGAGCGCCCCGATCACCGCAGCATCGCGGGCCACGTACAGCACCGCCGCGCCACGCCCCTCCCACCGCTCGACGGGCTCCTCCAGGGCGCCAGGGACGTCGAGGTTGCGGTCCCGCAGCAGCGCCGGTCCGCCCACGGCCACCTCGACGTCGTGCACCTCGGCGATGACCCCGCGGCCGGTCAGGGCGCGGAACCCCGACGCGGTCGGGAGCGCGACGCGTTCGCTGGCGTAGGTGTGGATGGCACGGGCGAGCGGATGCTCGGAGTCGGCCTCCACCGCTCCGGCCAGCGCCAGGAGCTCCTCGGTCGAGACCTCGTCGACGTGGGTGACGTCCACCACCACGTGCTCCCCGCGGGTCAGGGTGCCGGTCTTGTCGAACAGGACGGTGTCGACCGCACGCATCCGCTCGAGCGCGAGGCGGTCCTTGACCAGGATGCCCGACCGTGCGGAGCGGGCCGTGGAGATCGAGGTCACCAGCGGGATCGCGAGCCCCAGGGCGTGCGGACACGCGATCACCAGGACCGTGACCGTCCGGTCGATCGCGAACCCGGGCTCTCCGAGGAGGCTCCACACGACCGCGGTGATCGTGCCAGCCCCGACAGCCACGTAGAACAGCAGCGCCGCGGCCCGGTCGGCCAGGACCTGGGTGCGGGAGCGTGACGCCTGCGCCTCGGCGACCATCCGCTCGATGCCGGCCAGGGCCGTGTCCTCCCCAGTCGCGGTCACCTCGACCCGCAGCGAGGCGTCCGCCACCACCGTCGCGGCCACGACGCGGTCTCCCTCCCCACGGGACACGGGGTTGGACTCCCCGGTGATCATCGATTCGTCCACGTCCGCAGCACCGTCGACCACCGTGCCGTCCGCGGGGATCCGGGCACCCGGACGCACGAGCACGACGTCACCCGGCCGGAGCGCGGCGACCGCGACGCGCTCGACCTCGCCGTCACCGGTGACGCGCTCGGCCTCGTCGGGCAACAGGTCCGCCAACGCAGCGAGCGCTCCGCGAGCCTGACCGATCGCCCGCATCTCGAGCCAGTGACCCAGCAGCATGATGGTGATCAGCAGCGCGAGCTCCCACCACAGCTCCTGGTCGAACACCCCGAGCGCGTTCGCCACCGAGGCGGCGTACGCAACCGTGATCGCCATCGCGATCAGCAGCATCATCCCCGGGGATCGCTCGCGCGCCTCCTGCCAACCGCCGGTGAGGAACGGCCACCCACCGTGGAGGAAGATCACGGTGCCGAGCACCGGGGCGATCACCCCGCTCCCGGGGAACGTCGGCGCCGTGTAGCCGAACCACGCCTGGATCATCGGCGCCCACACCACGACCGGGACGGTGAGGATCAGCGCGATCCAGAACCGGTCCCGGAAGCGGGCGGCGTGATCGCCGTGCCCCTGGTCCGCGTGGTCGTCGTGATCGTGGTCGGCGTCCGCAGGCTGGTGTTCGGACATCGCTCAGACGGTGCTGGTGGCGGTGCGTCCGAAGCGGCGCAGGCGCAGGGCGTTGAGCACGACGCTGATGCTGGAGAACGCCATCGCCGCGCCCGCGATCATCGGGTTGAGCAGCCCCACCGCGGCGAGCGGGATCGCGGCCACGTTGTACCCGAAGGCCCACGCGAGGTTCTGCAGGATCGTCCGGTAGGTGCGGCGGGACAGGCGGATCGCCAGCGGGACACCGGGCAGGTCCCCGCGCATCAGGGTGAGGTCGCTCGACTCGATCGCCACGTCGGTGCCGGTACCGATCGCGATGCCGAGGTCGGCCTGGACCAGCGCGGGGGCGTCGTTGACGCCGTCACCGACCATCGCGACCACCTCGCCGGCCGCCTGGAGCCGCTCGATCTCGCCACGCTTGTCGCCGGGGAACACCTCCGCGAGCACGCGGTCGATGCCGACCTCACGCGCGATCGCCTCGGCGGTGCGGCGGTTGTCGCCGGTGAGCATCGTCACCGTGAGGCCCATGGCCTGCAGGTCCGACACGACCGCGGCGGCGCCGTCCTTGAGTTGATCGGCGACAGCCACGATCCCGCGGGCCCGCCCGCCCCAGCCGACGAACACGGCGGTCCTGCCGGCCTGCTCGAGCTGCGCCGCGCGCGCCTCGAGCTCGTCGTCGAGGACCACCTCGGCGTCGCTCAGCAGGTCGCGGCGACCGACCCACACGGCGACGTCCTCGACCTCGGCACGGACCCCGCGGCCGGCCAAGGCTTCGAACGCGGTGGCGGCGGGCAGCCCACCCACGCGTTCGCGCGCGGCGGTGGCGATCGCCTGACCGATCGGGTGCTCGCTGTCGGCCTCGACGGCACCCGCACGACGGAGCAGCTCCTCCTCGTCGGTGTCGGCGGCGGCGTGCACGTCGGTGACCACCATCTCGCCGCGGGTGAGCGTCCCGGTCTTGTCGAACACGACCGTGGTGATCTGGCGGGTGCGCTCCAGGGTCTCGATGCGCTTGATCAGGACGCCGAGCTCGGCACCGCGGCCGGTGCCGACCATGATCGCGATCGGCGTCGCGAGCCCCAGCGCGCAGGGACACGCGATGATCAGCACGGCGACCCCGACGATCAGCCCCTGCAGCGGGTCGCCGGCGAGGACGGCCCAGCCAGCGAAGGCCAGCAGCGCGATCACGATCACGACCGGGACGAACACCGCCGAGATGCGGTCGGCGAGCCGCTGCACCGGCGCCTTGCCCCGCTGGGCGTCCTGGACCAGCCGCACGATCTGTGCCAGCGCGGTGTCGGCACCGACCGCGGTCGCGCGCACGGTCAGCACGCCGCCGGTGTTGACGGTCGCGCCGACGACCGGGTCACCGACGGTCTTGTCGACCGGGACCGACTCGCCGGTGAGCATCGACTCGTCCACCGCGCTGGCGCCGTCGACGACCTCGCCATCGGTCGGGACCTTCTCGCCCGGGCGGATCCGCAGCAGGTCGCCGACCTGCACGTCCTCGATCGGGACCATGACCTCGTCGCCGTCGCGCAGGAGCCGTGCCTGCTTCGCACCGAGCTCCAGCAGCGCCCGCAGCGCGTGCCCGGCGCGGCTCTTGGCACGGGCCTCGAAGTAGCGGCCGAGGGCCAGCAGGGCGACGATCGCGGCGGCGACCTCGAAGTACAGGAACCCGCCGACGAACAGGGCGACGGTCGAGTACCCGTAGGCCGCGAGGGTGCCGATCCCGATCAGGGTGTCCATGTTCGCCGTGAACCGTCGGGCGCGGCGAGCCATCTCGGCGAGGAAGGGCCAGCCGACCCAGAACTGTACGGGGGTGGCGAGGACGAACTGGGTCCACCGGGCCCAGGTCTGCTCGCCGAGCTCGCCGGCGAACATCGCGAGCCACAGCACCACCAGGGTCGGTGGGATCGCGATCACGACGCGCCGGCGCCACTGCCGCTGCGCGCGCTCCTCGGGGTCCTCCACCTCGGCGTCGTCGCTCTCCGCGTCGGCGACCGGGGAGAGCCGGTACCCGAGGCGGTCGACCACCTGCTGGAGGTGCTCGGTGTCCACCTGCGACGGGTCGAAGGCGACGGTGGCCCGGCCCGTCGCGTAGTTGACCTCCGCGTCCGCGACCCCGTCCTGCTTCGACAGGGTCTTCTGGATGCGCGCGGCGCACGAGCCGCAGGTCATCCCCTCGGCCGCGAACTCCACGAACCGCGGGGCTTCGCGAGGTGGGGTGGGCGGCGTCATGGTGGACACGGGGCACCTCTGCTCAGCACGTTGGATCGGCACGTTGACGGATCAGTGCGTTGAAGGATACCCCCCTACCCTATAGAAGTGCGACCGGGTTGTCGAGGGCAGGATCGTGATCGCCGCCACGACGACGCCGCAGGAGCGGCACGACGGCGGCGTCAGCTCCGGGCCACACCGGCGGAGGCTCAGCGCTGCTGTGACCTCACCCCTCGGCCACGACGGTCAGGGTGGCGACCATGCCGGCCTCCCGGTGGCCCGGCACGCTGCAGTAGACCTCGTAGCTCCCCGGCTCGTCGATCATGAAGGTCGCGGTGACCGTCTGCCCGGCATCGGCGTGGGCGACGTGCAGGTCGTCGCCCTCCATCGCGTGGTCGTCGTGGTCGCCGTGCCCCTCCTCGCCGACCATGCCGTGCATCGCGGCACCCTCGATGACCAGGTCGTGCTCCACGGCCTCTTCTGCCGTGAACCGGACGGTGACCTCCTGGCCGGCGGGCACCGCGAAGGAGTCCGGTTCGAACTCGAGGGCGTCGGTCCCGGTGACCTCCAGGTCGGTCGTCGCATCCGGGGCGTCGTCGCCCGCGCAAGCGGCGAGCAGGAGGACCCCGGTCGTGAGTGCGGCGAGTATCGGACGGAGACGTGGCATGACATCCTCACGGGGCACATCGACAGCGGGATCATCGCTACTACACTACCGTAGTGGTCCGTGTCCCCGACTGACCGTTCGAAGGGCCCTCCGATGCCGGGCGCGCCGCACACCGACGGGATGATGTGGTGGTCGATGGGCGCCTGGGGCTGGTTCTGGCTGCTGCTCGTCATCGCAGCGATCGTCGCGATCGTCGTCCTGGTGACGTTGCTGGTGGGCCGGTCCGCCAGCGGACGACCCGACCGGTCCCCGGACGGAGGGAGGGACGCGGCGCTGCGGATCCTGGAGGAGCGCTTCGCCCGGGGCGAGATCGACCGCGAGGAGTTCGAGGAGCGGCGTCGCGCCCTGCGGGACGACGCGGGATGAGCAGCCCGCGGGGACGGGATCGCTAGCAGCACGCGATCCCGAGCACGTGCACGAGGTGGTGGTGCAGCAGCCACGAGCACACCGCAACCCCGGTGACGACGCCTGCGACCAGCAGCCCACCGCGACGGAACGCGGCCGGCGGGGCCACCTCCGTCCGGTCACCGAGCAGCACCTGGAGGCGCAGGTCCACCGCGGACCCGAACCCCGGGACGAGCCCTGACGTTCGTGCGGGCAGCGCGAGGAGGGCTCCAGCGAGGTCCGCCCGTGTAGCGCCGTGCGCGATCGCCTCACGGTCCGCCGCGATCTCGCGACGCGCGAGCACGACCGACAGCCACTGCCTGCCGGTGGGGAGCCGCTCCAGCACGGGGGCGGCCAGGCCGAGCAGGAGCAGCCGCGCGGGGTCGCGGGCACGCTGGTGCGCCCGCTCGTGCAGGAGCACCGCGCGGAGCTGCTCCGGCGTCAGGCGCTCGGGGAGCCGCCGGTCGCAGAAGATCGTCGGTCTGCGCAGACCCGCCACGAAGATCCCGCCGCCGAGATCGGCGCTCCTGACCCCCGTCGCATCGAACCGGGCCGGCTCCGAGGTTGCGTACAGGCGTCGGACCAGCCGGGCGTGGCGCACCACCGCACGGCCCACGACCACCAGCCCGACGACGACGATGAGCGCGAGGACCGCCGCGATCCCGTCCACCGGGAGACCGATCGCGAACCCGAGCGCGCAGAACACCGACGTCCCGACGACGAAGCCGCCCAGCGCCCACCGGTCACGCATCGTGATGCTCCCCGAGCGCTCGGATGCGGGCACGCAACCCCTCGTCGGCGTCCTCGAGCGCCGCGGCGAAGTGAGCCAGTGCCACATCGCCGTACCGCGCGAGCAGCGCACCGACCTCCTGACATCCGAGATGGTCGACCAGGCCGGCCTCGTCGTACCTCGGCGTGTAGGTGTAGCCACGTCCCCGGCGATCGCGCGTCACGAGCCCCTTGTCGTAGAGACGGGACAGGACGGTCATCACGGTGGTGTACGCGAGCGCCGCCTGGGCGTCCCGGTGCCGGTTCACCCGCTCGCGCACCTCCGGGACGCTCGCCGGAGCGCGTTGCCACAGTGCCACCATGACGGCGTACTCGAGGGGACCGAGGAGCCCGTCTGCCCCGGGCCGGTGCCGGTTGATCATGCTGCCTCCCGCCTCCGCGGCAGGATGCTACTGGTCGGTCACCGTCCGTTCCGCACGGTGTGACGGGACTCAGGGTTCGGCGAAGCGGCCCACGACCCCGGTCGGGTCCATCCCGGTGAGGTGCTGCTGGAAGATCCGGTAGTAGGCCGCCTCCTCGGGGGTGCGGAGCGGCGGCTCGACGACGTGGCGTTGCGCCGCGAACTCCTCGGCGCTGAGCTGGGCCCCGTAGTGCTCGCGGAGCACCTGACGGGCACCCGTTCCTTCGCCGAACTGCTCCTTGCGCCGCCACAGCAGCTCGTCCGGGAGCCACCCCTCGAAGGCCTGGCGCAGCAGCCACTTCTCCGCGCGCTCCTCGTGCGCGAGCTTCCACCGGGCGGGCAGCGCGAGCCCGAGCCCGACGACGTCGAAGTCCAGGAACGGCGTCCGCGGCTCGAGCCCGTTGGCCCCCGCCACACGGTCGACCCGCTGCAGCCCGCCGGCGTGCAGCCCCTCGATCGTCTCCACCAGCGCCGCATGCAGCTCCCGGTGGTCCTCGATCTCGCCGTAGTGGGCGTAGCCGGCGAACAGCTCGTCGGCGCCCTCGCCGATCAGCACGGCCTTGACGTGCCGGGATGCGAGCTTGGCGACCAGCAGGTTCGGCACGGAACTGTGGACCAGCTGCGGGTCGAAGGACTCGATGACCCCGATCACCTCCGGGACCCAGTCGATCAGCTCGTCCTCGGTGTAGATCCGCTCGTAGTGGGCGGTGCCGAGCTCGGTGGCCAGCTGCCGTGCCGCGGAGAGATCCGCGCTGTCGGCGAGCCCGACCGAGAAGGTGGGCAGGCGCCACCCCTGCCGCGTGGCGATCCGCGCGGCGATCGCCGTCACGATGCTGGAATCCAGCCCCCCGGAGAGCAAGGTCCCCACCGGCACGTCGGCGACCATGCACCGCTCGACGGCCGTGATCAGGGTGTCCCGGATCGCCGCGAGGACCTCTGCGGGCGGCTCCTCGGCGCTCATGGCGTCGGTGCCGAGGGCGTCGAGCGCCGGCGTGTGGGGATCCGGCAGGACCCGGAAGGGTTCCAGCCCGTCCTGCGGGGTCCAGGTGTGGCCCGGCGGGAAGGGCTCCACGGCGTTGCGGCGGTCGGGGTCGAAGGCCTTCAGCTCGCTGGCGAACACCACGGTGTCGCCGTCACGGACCCAGTACAGCGGGGTGATGCCGATCGGGTCGCGCCCGGCGACGAACCCGCCCGCCTCGCTCGCCGCGACGAAGGCGAACATCCCCCACAGCCGAGCGAGCCCCGGCGGCCCGTCGTCAGCGAGCAGGTGCAGCGCGGTGTCGTGGTCCGAGTCGCTGCGGAAGGTGTGGCCGCGCACCTCGAGCTCGGCCCGCAACCGGCGGTGGTTGTAGACCTCCCCGTCACCGACCAGCCACCAGCCACGCTCGGGCTCGTGCAGCGGCTGGGCGCCGCCCTCGAGGTCCACGATCGCGAGCCGACGGTGCCCGAGCCACGCTTCGCCGACGGTGACCTCGCCCGCTCCATCCGGGCCGCGGTGCGTCAGTCGGTCGAGCATGCGGGCTCCCTCGGCCGGGTCGAACGGGCCGTAGGCGGCGACGACGGCGGACACGAGCGGACCTCCTGCGATCGGTCAGGGTGTGCGGTGGTCGGTGGACGCGACGGGACCGCCGGCGACGGGCGCGCCGGCACGGCGCCACTCCGGGAACCCGTCCTGGAGACGGCGTGCGGGACGCCCCTCCGCGACCAGCCGGCGCACGGCATCGTCGGCGTAGACGCAGTAGGGCCCACGGCAGTAGGCCACCACCTCGCCGTCCGCGGGGAGCTCGGCGAGACGCTGCTCGAGTTCGTCCGGCGGGACCGAGATCGCACCCGGCAGGTGCCCTGCCGCGTACTCCACGGCGGGACGCACGTCGATCACGACCACATCCCCGGCCTCGAGGCGGGCGAGGAGCTCCTGGCGGTCCACCTCGACGAGCCCCGCACGGTCGCCGAGGTAGTCGGTGGCGAGCTGCTCGAGCTCGTCGAGCTGCTCGGCCGCGAGCCGGCGCAGCGCCAGCCAGACGTCGAGGACCTGCTCGGAGGCGAGGCGGTAGCGCACGTGCGTCCCCTCGCGGCGCCCGACCACGAGGCCCGCCCGAGCGAGGGTGCGAAGATGGTGGGAGGTGTTGGCGAGGGACTGTTCGATCGCGTCCGCTACCTGCTCGACGCTGCGCTCCCCCTGCGCGAGCACCTCGACGATCTCGGCGCGACGCCCGTTGCCGAGCGCCGCAGCGATGCGGGCGAAGCCATCGAACAGCGCGTCCTTGGCTGTACGCCGCTCGGAGCGTGCCGACACGATGCCTCCTCGGACCCGACGGAGCGGTCACCAACGAGGGTACGCCCCCGCTCCGACCGACCATCCGACCAGCGGGCCTGCCGGTGGTCGTGTGGGCGGCTGGGCTGGTCAGCCCGATGGGGTGGGGGCGTGCCCGACCCTGTCCCGGGTCTCGAGGCGGTCGATCAGCCCCTCGAGCCGCCGTCGGGAGGCGTGCGGGATCTCCACGTCACGGGCTGACCGCAGCAGCGCCTCGAGCCGCCGGGTCCGGTCGAACGCGTCATCACACCGGGCACACCCGGCGAGGTGTGCCTGCACCGCCTGGTGCTCCCACGGGTCGAGGTCCCCCGCGAGGAGATCGGCCAGCCGCTGCACCACGCGCCAGCATCCGAACACCGCGACCATCCTGGCACCCTCCGATCGGCGGACCGTGCGGCATGGTCGGGACCGCACCCCCGTCCGGACAGAGGCGCGAGGCATCGCCGCGCGGGCCCTTCGTCCCCCCGCGGGTGCCCGCGGAGGCCGGCACCGACCATTGCATATTCCATACGTCGATGGAACGATGTAGCATCGCGGGTATGGAGACCACGACCGGCCAGCCCACCGCGGTCACCGGCGCGGCTGCGCTGCCACCGCTGCTGCGCCACCGCTCGGTGGCCGCGGTGTGCGCACACCCCGACGACGAGAGCTTCGGCCTCGGCGCGGTGATCTCCGGCCTCGTCGATGCGGGCAGCAGCGTGGGTCTCGTCTGCCTGAGCCGGGGGGAGCGTTCCACCCTCGGCGCCGCGCTCGACCTGGCGAGCCGCCGCACCGACGAGTTGCGATGCGCGGCTGCGGTGTTGGGGATCGAGCGGGTCACGCTCCGAGACCACGGTGACGGCTCCCTCCCCTCGGTGCCACTGGACCGGCTGTCCGACGACGTGGTCGACGCGATCGGGGACGCCGAGATGGTGCTCACCTTCGACCACGGCGGCGTGACCGGCCACCCGGACCATCAGCGCGCGACCGACGCCGCGATCGCGGCCGCGCGCCACCTCGACGTTCCCGTGCTGGGCTGGGCGATCCCCGCACCGGTGGCGGCGACGCTCAGCCGCGAGTTCGGCGCGCCGTTCGTGGGGCGGCACGCCGCGGAGCTCGACCTCCGGCTCCACGTCGACCGGGAACGGCAGCGGCGAGCGCTGGGCTGCCACGCGAGCCAGGACAACCCGGTGCCTCGGCGCCGCATCGAGCTGTTGGGTCCCGACGAGCACCTCCGGGTGCTGCACGACCCCACGACGACACGGAGCTGACCGCCGCCGCCTGCGGAGGGCAGGGCGACCGGCGGTTCAGTCGCCCGCGCCGGTCTCCCCCGCCACGGGGCTCGTGACCAGCCCGAGGTGCCCGTCGTAGCGGTGGTGGAGCAGCGCTCCACGGCCCGTCACGGCGTCGACGAAGAACACGTAGGACGCGCCGCTCGTGTCGAGCGCCTCGATGGCCTCGTCGACGTGGAGGTGTGGCGCCGCCTGGCGGACCTCGATCGACCCGTCGACCCCGGTAGTGTCGGGCGGCCGGTCACCCGCCAGGGTCACCACCACGCCGCCGTCCTCGCTGACGCTGACGACGGCGTCGGTACCGGTGCTCTGCTCGACGAACAGCTGGAACTCGTGGCCGAGTTCGCGCATGTGGGCCAGCGCCTCCGCCACACCCGCCGGCTCGGGGACCCACGCCTCGCGCGCCACGAGGTCACGGTCGTCCGGGTCGCGGGGGTGGTGATCGGCGCGCGGTGTCGGGGGGTCACCGTGCCGCCACGCGTCCTCGCCGTCGCCCTGCGCCGCCCGCTGCCGGCGGGCTCGGCGTCGCTGCTTCAGGTGCTCCACCTCGTCCTGCAGCTTGTCGGCGAGCAGGTCGACGGCCTCGACCCACGTGGTCCCCTCGGCCCGGACCCGGACGACCCGGCCGTTGATGTCCGCGACGACGCTCACCCCCAACGGTCGTTGGGCCGCGGGGTTACCGAGCTCCTCCATCGACACGCGGGCCAGCAGCACCGGCGCGGGCGCGCGCTCCAAGGCCCGCCGCACCTTGCGCTCCGCGTACTCCTTGATGTCCCGGGCCACCTCGCCTCGCGGGACGCTCACCTGGATGTCGGTTCCGACCATCCCTCCCTCCATCACCGGTCCGGCCCCTGCGCGGCGCGAGCCGTCACAGGTCCTTGAGCTCCCACCGCGCCGCCTCGAGGTGCGTGATGACGGCAGGGGGTACGCCGTCAGGCAGCGACGCTCCGAACTCCTCGATCGCGGCGGTGACCGCCTCGATCGCGCGACCGACCGCTCGTAGCTGCACGCTGACCGCCTCCACGTCGGTCCGGTGCAGGTGCTCGAGGTCGTCGACGTTCCGGCCGGGTGGTGGATGGCGGCGAACGCGCACAGCGACACCTCCCCTACGGTGCTACGAGCCTGCCCCCTCGGTACCCGACGGGCCAGTGCCGAAGGTCCCCCAGAACCCGGCGGGGCGGCCGTGGCGGAGCGGCGGCGACCGCACCCGGGGGAACCTGGCGTCCGGGTGCGACGACGAGTGGAACCCCTGCCCGGCCGGCTGCACACTCGAGGCAGCGGGATGGGACGTCGCGTCGAGGACGGGTGATGGGCGACGAGGTGGTGACCCTGTTCCTCGCCGGCGACGTGATGCTGGGGCGCGGCGTCGACCAGATCCTGCCGTCCCCCGGCGACCCGACCCTCCACGAGGACCACATGCGCGACGCCCGCGGCTACGTGGAACTGGCGGAGCGCGTGAACGGTCCGATCCCCCGCCCGGTCACGCCCGACTGGCCGTGGGGTGAGGCGCTCGCGGTCCTCGACGAGGCGGCACCGCAGGTGCGGGTGATCAACCTCGAGACCGCCGTCACCGTCAGCGACGACGTGGCCCGGGACAAGGCGGTGCACTACCGGATGCACCCGGGCAACCTCGCCTGCCTGACCGTGGCACGTCCCGACGTGTGCGTGCTCGCGAACAACCACGTGCTCGACTTCGGCCGTGCCGGGCTGGTGGAGACCCTCGACACGCTGTCGGCCGCCGGGCTCACGACGGTCGGCGCCGGTCGCGACCTCGAGGAGGCGACGCGCCCGGTCGCGATGCCCCTCGCCGGCGGCGGTCGGGTGCTCACCGTGGCGGTGGGCACGCCCTCCAGCGGCATCCCGACGGGGTGGGCCGCGCGACCCCGCCGCCCGGGGGTCGCGTTCCTCGCGGCCCCGTCGCCCGACGCCGCCGACGGGGTGCTGGCGTGGCTCGACGCCGTCCGCCGGCCCGGTGACCTCGCCGTCGTGTCGATCCACTGGGGGTCCAACTGGGGGTACGACGTGCCGCGGTCGCACACCCGGTTCGCCCACGCGCTGATCGACGGTGGCGTCGACCTCGTGCACGGGCACTCGTCCCACCATCCCCGCCCCGTCGAGGTGTACCGCGACCGACTGATCCTCTACGGCTGCGGCGACCTGCTCGACGACTACGAGGGCATCGCCGGCTACGAGCACTACCGCGACGACCTGCGGCTGCTCTACCTCGTGTCGCTGCATCCCGGGTCCGGGGCCCTGACCGACCTCCGCATCGTGCCGATGGTGGCCCGGCGGATGCGCCTCGAGCACGCGTCTGCGGCGGACGGCGAGTGGATCCGGGCGACGCTGGACCACGTCAGTCGCCCCTTCGGCGTCCACCTCGCCGCGGCCGGCGACGGGATGCTACGGCTCGCCACCGCCTGACCTCCGGCAGCGGATCGGGAGCAGCATGTCCGCCGACCCGGGGACCATCGCCCCTTGAATGAACCCCTCCCGGCGGCAACGCTGCAGGTGTCGCGGGTGGCGGTCGCACCGCCCGGTGACCCGACGGGCCGCCGGCTGCCCGCGACGCGGGGGAGGAGATCGCGATGTCGGGCGCAGCAGAGTCCGCCCGGCTGGACGTCGGTCGGGTCGCTGCCGAGGACCAGCCCCCGCTCGGTGCGGACATCCGCGACGACCTCGGGCTGTCCCCCACGGCGCTGCGCATCCTCCGGCGGCGCTACCTGCGCCGAGACGACGAGGGCCGCGTCGCCGAGTCCACCGGCGGGATGATGACGCGGGTCGCCCGTGGGGTCGCTGCGGCCGAGGACGTCTACCGGCCGCGGGGCGCAGACCGGTGGGCACCCGCCTTCGACGGCATGCTCCGCCGGCTCGAGTTCCTGCCCAACTCCCCGACGCTGATGAACGCCGGCACCGACATCGGCGTGCTGTCGGGCTGCTTCGTCCTGCCGGTAGAGGACTCACTCGCCTCGATCTTCACGACCCTCACCCACACGGCGCTGGTGCACCAGGCCGGCGGCGGGACGGGGTTCGCCTTCTCCCGGGTCAGGCCGGCCGGGGACGTCGTGGCCAGCACCCAAGGTGCCGCGAGCGGCCCGGTGTCGTTCCTCCGCATCTTCGACCTCACCACCGAGGTGATCCGTCAGGGCGGACGACGTCGCGGCGCGAGCATGGGGGTGCTCCACGTCACCCACCCCGACATCGAGGAGTTCGTGGCCGTGAAGCGCGACACAGGCGAGCTCACGAACCTCAACCTCTCGGTCGCGGTGACCGACCGGTTCATGCAGGCGGTGCGCGACGGGGGGATCCACGAGCTGGTGAACCCCCGCACCGGACGGGCGGTCGCCCGCGTCCCCGCGCAACGCCTGTTCGACCGCATCGCCGAGGCGGCGTGGGCGACGGGCGATCCGGGGCTGCTGTTCCTCGACCGGATCAACGCCGCGAACCCGCTGCCGACGATGGGCGACTTCGAGGCCACGAACCCGTGTGGCGAGGTCCCGCTGCTGCCGTACGAGTCGTGCAACCTCGGCTCCATCAACCTGGCCCGGATGCTGACCGACGACGGGGAGCTCGACTGGGAGCGGCTGGAGACGACCGCTGCGCTGGCGACCCGCTTCCTCGACGACGTGATCGACGTCAGCCGCTACCCGATCGCCGAGATGGACGAGGCCGCCCACGCGACCCGCAAGATCGGTCTCGGGATGATGGGGCTCGCGGAGCTGCTCGCCGTCCAGGGCATCCCCTACGACACCCCGGCCGCGGCGGCGCTCGCGGGTCAGATCATGCAGCGGATCGCCGCGGTGTCGCGCCGCACCTCCGAGGCGCTCGCCCACGAGCGCGGCCCGTGCCCCCGGTGGCCCGACAGCCGCGCGGCCGCGGCGGGCGACCCGCCCGTGCGCAACGCCCAGCGCACCGCGATCGCCCCCGCCGGCACGCTGTCGGTGATCGCCGGGACCACCTCGGGGATCGAGCCGCTGTTCGCGATCGCTCACGTCCGCGACGTGCTGGGTTCCCGACGGATAGAGGTCAACCCCCGGTTCGAGCGGGTCGCCCGTGCCGGCGGGTTCTGGTCCGACGACCTCGCGGACGAACTCGTCGGCACCGGCCGGATCGGTGCGCACCTCGGGGTCCCGCCGGCGATCCGCCGCGCCTTCGTCACCGCGCTGGAGATCACCCCGGCCTGGCACCTGCGGATGCAGGCCGCCGTCCAGGCGCACGTCGACGCTGCGGTGTCCAAGACCGTCAACCTGCCGGCGGAGGCGAGCCCCGACCAGGTGGCACGGCTGTACCTCAACGCCTGGCTGGCGCAGGTCAAGGGCATCACCGTCTACCGGTACGGCAGCCGGGCCACCCAGGTGCTGCGGTTCCCCGACGACGTGTCGGCCGACACCCCGGCCCCCGTCCGGGTGAACGCCGGAGCGGACGCGACCGGCTGCGACCCCTGCGAGGTATGACCGGACCCACCGCTGACCGCGTCAGGGAGCAGCCACGATGCTCGAGATCGACGGCGCCCACGGCGAAGGGGGCGGCCAGATCCTGCGCACCGCGCTCGCGGTAGCCGCGACGACCGGCACACCCTGCCGGATCGTGCGGATCCGCGCCGGCCGTGGCCGCCCGGGGCTCCTGGCACAGCACCTCGCCGCGGTGCGGATGGCGGCCACGATCGCCGACGCCGAGGTGGCGGGGGCCACCCTCGGCTCGAGCGAGCTCACCTTCGTCCCCCGCCGGCTGTGCCCCGGGGAGCACACGGTGGATGTCGGCACCGCCGGCAGCGCCTGCCTGGTCGCCCAGGTGGCCCTGACCCCGCTGCTGCACGCCCCGCGCCGGTCCACCGTGCGGGTCTCCGGAGGGACCCACAACCGCGCCGCCCCGCCGGCGGAGTTCCTCCAGCGCACCTTCCTGCCGGTCCTCGCCCAGACCGGCGTGCGGGCGGAGCTGCGCCTCGAACGTCACGGGTTCGAACCCGTGGGCGGCGGCCGGGTCACCCTCCGGGTCGAACCTGCACGCCGGTGGGTCCCCCTCACGCTGACCGGGGTCGGGCCCGCCCGCCCGGGCACCGCGCGGGCGCTGCTGTCGCGGCTGCCTCGCCACGTCGGGGACCGCGAGCTGGACGTGGTGGCGCGCGAGCTCGGCTGGCCACGCGAGCAGCTCCGGGTCGAGGAGGTCCGAGCCGCCGGGCCCGGCAACATCCTGCTGCTCGAGGTGGAACGCCCCGCGGTCACCGAGGTGGTCAGCGCGGTCGGGCTGCGCGGCGTCGCCGCCGAGGAGGTCGCCCGCCGGGCGGTGTCCGCAGCCCGCCAGGCGCTGGCCCACGGCCCACCGGTCGGCCCCCACCTCGCGGACCAGCTGCTCGTCCCCCTCGCACTGGGTGGCGGCGGCACCTTCCGCACCACCACGCCCACCACCCACTTCACCACCAACGTGCACACCCTGCGCCGCTTCGTCGACACCCCGATCACGTGGACGTCCGACGACGACGGCACCACCGTCGTCCACGTCGGCCGGGCCCGCGCAACCACGTTCCCGTGGCGCTGAACGGCACCATCGGCTCGGGACCATCAGCACTGCACGGCCCGGGGACGCACCCGTAGGTTCGATGACGGACCCCCGACCTGGGGACGGGAGGACGCCCGTGGAACTGGACGCCCCGGTCCTGCTGTCGGTCGACGACCTCGACACCCTCATCGCCACGCTGCGCACGGACGGCTACCGCGTGATCGGGCCGACGGTGCGGGACGGGGCGATCGTGCACGCGGAGCTCACCGGCGTCGGCGACCTCCCGCGTGGCTGGACCGACGAGCAGGGGCCCGGCTCGTACCGCCTGCACCGGCGCGACGACGACGCGCTGTTCGGCTACGCCGTCGGCCCGTCGAGCCCCCGGCGGGAGCTGCTGCCGCCGCGCCACCGCCTGTGGACGGCCGTCTCCGACGGGGACGTCGGGTTCCGCGTCCGCGAGGAGGAGCACGTCCCCGCGAAGCTCGCCCTGCTGGGGGTGCGCGGCTGCGAGCTCGCGGCGATCGCGGTCCAGGACCGGGTGTTCCTCCACGGCCTCTACGAGGACCAGGTCTACACCGCGAACCGTCAGGACCTCCTGCTGGTCGCCGTCGAGTGCGGCACGCCGTCCGGGTCGTGCTTCTGCGCCTCGATGGGGACCGGACCGGGGATCGACGGCGGCGCCGACCTGACCCTCACGGAGCTGTTCGACCCCCACCGGTTCCTCACCCGCGCCGGCAGCACGCGTGGCCAGGAGCTGCTGGCGCAGCTCGACCACACCGGCGCGGGCGCCGCCGACCAGGACGAGCGCACCCACCGGATGGACGCCGCCGCGGAGCAGATGGGCCGGCACCTCGACACCACCGACCTGCACGACCTGCTCCTTGGCAACCTGGAGCACCCGCGGTGGGACGACGTCGCCGAGCGCTGCCTCGCCTGCACGAACTGCACGCTGGTGTGCCCGACCTGCTTCTGCACCACGATGGAGGACACCACCAGCCTCACCGGCGATGAGGCGTACCGCGACCGTCGGTGGGACTCGTGCTTCGCCCTCGGGTTCTCCCACACCGGCCCCGGCAGCGTGCGTAGCTCGACCCGCGCCCGCTACCGCCAGTGGTGCACCCACAAGCTCGCCACGTGGATCGACCAGTTCGGGACCTCCGGGTGCGTCGGGTGCGGACGCTGCATCACCTGGTGCCCGGTCGGCATCGACATCACCGAGGAGGTCGCCGCGATCCGCGCGACCGACGGTCGGCGCGCCGCACGCACAGGAGCGAGCCCATGAGCCAGGAACCCCTCCCCCGCGGCGATGCCGAGCAGCTGCGCAGCGCGATCGCGGCGCACGCCTTCTGTCACGGCATCGCGGCCGACCACATCGCGGCGATGGCGGACGCGGCGACGAGCCTGGAGCTGCCGGCCGGATCCTTCGTGTTCCGCCGTGGCGGACCGACCACCGCGTTCTACCTCGTCACCGAGGGCAGCATCGCCCTCGAGGTGGCGAGCCCCGGCCGTGACCCGCTCACCGTCGAGACCCTGCACGCCGGGGAGGCACTGGGCTGGTCCTGGCTGTTCCCGGGTCGCGACTGGCAGTTCGACGCGCGCTGCCTCGACGACGTCACCACGGTCGCGATCGACGCCACCCGCCTGCGGACGCTCGTCGACGACGATCCCGCCTTCGGCCGCGACCTCGTGCTGCGCATCGGCCGCGTGGTCGTGGACCGCCTGATCCACGCCCGCGCCCAACTCGTGGACATCCACCATCATGACGATCGTTGACACGCCACCGCAGCGCACCCTGACGACACGGCCGTACGTGGTCTCCACGGTGCGGCAGCAGACCCACGACATCGTGACCGTGGACATCCGCCCGGAGCGGGAGGCGATCGCCTTCGCCCCGGGCCAGTTCGACATGATCTACGTGTACGGCGTCGGTGAGGCCGCGCTGTCGATCTCGTCCGATCCGGCGGCGCCCCAGCTGCTCTCCCACACGATCCGGGCCGTCGGCTGGGTCACCCGTGCCCTCAACCACCTGCAGCCGGGCACCACGATCGGGGTCCGCGGCCCCTACGGCCGGCCGTGGCCCCTCGCGGACGCCGAGGGGCGTGACCTGGTCGTGATCGCCGGGGGGATCGGGCTCGCCCCGGTCCGACCGGCGCTGCTGGCGGCCCTCGCCCAGCGTGAGCGGTTCCGGCGGGTGGTGCTGCTCGTCGGCGCGCGCAGCCCCCGCGACCTGGTGTTCCGCGACGACCTCGACGTCTGGGCGGCGGATCCGGCGATCGACGTGCACGTCACCGTCGACAGCGCGGTGCGGGGCTGGGTGGGCCGCGTCGGGGTGGTGACCAAGCTGATCCCTGCGGTGCCCTTCGACCCGGAGGACGCCGTCGCCCTCGTGTGCGGCCCCGAGGTGATGATGCGGTTCGCCGCCGAGGGGCTCATCGCCCGCGGCATGCCGACGGACCGGATCCACGTGACCCTCGAGCGCAACATGCGATGCGGCGTCGGGACCTGCGGGCACTGTCAGCTCGGCCCGACCCTGCTCTGCCGCGACGGCCCGGTGTACGCCTGGCCGGAGGTCGGGGAGCTGATGAGCGTCCGCGAACTGTGACGGGGAGGTGGCCCGATGTCGGCACCGATCGCGACGATCGAACGCCCGACGGTGGCGGTGTGGAAGTTCGCCTCCTGTGACGGGTGCCAGCTGTCCCTGCTGTCCGCCGAGGACGAGCTGCTCGCGATCGCCGGCGAGATCCACATCGCGTACTTCCTGGAGGCGACCCGGGAGGTCAGCGACGGCCCCTACGACATCTCGATCGTCGAGGGCTCGATCACCACGCCCCACGACGCCGAACGGATCCGGCACGTGCGGGCGATCTCGGACACCCTGATCACGATCGGCGCCTGCGCCACCGCCGGCGGCATCCAGGCGCTGCGCAACTTCGCCGAGGTGGAGGAGTACCGCTCGCTGGTGTACGCGCGCCCCGACCAGATCGCGGCGCTGGCGGACTCCACGGCGATCGCCGAGCACGTGCCCGTCGACCTCGAGCTGCGCGGCTGCCCGATCGAGACCTCCCAGCTCGTCGAGGTGATCAGCGCCCTGCTCGCCGGACGCGCGCCGGTGACGCCCACCCACTCGGTGTGCGTCGAGTGCAAGCTGGCCGGCCGGGTCTGCGTCGCGGTGGCCGACGGCGTCCCCTGCCTCGGCCCGGTGACCCAGGCGGGCTGCGGCGCCCGCTGCCCGGCCTTCTCCCGCGGCTGCTACGGCTGCTTCGGGCCGATGGAGACGCCCAACACCACATCGATGGCGGACCACCTCGCCGACCAGCTGGGACTCAGCCACGACGAGGTGGCCCACCTGTTCCGCACCTTCAACGCCGATGCTCCCGCCTTCCGGTCCGAGGCCCGGCGGCGTGAGCGGGCCGCGACCGCCACCACGGAGGGCTGACCGTGAGCCACACCCACGACCGGGCCATCTCCGTCGAGGCGCTCGCGCGCGTCGAGGGCGAGGGCGCCATGCACGTCCGCGTCACCGACGGCGTGGTAGAACGGGTCGAGCTGGAGATCTACGAGCCGCCACGGTTCTTCGAGGCGCTGCTGCGAGGCCGCTCCTACCTCGAACCGCCCGACATCACCGCCCGGATCTGCGGGATCTGCCCGGTCGCCTACCAGTTCAGCGCGGCCCGAGCGATCGAGTCGCTGTGCGGCGTCGAGATCCCCGACGGGATCGCGCAGCTGCGCCGCCTGCTGTACTGCGGCGAGTGGATCGAGAGCCACGTCCTGCACATCTTCCTGCTCCACGCGCCGGACTTCCTCGGCTACCAGGGCGCGATCGAGATGGCCAGCGACCACCGGGAGCTCGTCGAGACGGCCCTGCGCCTGCGCAAGGCCGGCAACACCCTGCTCGAGGTGGTGGGTGGCCGGGCGATCCACCCGATCAACGTGCGGATCGGCGGCTTCCACCGGGCCCCGACCCGCGCGGAGCTCGACGCCCTCGTGGACGAACTGAGCTGGTGCCGGGACGCCGCCGCGGACGCGGCCCGCCTGATCGCCGGCTTCGAGTTCCCCCACCTCGAGATCGAACCGACCTACGTGGCGCTGCGCCCCGAGCCGGGGTCCGGCCCTTCGGGCGCGACGGACTACCCGATCGACGCCGGTCGGATCGTGTCGACCACCGGGCTCGACATCCCGGTCGAGGACTGGCCGGAGCACTTCCACGAGGAGCAGATGTCCCACTCGACCGCGCTGCACGGGCGGATGCGCGACGGCGGGGTCTACCTGGTGGGGCCGGCCGCGCGGTTCAACCTCAACGCCGACCGGCTGCCCCCGGCCAGCGCCGAACTGGCGGCGGAGGTCGGGCTCGTCGCCCCCGTCACCAACCCCTTCCGCAGCATCCTCGTGCGGGCGGTGGAGCTGCACTACGCCGTCGACGAGGCCCTGCGCCTGATCGCGGCCTACGAGCCACCCGAGGTGCCCGCGGTGCCCGTCACCCCCGTCGCGGGGGTGGGGCACGGCGCGACCGAGGCGCCCCGCGGGATCCTCTACCACCGCTACGAACTCTCCGACGACGGCACGATCACCGCGGCGACGATCGTGCCGCCGACCTCGCAGAACCAGCCGGCGATCGAGGCCGACCTGGCCGCCTTCGTCCAGGACCACCTCCACCTCGACGACGACGACCTGCAGTGGCGCTGCGAGCAGGCGATCCGCAACTACGACCCCTGCATCTCGTGCTCCACCCACTTCCTGGACCTGACGGTGGAGCGACGGTGAGCACCCTGGTGCTCGGCATCGGACACCCGGACCGTGGCGACGACGCCGCAGGTCTGCTGGTCGCCGAACAGCTCTCCGGCACGCCCGGCCTGTGCGTCCGCACCGTGACGGGCGATCCGACCGGCATGCTGCTCGACCCGGACTGGGGGCGGGCCGAGCACGTGCTGCTGGTCGACAGCGTGCGCACCGGTGCGGCCACCGGGACCGTGTCACGCTGGGAGGGGCCCGAGCTGCTGGCGGCGTTGCCGCACCGGTCGGCGGTCACCCACGAGCTCGGGGTCGCGACGACGCTCCAACTCGCCCAGGGGCTCGGCCGTCTCCCGCCGCGCCTGACGCTGATCGGGATCGAGGGGGCGTGCTTCGAGCGGGGGGAGCCGGTGTCCGCCGCCGTCCGGACGGCCGTGGAGATGGTCGCCTCCGAGATCGCCGGCGACATCGGGGACCAACGGCCCTAGAGGACGGGCCGCCGCCGGGACATACTCGGGGTTGCGACGTTCGAGAAGGTGCGCGGGAGCTGGCGCCCCCGAGACATCGAAGGCCCCGGCTGAGAGGCCGCCCCAGGCGGCGACCGCTGGAACCTGAACCGGCCAGTACCGGTGGAGGAAGCACCTCTCGGACGTCGCACCTGTGTGCGAGGCGATGACTGCACGCCGGTCCCGTGCACGTGCGCGGTCAGGTCTCGCACCGCGCCGGCGACCGGCAGTGGTCAGCTCAGGGGACCAGCTCGGGGACGGCGCGCCGGATCGCGAGGACGGCCTCGGCAGGGGTCGGTGCCGTCAGCAGCAGCCCACCGACCTGCAGGACCGGGGTCACCGACCCGCAGCACACCAGTCGCTCCAGGAACCCGGCGGCGTCGTCGTCCAGGCGCGCGTCGCGGACCTCCGTGGTGGGAACGAGGTCGGTGACGGTCTGGACGACCCGCCGGGTGCGACGGTCGTCGGCGTCGATCGTGAGACGGACGTGGGGCACGGAACCTCCGGGGCGAGCGGGGAGTGAGGGCGACGGCTCGCCGGTTCCAACGCCGGCCGTGGCGCCGGGCTTCCCTCCCGACGCCAGCCACCGCTCAATCGATCACGTCGGTGTCGGGCTTGTACACCGCCCACACGAACCAGAAGGTGTCATCGATCGGGACGGGCTCGAGGCTGGCGCCCTCCAGGGGGCCGTCGACCGCCCGGCCAGCCAGGTTCCAGCCCGAACCGGTCCCGGTGTCACGGACGCGGACGCCGTCCTCGTCGGCCGGGTCCGCGGCCACCTCGAACCGCAGCCGCTCCCCATCGACGACGGGGATGAAGGCCGCGGTCTGCCCGACGTCCCTGCCGGCGTCGATGTCGGCGGTGTCCAGCGCGCTGGCTGCACCCGGGGCCCACCACAGGGTCACGGGGTGCTCGACGTCGTCGAACTCGACCACGCCCTGCTCGGCGAGGTGGTCGAGGAGCACCGCGGTCCCCTCACCGTCCGGGAACCCGACCACCCGGGTCATGGCGGGGAACCGTCTGTCGGTCTCGCCCCGGAACAGGAACGGCTGGCTGTCCTCGGCGTCGTACCCGGTGTACGGGTTGGCCCCGTAGCGGCGGGTGTGCCCCGTGTCGCGGGAGAGGACCAGCGCGTCCGGGTCGGTGGTCCGGACCTCGGCGAACCCCTGGAGCGTCGACGGGATCCGGTCGAGCTGCTGCCCGAGGAAGCGCTCACCCACGATCGCCTCCCCGGTGAACTGGGTCCACAGGTTGCCGTACTGCCGGTCGTACATGACCAGGTTCGAGCGCCACAGCCGTCCACTCGTCCCGAAGTCGAGCACGGCCCCGTCGATCTCGGCGTAGAAGGCCAGCCCGGAGTTGCACAGCGGGCAGTAGGTGACCACGATCGGCTCACCGTCGATCGCGTCGTTGACGATCTCGTGCCAGGTCATGACCGCCAGCGGGAACACCTTCGTCTCGGTCTCGCCCCGCACGACCATGACCGGGCTGTCAGCGGTCAGCCACTCCGCCGCGTCGTCGAAGGACTCGTAGACCGGATCGTCGATCGGAGGGATCCCGTCGGGCGGGGGGCCGCCGCTGATGATCTCCCCGAGGTCGATCGTGGACGACGGTTCGACGCCCGGTTCCCAGAAGAAGCCCTCGCGGACGCCCGGACCCTCGTCGCGCTCGGCCTCCTCGGTCGCCAGCGGTGGTCCGTCGTTCGCTCCTTCCGCCGGGGCCTCGGGGTCCTCCAGCGGCTCCCCGCAGGCAGCGAGGAGCACGATGAGCCCCGCCACGGCCGGTCCGGTTCGGGTCGTCCGAGCCACGTCGCGTCCTCCAGCAGCGGAACGGTTGCTTCTCCGGGGGAACACGTCGGGTCCGCCGTCTCTTCCACCCGGCGCGACGGTCCGAGGGGGCACGGCGCGACCGGCCGACCGGCCTCATGGATCGGTGACCTGTGGACGGGGCGGCGGGCGCCTGCGCGCGCGACCCTGGCCGTGTGGCCGTACCGTGGCCAGTACTGGAGCACGCCCTTCACGGAGGGATGCGATGAACGAGACGCTGCGGCTCGGGACGATCGCCGGCGTGCGCATCGGCGTCAACTGGAGCGTGCTGGTCATCTTCGGCCTGTTGCTCTTCGGCCTCGCCTTCGGCCAGTTCCCTGCCCTCTACCCCGATCACCCCACCGCCACCTACGTCGTTGCCGGGGCGATCGCCGCCGTCGTGTTCTTCCTCTCGCTCCTGGCGCACGAGGTGTCCCACGCGGTGGTCGCCCGGCGCGAAGGGGTCGAGGTGGAGGGCATCACGCTGTGGCTGTTCGGCGGCGTCGCCAAGCTCAAGGGCGAGGCGCCGACGCCTGCCGCGGACCTGCGGATCGCGGGCGTCGGGCCCCTCGTCAGCCTGCTCCTCGGGATCGGCTTCGGTGGCCTGGCGTTCCTCGCCGGGCAGTGGGGTGTGGAGGAGCTCGCGGTCGCGGCGCTGACGTGGCTGGCCTTCATCAACGTCGTGCTCGCGGTGTTCAACCTGTTCCCGGCGGCGCCGTTGGACGGTGGCCGGATCCTGCGGGGGATCCTGTGGTGGCGCACCGGTGACCGCGTCAAGGCAGCCGTCACCGCGGCGCGCGCGGGACGGGGCTTCGGGTTCCTGCTGATCATGGGTGGGATCGCCCTCGTGCTGCTCCTGCCGGGCATCGGCGGGCTGTGGCTCGCACTGATCGGCTGGTTCATCTCCTCGGCGGCGGGGGCGGAGGAGCAGCACGCCCGGGTCCAGGGGACGCTCGGCGACGTCCGGGTCTCCGA
>SKNO01000176.1 GCA_007120465.1 Nitriliruptoraceae bacterium
CGAGCCGCTCACCGTGCCGGGTGCGCTCACCGTGGCGCAGCTGCTCGATGACTACGTGCTGCAGCACCGCCACTCCGCCTACCCGGTCGTCGACAGCTGGGGTCGTGCGCAGGGGCTGGTCACCCTCGCGTCGATCCGGGGGGTCAGCCCCGAAGAGCGCGCCAGTGCGACGCTCGAACAGGTCGCCTACCCGATGCAGCAACTCCCGGTCGCCGGCCCGTCCGAGCGGCTGGTCGACGTGCTGCCGCGGCTGTCACCGGAGCACCGGCGCATCCTGGTGCTGCAGGACGGGCAGCTGGTCGGGCTGGTGACCACCACCGACATCACCCGGGCGCTCGAGCTCGCGGAGTTCCGCCGTCCCGCGGACGGCCCCGAGGCCGGCGAGGGCCAGCCCTCCCCGTACTGACCGCCGCCGGCACGATCACCGGTCGTGCCACGGCGGGCACTAGCGTTGCCCTCCGCATCTCGGAGGGACCACGTGCGCGAACGAGCCGGCCACGTCTGGTGGTGGGCCTTCGTGACGGTCGGCGTCATCCACCTCGTCGGCCAGCTGGCCGCCCTGGGGCAGGTGGCCGACGCGACCAAGCCGGCGCTGATGCCGCTGCTCGTGGGATGGTTCGTGAGCGTGACGTCCCGCGGGAGGCTCCGGACGCTGCTGGTCGTCGGGCTCGGGTTGTCGTGGTGCGGGGATCTCGCGCTGATGCGCAGCGGCGAGGCCTGGTTCCTCACCGGGCTCGGCGCGTTCCTCCTGGCGCAACTGGCGTACGCCGTCGCGTTCTGGCCATCACGCGCCCGGAGCGTGCTGTCCCGGCCGGCGCTGGTCGTGCCCTACGCCGCCGTGCTCGTCGGGCTCCTGGCCATCCTCTGGACCGACCTCGGCGACCTGCGCGTGCCCGTGATGGCGTACGCGATCGTGATCATCGCGATGGCGGTCCTCGCCACGGGACTGGGTCCGACGGTCGCGGTCGGGGCGCTGCTGTTCGTGCTCTCGGACGCGCTGATCGCGCTCGACACGGTGGCCGACCTGCACCGGCTCCCGGCCCACGGGTTCTGGGTGATGCTGACCTACCTCGGCGCGCAGGCGTTGATCGCCCGCGGGGTGCAGCAGCACCTCCATCGCCCGGCAACCGCGACCGCCACCCCCGACGTCTGAGCCGGTGGTCGCCGGCGTCCCGCGTCCGGGCCCGGAGATCGCGGCCGAAATCCTCTACCCCCTGAAGCGGCCCTCCGCGACGATGGAGCCAGCGAGGAGGTCCGCCGGTGCGCGCCGCCGTCAGGTGGGGTGCGGGGGTCGGGGCGGTGCTCCTCGTGGTGGGTGCCTTCGCGCTGGTCCGGGCGTGCGCCGACGGTGAGGTTCCCGACGACGCCGCGCCGGACGACGAGCAGCCGCTCCCCGAACCCGAACCGGAACCGGAACCCGAACCCGAGCCCGAACCGGAACCCGAGCCCGAACCGGAGCCGGAACCCGTCCCGGAACCCGAACCCCGACCGGAGCCCGAGCCGGAGCCGGAGCCCGAGCCGGAGCCGGAGCCCGAGCCGGAGCCCAGGCCGGTCCGGGTCTGGGACGGCGTGCTGCCGGCGTCCCTGGTCGGCCGGGAGTGGGAGCGCATCCCGACCGAGCAGCGGGTCGTGGCCCTCACCTTCGACGCCGGCGCGAACGCCCAGGCCGTCCCGTCGATCCTCGCCACGCTCGAGCGCACCGGGACCCCCGCGACCTTCTTCCTCACTGGCCGGTTCGTGGACGCGTTCCCGCAGGAGACCGCACGTATCGCGGCGGGCTACCCGATCGGCAACCACACCCAGGACCATCCCGATCTGACCACCCTGTCCGACGCGGACGTCCTCGCCCAGATCCGTCGCGCCGAGCAAGCGATCGAGACGGCGAGCGGCGTGTGCCCGCAACCGCTGTTCCGCTTCCCCTTCGGCGCACGGGACGCCCGCACGATCGGGCTGGTCAACGAGGCCGGCTACGGCGGGTTCCGCTGGACCGTGGACACGCTCGGGTGGCAGGGCACCTCGGGTGGTCGGAGCGCGGACTCGGTGCTCCAGCGTGTGCTCGACACCGCCCAGCCGGGCCAGATCGTGCTGATGCACGTCGGTTCGCACCCGACGGACGGGTCCACCCTCGACGCGGACGCGCTCCCGCGGATGATCGAGGAGCTGTCCGCACGCGGCTACCGGTTCGTGACGCTGTCCGAGGCGCTGGACCTCGTCACCGGGTGACCCGATGGCCCCGATCGTCGCCGTGACGTTCGGGTCAGGCCGTGGCGGCCTCGAGCGCCCGGGTCAGCTCGTCTCGCACCTGCGCGGCGATCTCGGCGAGCTCGGGCACGTCGGACAGCGACAGCATGGCGTCCGGATCGACCGCGATCAGCTCGCTGCCACCCTCGGGGTGCGCGCGGACCACGACGTTGCACGGCAGCAACCCGCCGATCGCAGGGTCGAGCTCGATCGCACGGTGGGCGTACGGTGGCTTGCACGCGCCGAGGATCCGGTAGGGCGGCACCTCGACCCCGAGCTTCGCGTCGAGCACGGCCCGCACGTCGATCTCGGTCAGCACCCCGAACCCCTCGTCGGCGAGGGCCGTGCGGAGACGTTCCTCCGCCACCTCGGGGTCCACGTCGATCCGGGTGCGCAGGACGTAGCGATCGTGCTCCATGACGTTCTCCTCGATCGGTCGGGGGGTGGGTCGATGCGGGGTGGGCCGGGCGGCCCCTGAGCTTGAGCCCGACGAGGCGGCCACGGCCGTCATCCCGTGAACGCCCGGCAGCCCGGGAACATGCCGGCACACGTCGGTCGCCGCCACCGTCCGGGCGGCCGGTCGATGTCCGCGCGTGGTTCGCCAGCCCCCGGATCGACGCGGCATCATGGGACAGCGACGACGAGGAGGACGGGATGCCGGAGCTCGCGAAGGCCGCGGAGGACGCGCTGACGACGATCGGGGTCGGCCTCGGACGGGCCGCCACCCCGGGAGGAGCGACGCGCACCGTCCCCACCCCCCTGACCGGCGAGGACCTGCTCTCCGTCCCGGTCAGCGACCGGGACGACGTGGCGGTCGCGATCGAGCGGGCCGCGGCGGCCTGGCCGGCCTGGGCACAGACCCCGGCACCGGTCCGAGGCGAGACGGTACGCCGGCTCGGCGACCTGCTCCGCGAGCACAAGGACACGCTGGCCGACCTGATCACCCTGGAGGTCGGCAAGATCGCCTCCGAAGCCCGGGGCGAGGTCCAGGAGATGATCGACGTGTGCGACATGGCGGTCGGCCTGTCGCGCCGGTTCGGCGGCCACACCCTGCCGTCGGAGCGTCCCGGCCACCAGTTGCAGGAGACCTGGCAGCCACTGGGCCCGATCGCGGTGATCTCCGCCTTCAACTTCCCCGCCGCCGTGTGGTCGTGGAACACCGCCATCGCCCTGGTCTGCGGCGACACGATCGTGTGGAAGCCGTCGGAGCGCACCCCGCTGACCTCCCTCGGGTGCGCGGCGTTGCTCGCACAGGCGCTCACCGAGGCCGGCCACCCCGACGTGCACCAGCTGGTGCTGACCGCCGACCCCGCCGACGGCGCCCCGCTCCTCGACGACGGCCGCATCCGGCTGGTCTCGGCGACCGGGAGCACCCGCATGGGCGCCGAGGTCGGCCCGCGGGTCCAGGCCCGCTTCGGACGTACCCTCCTCGAGCTCGGGGGCAACAACGCGGCGATCGTCACCCCGTCGGCGGACCTCGACCTCGCCGTCCGGGCGATCGTGTTCGCCGCGGCCGGGACCGCCGGCCAGCGGTGCACGACGCTGCGCCGGCTGATCGCCCACGAGGAGGTCGTCGACGAGCTGACCGACCGGATCCGTGCCGCGTACGAGCAGCTCACGGTGGGCAACCCGTGGCGACGCGACGACGTGCACGTCGGGCCACTGATCCACGAGGGCGCCTACACCGCGATGCGCGACGCGATCGACCGCGGCCACGCCGACGGCGGGCAGGTCGTCACCGGTGGGGAGCGGGTCGAGGTGGGCCCCGGTGGCTGCTACGTCACCCCGGCGCTCGCCACCATGCCCGAGCAGACCGACCTGGTGCGTGAGGAGACCTTCGCGCCGCTCCTGTGGGTGCTGCCGTACACCGATCTCGACGAGGCGATCGCGATCCACAACGACGTCCCGCAGGGGCTCGCGTCCTCGATCTTCACCCGCGACCTCCGCGAGGCCGGCCGGTTCACCGGACCGCTCGGCAGCGACTGCGGCATCGTCAACGTCAACGTCGGCCCATCGGGCGCCGAGGTGGGCGGGGCGTTCGGTGGGGAGAAGGCCACCGGCGGGGGGCGTGAGACCGGCTCGGACGCGTGGAAGGCGTACATGCGGCGGGGCACGACCACGATCAACCACTCCGACGAGTTGCCCCTCGCCCAAGGCGTCGAGTTCTGACGCGCTCGCGCACGCGGTCGAGGTCGAGGTGCGGGTTGGGGGGTCAGCGCCCCGGCATGGAACACTGGGACCCGGCGAGGGGTTCCCCCACTGACCCCTCGCACCCCTGTACCGGAGACGTGACACCGTGCTCCGTCACCCCTGGCGCACGACCCTGACGGCCCTGGCCGTCGCCCTGCTCCTCGCTGCCTGCGGTGCCGCCGACGGCGGTGAGGCCGCTGGCCCCCCGGTCCCGGACCGTGCGTTCGAGACCTTCGACGGCGAGGTGACCTCGCTACCCGCACTCGCCGGCGACCCGCTGGTGGTCAACTTCTTCGCGTCGTGGTGCCCGCCGTGCGTCGCGGAGATGCCCGACTTCCAGCGCGTGCACCTCGACCGGGGTGACGACGTGCGGTTCGTCGGCATCGCGACCCAGGACGGGGAGACCGCCGCTCGCGCCCTCGTCGAGCAGACAGGCGTCACCTACGACCTCGCCTGGGATCCCGAGGGCGCCCTGTTCCGCGACTTCGAGGTGGTGGCGATGCCCTCTACCTTCTTCGTCGACGCCGATGGTGCGATCGTGCACCGCCACGCCGGCCTGCTCACCGAGCACGACCTCCACGCCCTGATCGACGAGCACCTGGCGCCCTGATGGAGATCCCCTTCGCCCTGGCCTTCACCGCCGGGCTGGTCGCCACGGTCAACCCGTGCGGCTTCGCGATGCTCCCGGCGTACCTGTCCTACTTCATCGGCCTGGAGGACGGAGCCGCGAGCAACACGGCGACGTCGCTGCGACGTGCGCTGACCGTCGGTGCCGTCGTCTCCGCGGGGTTCCTCGCCGTGTTCGGCGTGGCTGGGGCGCTCATCACGGTCGGGATCCGGCAGGTGGTCGACACGCTCCCCTGGGCCGCGATGGTCGTCGGGATCGGCATCGCGATCCTCGGGGTCGCGATGCTGTTCGGCTACGAGCTACGTGCGTCGCTGCCCAAGCTCGGGGGCGGATCGGGCACGGGTCTGTCCGGGGTGTTCACCTTCGGGATCTCGTACGCGATCGCGTCGCTGTCGTGCACCCTGCCGGTGTTCCTCGTGGTGGTCGCCGGCACGATCCCGCAGCTCGGGTTCCTCTCCGGGCTCGCGACCTTCCTGGTGTACGGGCTGGGCATGTCGACACTGCTGCTGGTCGTCACCTTCGCCCTGGCCCTCGGCAAGCGTGGCCTCGTCGGGTGGCTCCGCCGCTCGTCGCAGCACGTCGGCCGCATCGCCGGCGTGATCCTGGTGGTCGCTGGCGGGTACATCGTGCTGTACTGGGCGACGACCCTCGCGGGCGACGGCACCTCGCAGCTCGGCGCGGTGGTGTGGGTCGAGCGGTTGTCGTCGCGGGCGACCAACTGGCTCACCGCGAACGCCAGCACCGTCGGGATCGGCGCCCTCGCGGTGATCGCGGCGGTGCTGGCCGCAACCTGGTGGTACCAGCGACGACCTCGGGCCGGGACGCCCCAGGGATCCGAGGTTGTCGCGCCGGACCCGACGGACACCGGTGCGTGACCGGGACCTGCCAGGCGGGGGCCCGTGCCGCACCACCACGGCGCCGTCCGACCACACGACGGCGGCCCCGGCGGAGCCGGAGGCAGGACCTCCTGGCGCCACCGGGGCCGCGCGACGCAGCCTGCGGACCGGATCAGCCGCCGGCGGGGGTCGAGCTGCGTGGCTCCACGACGTGCTGGCTGACGTCGCGCATGCCCAACCCGATCAGCACGAACAGCACCCCCATGCCGGCCGCCATCGCGGCCACCCCGAAGGAGAGCACCGAGGTGAACAGCGACGCCTGCAGGAACGACGCGCTCTGCGCGACCGCGCGACGGGGGTCGTCACGGTCCATCTCGGCGTACCGCAACCCGTCGGTCGTCTCCAGGACGTTGCGGTCGATCGTCATCGCCTGGCAGTAGGCGGTGAAGGGGCCACGCACGTCACGATCGGCGAGACAGACCGCGTTGTCGGGTGTGGTGATCCGCTGGTCGGCGAGGGTGTTGGTGACCATGACCCAGGTCGCGATGGCACCGACGATCAGGATCACTCCGAAGATCACGGAGAGGGTCGATGCGAGCTTACGCATTCCCATGAGCTACCACCTTCCAGATCGTGGATGCGGGCCGTTGCCCGATCAGGATGTCCCCCACCCTAGACAGGTGTGACCCCCTGTCCACCCGACAACAGGACCGATGTCGCGGGTACTTCGGAACGTCTGAGGGGGCCGGGGGTCCCTACCCGCTCGTGGCGACGGCTCGTGGTGATGACCTGCGGCGAGAGCGTGCGGATAGCCTGGTGGCCGGCGCACCCGCGCCGTTCCCCGTCCCCCGAGGGCCGCTCCGGTGAGCCGGACCAGCGACGTCGACACGGCGACCCATACCACCGCCGAGCCGTCGCCCGACCGTTCAGGGATCGCCGAGCGGATCGAACGCTGGCTGTTCCCGACGACGATGACCCTCGTCGTGCTCGGCGGGGTCGCCTGGTTCCTCGACGCGGACGCGCTCTCGATCGCCGGCTTCATCGCCGCCACGGTGGTCGCGCTGGTCCCGGCCACGATCGAGAGCGTGCGCCGGCTGATCCAGCGCGACACCACCGCCGACGTCGTCGCGGTCCTGGCGATGGCCGGCGCGCTCGCGCTGGGCGAGTGGCTGGCTGGGGCGATCATCGCGGTGATGCTGACCGGTGGTGAGGCGCTCGAGGCTCGCGCCGCCGGCCGCGCCCGCGCCGAGCTCACGAGCCTGTTGACCCGGGTCCCCCGGGTGGCGCATCGCCGTGCCGTGAGCGGCACCCTCGAGGACGTGCCGATCGAGGAGATCGACGCCGGTGACGAACTCCTCGTGAAGGTCGGCGAGGTGGTCCCGGTCGACGGCATGCTCCGCTCGGATCATGCGGTGCTGGACGAGTCCGCGCTCACCGGCGAGTCACGCCCGGTCGAGGCCAGCGCCGGGCAGCTCATCTCCTCCGGGGTCGTGAACGTCGGTGGCCCCCTCGACCTGCGGGCCACCGCCTCCGCGGAGGCGTCGACCTACGCCGGCATCGTCCGGCTGGTGGAGCAGGCGGCGACGGAGCGCGCCCCCTTCGTCCGCGTCGCCGACCGGTTCGCCGGCATCTTCCTGCTCGTCACCCTCGCGTTGGCCGGGGGCGCCTGGGCCGTGTCGGGCGATCCCGTCCGCGCCCTCGCCGTGCTGGTGGTCGCCACCCCCTGCCCGCTGATCCTCGCGGCGCCGGCCGCGATCGTCGGCGGGGTCTCCGCGGCGGCGAAGCGCGGCATCATCGTCAAGGGCGGGGCGGCGCTGGAGGCGCTGGCCAGCGGCGAGGTGGTCCTCCTCGACAAGACCGGGACGATCACCCGGGGGCTCCCGCGCGTCGCCGAGCTGCACCCGCTCCCCGGCGTCGACGCCACCCGCATGCTGCACCTCGCCGGCTCGCTCGATCAGCTCTCGGTCCACCCCTTCGCTCCTGCGATCGTCGAGGCGGCGCACGCCCGCACCGGGGAGCTCGAGGTCCCGACCGACGTCGTCGAGGACATCGGGCAGGGGATCCGCGGCCGCATCGGGGACGTGGAGGTGCGGATCGGCGTCCTCGAGTACGTGACCGAGGGTGAGCCCCCGCCCGCCGACATCCGCCGCATCCGTCGCCGTGGGGAGCTCGAGGGCCGCTCGCTGGTGTTCGTCGCCACCGACGGCGACGTGCTCGGTGCCCTCGCCCTGCACGACCCGGTCCGGCCGGACAGCCCCCGATCGATCCAGGCCCTCCGCGACGCTGGCCTCGACCACATCCTGATGGTCACCGGCGATCGCGCCGACATCGCCGAACTGGTCGGCGACACCGTCGGCATCGACCGCGTCCTCGCCGAGTACGGCCCCGAGGACAAGGTCGACGCGATCCACGAGGCCTCGCAGCTCGGTCGCACGATCATGGTCGGGGACGGCATCAACGACGCGCCGGCCCTGGCGCTGGCCGACGCCGGCGTCGCCATGGGGGCGCGGGGGGCGACCGCCGCGTCCGAAGCGGCTGACGTGGTCCTCACCTCCGACCGGCTGGAGGGCCTCGCCGAGGCCGTCACGATCGCGAAGCGCACGCGGCGGATCGCCTGGCAGAGCGCCGTCGTCGGGATCGGGCTGTCCGCGATCGCGATGGTCGCGGCTGCGCTCGGGTACCTCACCCCCGTGGCAGGTGCGATCCTGCAGGAGGGCATCGACCTGCTGGTGATCGCCAACGCGCTGCGGGCCCTGCGCTGGCGACGCCGGGTACCGGGCCGGCGCCGCCGCGGCGTGCCGGTCCCCGACCACGTGCTCAGCGACCACCACGACCTGCGACCGGGCGTCGAGGACCTCGTGATCGTCGCCGAGCAACTCGACCGCCTCCCTCCGGACGAGGCCCGTGGCCGCCTGCTGCGGGTCCGCGACTTCCTCGTGGATGAGCTGCTGCCCCACGAGATCGAGGAGGAGGAGTCGGTCTACCCGACGTTGCGCCGCGTGTTCCCGGGTTCGGATCCGACCCTGCCGCTGGTCCGGACCCACCGTGAGCTGGCCCGCCGCATCCGCCTGTTCGACCGGACCGTCGAGGAGCTCGGCCCCGACGGGCCCGAGCCCGACGAGATCGTCGATCTCCGCCGCGCGCTGTTCGGCCTGCACGCCGTCCTGGAGCTGCACCTCGCCCTCGAGGACGAGCTGTACACCCACCTCGCCGATGCCTGACCGTCGGACGGGTGCCGGCGGCGAGCCTCAGCGGGCCGCAGCGAGCGCGTCGCGGACACCGGCGAGCAGGTCCTCCCAGGACGTCGCGAAGGCGGCGACGCCGCGCTCCTCCAGCAGCGCCACCACCTCGTCGTAGCTGATCCCCAGCTCCGCCAGGCCGGCGAGCACCGCCTCGGCGTCGTCGTACGCGCCCGTCACCGTGTCGCCCCGGATCTCGCCGTGATCCGCGACCGCGTGGAGCGTGCCCTCCGGCATCGTGTTCACCGTGTCGGGAGCGACCAGGTCGACGACGTAGCGGGTGTCGTCGTAGGCGGGGTTCTTCACGCTCGTGGACGCCCACAGTGGGCGTTGCGGGCGCGCGCCGGCGGCCGCGAGCGACCGCCACCGCCGGTCCTCCAGCGTGTCCGCGAAGTGACGGTAGGCGAGGCGGGCGTTGGCGATCGCGGCCCGCCCGAGCAGCTCCTCCGCGCGCGGATCGTCGAGCTTCTCCAACCGGGCGTCCACCTCGGTGTCGACCCGGCTGACGAAGAAGGAGGCGACGGAGGCGATGTCCTCGAGCTCGTGGCCGGCGTCGACCGCGGCCTCCAGCCCGGCGAGGTAGGCGTCCACCACCTCGGTGTAGCGCTGCAGGGAGAAGATGAGGGTGACGTTGACGCTGATGCCCTCGCCGATGCACGCCGTGACGGCGGGCAGTCCCTCGCGGGTAGCCGGGATCTTGATCAGCAGGTTGGGCCGGTCCACCTGCCACCACAGCGCCCGGGCCTCGGCGATCGTGCGCTCGGTGTCCCGGGCCAGCCGCGGGTCCACCTCGATCGAGACGCGACCGTCGACGCCACCGGACCGTTCGTAGGTGTCGCGGAGCGCGTCGCAGGCCCACCGCACGTCCGCGGTGGTGAGGGCCCGTGCCGCCTCGTCGACGTCGACGCCCCGCAGCGCGAGGTCACGGACCTGGTCGGCGTAGGCGGCGCCGTCGCTGAGCGCCTTCTGGAAGATCGACGGGTTGGTGGTCACGCCGACGACGTGCTTCGTGTCGACCAGTTCGGCGAGGTTGCCGGTCACCAGGCGCTCACGGCTGAGGTCGTCGAGCCAGATCGACACTCCGGCGGCGGACAGGGCGGCGAGCGGGCTGGACGCGTCGGACATCGTGACCTCCTTGGGGCGGACGAGCGTAGCCGCGCCACCGTCACGGCTCCCCCGCCGGGAGTAGGGTCGGGGCCTGGACCGGAGGCCAGAGCGGCCGGAGGACGAGCATGGACGGCGGCGCGGACACGGCGGCGAGCTCCCTCCCCTCGGAGGTCGCGCTCGCCTACGCCCGGGCCGGGCTGGCCAACATCCAACGCGAGTACCCGAACCACCCGGGCCACCTGCTGACCGGTCCCGACGACCTGCGCCCACCCTCCGCGCTGCACCCGATCTTCTACGGCAGCTTCGACTGGCACTCGGCGGTCCACCAGCACTGGATGCTGGTGCGGCTGCTGCGCCTGTTCCCCGACCTCGAGGTGGCGGCACAGGTCCGCACGGTGCTCACCGCGCGGTTCACCACCGAGGCCGCCGAGGCGGAGGCCGCCTACCTCTCCGAGCCTCTGCGGCGCTCCTTCGAGCGGCCCTACGGCTGGGCCTGGCTGCTGACGTTGGCGGCCGAGCTGGACGTGTGGGAGGACCCGGCGAGCGAGGTCTGGCAGGCGGGGCTGCACCCGCTGGTCCGGGAGATCCGGACGCGGTGCCTGACGTGGCTCACCGAGACCAACTACCCCCAGCGCAGCGGCACACACGGCAACAGTGCCTTCGCGGCGGTGCTCCTGCACGACGCCGCGGCGGCGACCACCGATCGGGAGCTGGCGCGCGCCGTCGGGGACGCGGCCCACCGCTGGTACGCCGACGACGCCGGCTACGCGGCGTGGATCGAGCCGTCGGCGACCGACTTCCTCTCCCCCGCGCTGACCGAGGTCGACCTGCTGCGCCGGGTGCTCGACCCGGCGGCGTTCACCGGGTGGGTCGGGCGGTTCCTCCCGGACCCGTCCCCGCTGACCCGGCCGGCGGTGGTGGCGGACCGCACCGACCCGCAGGGCGTCCACCTCGACGGCCTGAACCTGAGCCGAGCCTGGTGCTGGCGCGGGCTCGCCGAGGCGCTGCCGGCGGACGAACCGCTCCGGGAAGTGGCGCGCGAGGCGGCCGCCCGGCACGCCGCCGCATCGCTGCCCGCCGTGCTGACCGGCGAGTACGTGGGGGAGCACTGGCTGCCGACCTTCGCGGTCTACCTGCTGTGCGGGGGCACCGCCGCGCCGCCGCCCGCGACCGACGTGTCCGTGTAGCGCGGCGGACCGTCACGGGCCGCCGCGCTACACGGACGACGCTCGCCAC
>SKNO01000209.1 GCA_007120465.1 Nitriliruptoraceae bacterium
CGGCGACCACGAGGTGGTGGTCCGCGTCGACGAGCTCGTGTCCGCGGCGCCGCACCACGTGGCCAACGTCGCCGCGGCGGCGACCGCGGCCGCGTTGGCGGGGGTCGAGGTGGCCGCGATCCGGTCGGCCGCGACGGGGTTCGCCACCGGACGTCACCGCCTCGAGCCCGTCGCGGAGGGCGACGGGGTCACCTACGTCGACGACTCCAAGGCGACCAACCCGCACGCCGCCGCGGCGGCGCTGCGCTCCTTCTCCTCGATCGTGTGGGTCGCCGGCGGCCTCGCCAAGGGGGTGGACCTCACCGCGCTGGGCGCGGAGCTCGGGCGGGTCCGTGCCGCCGTGCTGATCGGCACCGCCGCCGAGGAGCTCGCGACGATCTGCGACGCCGCCGGGGTCCCCGCCGAGCTCGCCACGTCGATCGAGGCCGCGGTGGTGCGGGCCGCGGAGCTCGCGGTCGCCGGCGACACCATCGTGCTCGCCCCGGCCTGCGCCTCCTTCGACCAGTTCCGTGACTACGCCGAGCGGGGTGACCGCTTCGCCGCCGCCGCCCGCGCGGTCGTCGCCGGGACCGCACCGGATGCCACCGCCGCGGCGACACCGCGGGACGCCGCCGAGCCGCGCCGAACGGGGGACCCCCATGTCGCATGACCTCGATGCCTCGGCCCGGCGGCCGCGGTGGTCGCCCCGGCGGCTGGTCACGGGGCCGTGGACCTCCGACGCCACCGGCATCACGGTCGTCACCCTGCTGCTGGTGCTGCTGGGGCTGCTGATGAGCTTCTCCGCGTCCTTCGTGGATGCGGCCGAGGCCGGCAACCCGTTCGGGGTGTTCGTCCGGCAGCTCGTGTGGGCGTCGCTGGGGCTCGTCGGGTTCGTCGTCGTCGCCAGCCTCGACCCCCGGGTGTGGCGGCGGCTGGCCTGGCCACTGATCGCCGTCGCGGTGATCGGGTTGGTCCTGGTCCTGATCGACGGCATCGGGATCGAGCGGTACGGCTCCACGCGCTGGCTCGGCGTCGGCCCGCTGGTGGTCCAGCCGTCGGAGCTGGCCAAGCTCGCGATGCTGCTGTGGCTGGCCGACGTCCTGGAGCGCAAGCGTCCGATGGACGGCAGTCTCCACGCGACCGACCACCTGCTCCTGCCCGCGCTGCCGGTGCTCGCCCTGCTGTCCCTGCTGGTGCTGCTCCAGCCCGACCTCGGGACCACGATCCTGCTCGGGCTGATCGTCGCCGCGGTGCTGTGGATCGAAGGGTTGCCGCTGCGGTTCGTCGCCGGGCTCGCCGCGGTCGGGACCGCCGTCGTCGCGGTGCTCGCTGTCGTCGCTCCCTACCGCCTCGCGCGCATCGTCGGGTGGCTGGACCCGGAGGCCGACCCACTCGGGGGCGGCTTCCAGCTGTTGCAGTCGCGCTACGCGCTCGGGTCGGGTGGGATCTTCGGGGTCGGGCTCGGCTCCTCGCGGGGCAAGTGGAACTTCGTGCCGAACCCGGAGACCGACTTCATCTTCGCGATCATCGGCGAGGAGCTCGGGCTGGTGGGCGCCGTCGGCGTCCTCACGCTGTTCGCGAGCCTGCTGTACCTCGGGCTGCGGATCGCCTACGGCGCGCCGCACGGCTTCGGACGGACCGTCGCCTTCGCCATCACGACGTGGCTGGTCGGCCAGGCCCTGGTCAACGTCGGTGCGGTGACCGGGCTGCTGCCGATCACCGGGGTCACGCTGCCGCTGGTGTCCGTTGGGGGGTCCTCGTTGCTGTCGACCCTCGTCGCGTTGGGCATCCTGGTGGCGATCGCCCGCCGGACGGCGGGATCCCCCGTCGGAGGAGGCCGAGGATGACCCGGGTCGTGCTGTTCGCCGGAGGTGGCACCGCGGGCCACGTGTTCCCCGCGCTGGCCACCGCCCGCGCCCTGCGCGAGCTCGAACCGGACCTCGAACCGGTGTTCATCGGCGTCGAGGACCGGCTCGAGGCGCAACTCGTCCCCGCGGCCGGGTTCCGGCTGCACACGATCACGACCCCGGCGGTGCCGCGGCGGCCGTCGCCGCGGCTGCTGAAGGTCCCAGGCGGCGTGCGCCGGGCGGTGGCACGCACGATGGAGCTCGCCCGGGAGGAGCATGCCGTCGCCGCGGCGACCTTCGGCGGGTACGTGTCGTTCCCGGTGGCCCGGGCCGCCTACCGCCTGGCGTTGCCGCTGGTCGTCCACGAGCAGAACGCCGTCCCGGGGCTCGCCAACCGGGTCGCGGCCCGCTGGGCCGACCGGATCGCGGTGAGCGTGCCCGGCTCGGCCCTGCGCTTCCCCCATCCGGAGCGCTGCGCGGTGACGGGCAACCCGGTCCGCGAGGAGATCGTCGGTCTCGACCGGGAGGCGCTCCGGACCGAGGCGCGGGAGCGGTTCGATCTCCGGCCCGACCGTCCCACCCTGCTCGTGTTCGGCGGCAGCCAGGGGGCGCGGTCGATCAACGGCGCGATCATCGCCGCCCAGCCGCTGTGGGGCGACGTCGACGTCCAGATCCTCCACGCCACCGGCCGGGCGAGCTACGAGGTGACGGCGACCGCGTGGGCCAGGATGCGTGAGGAGGGCGGCGGCCCGCGGGTCAAGGTGGTGGACTTCATCGACCGGATGGCCGACGCGTACGCCGCCGCGGACCTCGTGGTGTGCCGGGCCGGCGCCACCACGATCGCCGAGCTGACCACGCTCGGGATCCCCGCCGTGCTGGTGCCCTACCCCCACGCCACCGCCGACCACCAGACCGAGAACGCCGATGCCCTCGCCCGGGCCGGTGGGGCGATCGTCCTGCGCGACAGCGAACTGGACGGTCGCGCGCTGGTCGACGCGTGCGCCCCGCTCCTGTCCCACCCGGCCGAGCTCGCGGCCCTGGCCGACGGCAGCCGCGCGTTCGGGCGCCCCGACGCGGCCGCCAACGTCGCGCGGCTCATCCCGCACCTGCTCGAACGCAAGGTCCCCTCGTGAGCGCGCTGCCCCACGTCCACCTCGTCGGCATCGGCGGTGCCGGCATGTCCGGCATCGCGCGGATCCTGCTCCAGCGCGGCGGCCGGGTGTCCGGCACCGACCTCAGCGAGGGACGCACGCTCGAGGAGCTCAGGATGCTCGGCGCCCGCGTCGAGGTCGGCCACGACGCTGCGCACATCGACGGGGCGGACATCGTGGTCACCTCGACCGCCGTGCCGCCCGACAACCCCGAGGTGGTCGCGGCACAGCGGGCGGGGCTGCTCGTGCTGCGCCGGGCGGAGATGCTGGCGCGTCTGATGGACGGGCAGCGCGCGGTGCTGGTCACGGGCACCCACGGCAAGACGACCACCACCTCGATGACGGTGGTGGCGCTCCAGGCGGCCGGGCAGGACCCGAGCTTCGCGATCGGTGGGTCGCTGAACGAGGTCGGGACCAACGCCCACGCCGGGAGCGACCCGCTGTTCGTGGCCGAGGCCGACGAGTCGGACCGCTCGTTCCTGGTGTACCGGCCCGACCTGGCCGTGATCACCAACGTCGAACACGACCATCCCGACGAGTTCGCGGACCTGCCCGCCGTCGTGCAGGCGTTCCGGGACTTCAGCGACCGCCGTGCCGTCGGGGCCCCCGCACTGCTCTGCGCCGACGATCCGGGGGCACGCGAGCTGGCCGGGGCGATCGCGGCGCCGGCCGTGCTCTACGGGACCGACGCCCGGGCGGAGCTGCGCACGGTGCCCGCGGAGGACGGGGCCTACCGCTTCCGCCGAGGGGGTGAGGAGCTCGCACGCTTCTCCCTCGCGGTGCCGGGCCACCACAACGTCCAGAACGCCACCGCCGCGCTGGCCGCCTGCGTGCTGCTCGGGGTGGACCCGGCGGACGCGGCCCCGGGGCTCGCCCGCTTCACGGGGGCGTCGCGCCGCTTCCAGATGCTGGGCGAGGTGGCCGGGGTGACCGTCGTCGACGACTACGCGCACCACCCGACGGAGCTGCGGGCCACCCTCGCCGCGGCGCGGATGCGCACCACGGGCCGGATCGTGCTGGTCGTGCAGCCCCACCGCTACTCGCGCACCCAGGTGTTCGGCGAGGAGCTCGGGCGCGCGGCCGCGGCCGCCGACGTCGTGATCGTCACCGACGTGTACGCGGCTGGGGAAGCCCCGCTCCCGGGCGTGGGCGGGAGCCTGGTCGCCGGTGCGGCGCAGGCCGCCGGCGCGACCGTCACCTTCCAGGCCCACCTGACCGACGTGGTCGAGGAGCTCGCCGGGCTCGTCCGCGCGGGCGACCTCGTGCTCACCACCGGCGCGGGCGACGTGACCCAGGTGGGGCCTGCGCTGCTCAGCCGGCTGGGAGGCCACGCGTGATCGACGCCGCCGTCGAGGAGCTGCGCACCGCCGGTCTGGCCGGGGTGCGTCGTGACGCGGCGCTCGCCGACCTCACGACCCTGCGGGTCGGGGGACCGGCGCGGCTGTTGGTCACCGCGGAGCGCGATGCCGACCTCGCCGCGATCGGTCGGGTGGCCGCCCGCCACGGGCTGCCCTGGGTGGTGGTCGGCCGCGGCTCGAACCTGCTGGTCGCCGACGAGGGCTGGCCCGGCATCGCGATCGTCCTCGGCCGCGGGTTCCGCGGTATCGAGGTCGACGACACCGCAGCCCGCGGGCGCGTCCGGGCCGGGGCCGCCGAGCCGCTGCCGACCCTGGCGGTCCGGGTGGCTGACGCCGGCTTCACCGGGTTCGCGTGGGCGTGCGCCGTGCCGGGCACCCTGGGCGGTGCGGTGCGGATGAACGCCGGAGCGCACGGCGGTGACATGGCGTCGGCGCTGGTGGAGGTCGACCTGGTCCGGCTGCGCACCGGTGTGCGTGAGACGTGGGTGCCGGAGGCGCTGGGGTTCGCGTACCGCCGCAGCCAGCTCCCCGAGGACGCGGTCGTCGTGAGCGGCACGCTGGAGCTGGACCGCGGCGATCCCGCGGAGGTGCGGGCGGAGATGGACGCGATCCGGACCTGGCGGCGCACCCACCAGCCCCTCAACCACCCCAACTGCGGGTCGGTGTTCACCAACCCGCCGGGCGACCACGCGGGCCGCCTGATCGACGCCGCCGGCTGCAAGGGGCTGACGATCGGTGGCGCCGCCGTGTCCGAGCGGCACGCCAACTTCATCGTGACCCGGCCCGGCGCGACCGCGGCTGATGTCGTCGCGGTCATCGAGGAGGTGCAGCGCCGGGTGCGCGACGCCTCCGGGGTCGAGCTCACCGCGGAGGTGGTCCGCCTGTCCCCGGCACCGGTGGCGCCGTGATCGACGACCGGATCGCCGAGCGCCGGCGCGAGGTCCGTCAGGAGCGCCGGCAGCGCCGGCTGCGTCGGACCGTCCGCGTGGTCGTGGCGCTGCTGGTGGTCGCCGCGTTCGTGGTGGTCGAGCGCAGCCCGCTGGTCGCCCTGGCCGAGGTCCGCATCGCCGGTACCGAGCGCCTGAGCGAGGAGGAGGTGCGTGACGCCGCCGGTCTGGCGCTCGGCACCTCGACGTTGCGGCTGCGCCTGGGGGAGGCCGAGCAGCGGGTGGCCGGGCTGCCCCTGGTCGCCGACGTGATCGCGCGGCGGATCGACCCGCTGACCGTGGAGATCGAGGTGCGTGAACGCGAGCCGGTCCTGGTCGCCGAGGGGGAGGACACCCACGTCCTGGTGGACCGCGAGGGGGTCGTGCTGCTCGAGGCGGATCTGGCGGGGTTGCCGGTCATCGTCCTCGACCACGCACCGCCGGCGCCGGGGGCGCACGTCGACGACGACCCGGCCCTCGGCAACGCCCACGCGGCGTGGCGGGGGCTGTCCGGGCCGTTGCGGGCCCAGGTCGTGCGCCTGCACGCCGCCGCGGAGGATCAACTGACCCTGGAACTCGCCGACGGGGTGGAGGTCCGCTTCGGCCGCGCCGATCGCGTGGACGAGAAGGTCCGGGCGCTCGGGGCGATCCTCGAGGACGTTGGGACCACGCCGATCGAGGCGATCGACGTGCGCGCACCCCGGGCACCGGTCGTGATCGGGCGGTGAGACAGCACGCCCGCGGGCGCGCGACGCGCGGGTCCGCGGACCCTGGCCGGGTTGACGGGGGAGGTTGCTTGACCCTCCGACGCCGGGACGTCTACGTTCGCCCGGAACGCGAGGTTGACATAAGTATAAGGGTGAGGTTGAGGTTCAGGGTTGCCTGCTGCGGGACGCTCCTGGGCCCGCGTTCCACCCCTGCCGACACCGCGACACCCACCCACACCGCAACACCCAGCCACACCCGAACAGCCACACCCGTGCAGTCACACCCGAACAGCCACACCCGCAACCGAAACCACCCGCGTGGGGCACCCACGCACCAGCACAGGAGGTCCGCCGTGGCGGCCAACCCGACCAACTACCTGGCCGTCATCAAGGTCGTCGGGATCGGGGGCGGCGGCGTGAACGCCGCCAACCGCATGATCGACGCCGGTCTTCGCGGTGTCGAGTTCATCGCGATCAACACCGACGCGCAGGCGCTGCTGATGTCCGACGCCGACGTCAAGCTGGACATCGGCCGGGACCTGACGCGGGGGCTCGGCGCCGGGGCTGACCCCGTGGTGGGCCGGCAGGCCGCCGATGACCACCGTGACGAGATCCTCGATGTGCTCAAGGGCGCCGACATGGTGTTCGTCACCGCCGGCGAGGGCGGTGGCACCGGCACGGGCGCGGCCCCGATCGTGGCGCAGGTCGCCAAGGAGCTCGGCGCCCTGACGATCGGCGTGGTGACCCGTCCCTTCACCTTCGAGGGTCGGCGGCGCTCCACCCAGGCCGAGACCGGGATCGAGGAACTCAAGGACGAGGTCGACACGCTGATCGTGATCCCCAACGACCGGCTGCTGCAGATCGCGGACGGCGAGACCTCGGTCGTGCAGGCCTTCAAGCTGGCCGACGACGTCCTGCTGCAGGGGGTCCAGGGCATCACCGACCTGATCACCACGCCGGGGCTGATCAACCTGGACTTCGCCGACGTGCGCACGGTGATGCGCGACGCCGGGAGCGCGCTGATGGGGATCGGCCGCGCCCGTGGCGAGTCGCGCGCACTGGAGGCGGCCAAGCTCGCGGTGAGCTCGCCCCTGCTCGAGGCCTCGATCGACGGCGCGCAGGGGGTGCTGCTGATGCTGGCGGGCGGCAGCGACCTGGGCCTGTTCGAGGTCAACGAGGCCGCCGACGTGATCACCCAGGCGGCGCACCCCGAGGCCAACATCATCTTCGGCGCGGTGATCGACGACTCGCTCGGCGATGAGGTGAAGGTCACCGTGATCGCCGCGGGGTTCGACGGAGCCGACGGCCCCCTCGAGCAGGACGGCGGGATCGTCGCGATGGTGGACCGCGCCGACCGGCCGACGGTCGTGACCTCGCTGATCGAGGAGGAGGACGAGGACGAGGTGTTCCGTCCGGAGCCCGCCGAGTCGGCGGCGAGCCTCGAGGAGGATGACCTCGACGTGCCGTCGTTCCTGCGGTGAGGTGCCTGTGGCGCTGCTGATCGCCGCGGCCGAGCTCCGCGACGACGTCGGGTCCTGGTTCACCGGCCGCGACCTCGACGCGCCTTGCCCGGCGGTCGGCGCCGCCGGGAACCTCGCACACCGCCGTCCCCACCTCCCCTCCGACCTGGCCCGCACCCGGGCGGCGGTGGCCGCGGTGGTCGGGCAGCCGCCGTCACGGTGGCACCTGATGCAGCAGGTCCACGGTGCGGACGTCGCGGTGGTCGACGCCGAGACGCCGGTCGGGGCCGAGCTCCCGGAGGTCGACGCGGCGGTGACCGCCGAGGTCGATCGGCCGCTGGTCGTCCAGGTCGCCGACTGCGTCCCCGTGCTGTTCGCCGGACCCACCACCGTCGGTGTCGCACACGCGGGCCGTCAGGGGGTCGCCGCCGGGGTGATCGCCGCGACGGTCGCGGCGCTCACCGCCCTCGGCGACACGCCGGGGACCCTGGCGGCAGCGATCGGCCCCGCGATCGGTGGTTGCTGCTACGAGGTCCCGGCGACGTTGCAGGCCGAGGTGATCGCACGGGAGCCCACGGCGGTGGCCACGACCACGTGGGGGACCCCGTCGCTGGATCTCCCGGCGGCGGTCGGGGCGCAGCTCGCCCGGGCCGGTGTCGCGGTCCGCCAGGCGGGGGACGGGTGCACCCGGTGCGACCCCCGCTGGTTCAGCCACCGTGAGGACCCCTCCACGGGCCGGCAGATCGGGCTGGTGGTGCGGCCCGGCGACGCGCAGGACATCGCGGCGGGGGCAGCCGCGTGAGCGAGGAGCTCCACCAGCGGCTCGCGGAGGTGCGCGCCCGCATCGCCTCCGCCGCCGAGGCCGCCGGGCGCGCCTCGGGCGACGTCCTCCTGATCGGCGTCACCAAGACCCACCCACCGGAGGTGGCGCAGGCCGCCGTCGATGCGGGGCTCGTCGACCTCGGTGAGAACCGGGTGCAGGAGTGGGTGGCCAAGCGGGACCGGGTCCACGGCGCCCGATGGCACCTGATCGGGCAGCTCCAGCGCAACAAGGTGAAGGATGTGGTCGGCCACCAGGTGCTGATCCACTCGGTCGACCGGCGGCGGCTCGCGGACGCGCTCTCGCGCCACGCGGTCCAGGCCGACACCCTCCAGCGGGTGCTGGTCCAGGTCAACGTCGGGGACGACCCCGCGAAGGGCGGGTGCGAGGTAAGCGGAACCTTGGACCTCGTCGCCTACGCTCGGGACCTGCCGAACCTCGCCGTCGAGGGATTGATGACGATGCCGCCCCTCCCGCCCTCCGGGGTCGACCCCGGGGAGGCGACGCGTCCGCACTTCGCGACGTTACGCCAGCTGCGGGACCAGGCGCGGGAACGCTTCCCCGAGGTCGTGCACCTGTCCATGGGCATGACCGCCGACCTCGAGGCGGCCGTCGCGGAGGGCGCGACGATGGTGCGGGTCGGCACCGCGCTGTTCGGTGCACGTCGGGACGGTCCGTGGCGACCGGAGGAGGACGCAGGATGAGCCGCGGGATCTGGCATGGGACGCTGGTCTACCTCGGGCTGAAGGAGGAGCCCGAGGAGGGCTACGACGAGCTCCCGGAGCGCTTCCTCCCGGAGCAGGACCCCTACGCGGAGCACGCGCCGCCGCGGCCCACGCCGCTGCGGGAGGTCGCGCCGTCGGCGTCCGGCGCGGCGCCGGCGAACGTCCACGCGCTGCATCCGGACGTCGCGGTGCGGCCGGTGACGGGCGCACCGTCGGTCCGGGCCGCGGTGGTGGACGTCACCACCTTCGACGACGTGGAGGCGGTCGGCTCGCGGTACCGCACGGGGCAGCCGGTGCTGTTCGACCTGTCGACCGCGACCAGCGAGTCGGCCCGCCGCGTGGTCGACTTCGTGTCGGGCCTCACCTACGCCTCCCACGGCAAGCTCACCAAGGTGGGCCGCCGCGCCTTCCTGCTGGTGCCGGACGGGGTCGAACTGCCCGACGACGACCACCGGCGTCTGGGTGAGCTCGGGTACCAGCTGCCGACCGGGAGCGACGCGTGACGGGTGGTGACATCCGGGCGATCATCTGCTTCCTCCTCCTCGTCGCCCAGTTCGTCCTGATCCTCCACGTCGTCTTCTCGTGGGTGCCACGGCCGCCCGAACCGATCATGCCCTTCGTGCGGGGCATCCGCCGGCTCGTGGAGCCGCTGGCCGCGCCGATCCGCAAGGTGCTCCCGCAACCCCAGATCGGCATGGTGCGCCTCGACCTGTCGATCATCGTGCTGTTCTTCGGCTTGTTCCTGCTCAGGATGCTGATCTGCTTCTGAGCGTTGGCGGCCGCACGGACGGCCGGTAGGGTCTGCCAGGTCCACGCCCGCCGAGGAGCTGCAGATGACCCTCACCCCGGAGGAGATCGTCGACGTCGACCTCAAGCTGGCCCTCCGCGGCTACGCGACCGATGAGGTCGACGAACTGCTCGACCGCATCGCCGACCAGATCGAGCGGAGCGACGCCGAGCTCGCGGATCTGCGCGTCCGCCTGAAGGACGCCGAGGAACGGCTCGCACGGGTCGCCGAGACCGAGAGCACCCTCCAGCGCACGCTCGTGATGGCGCAGACCACGGCGGACCGCACCGTCGCCGAGGCCGAGGAGCAGGCGACGGGGATCCGCGACGAGGCGCAGCGCGAGGCCGCCGAGCTGCGTGAGCAGGCGCGCGAGGAGAGCGAACGGTTGCTCCTCGAAGCACGGCAGGACAGCCAACGGCTGCTGTCCGAGGCGCGGCAGGAGAGCGAGCGGCTCCGAGTGGAGGCGGAGCAGGACAGCGAGCGGCTCCGGACGGAGGCGGAGCAGGAGAGCGAGCGGCTCCGCAGCGACGCCCAGCACGAGAGCGACCGGCTGATGGCCGAGGCCCGGGAGATCGAGGAGACGCAGCGCACCCGGTTCGAGAGTGCCCGCCGCGAGCTACACGCCGCCTACGACGCGGAGCGCTCCCGGCTCGAGGAGCGCCTCGAGGCGCTGCGGACGCTGATCGCGACCCACGCGCAGCGGTACCGCGAGCACCTCGAGGGGCAGCTCGCGTCGATCGATGCCCTGGATCTGCCCGCCCCGATCGTCGAGGAGCCCGCCACGGAGGAGCCGGTCGCCGACCAGGCTGCTGCCGAGGAGCCGGCCGCCGACGAGGTTCCACCCCACGAGGCAGCCGCTGGGGACGACGCGGTCGCCGTCGGTGAGGAGGAGGATGGGCCGCCTCCCTTCGAGGCGCACGTGCCGCCCCCTGCCCACCCGCACGGTCCACCCCACGTCGACGAACCTCCGCCGCCCCCGGCCCGGGAGCAGCCGCACGAACACGGTGAGGAGCACGGTTGGCAACCGGGGTCCCACGACACCGAGCACCACGCGCCCGGGCTGCGTATCCGCGTCCACGAGGAGCCCGACGAGGGCAGCAGCGACCCGGACGAGCCGACGGTGATCGAGGACGCGCCGCGGCACTCGGCCTCGAGCGCGTAGGTCAGGCGCGCGCGGTGGCCTCCCGGTAGCGGCGGGCACCGAGCCGCGCCGCACGCTCGAGCGGGTTGTCGCGGTAGCCGTAGCGCGCGCCGAGCCACAGGTACACCGGCAGCAGCAGCGGGCCCAAGCGTTCGGCCTGGCGGGCGTGCACCGCCTCGTGGGCGAGCAGCACCCGGGACGGCTCGGCCGGGGTGACGAGCACGACCTGTCCGATCGTGTTCGCGTCGGCCCCGACCAGTCGCAGCAACCGGCTCGACGGACCGCGCATGCCGGCCGCGACGAAACAGCCGAGCTCCGGATCCCACACGGGACGGCGCCCCGCGACCAGGGACACGGCGAACCCGATCACGGTCATCGGGCCCGCCCACGCGCTGGCGAGGAGCCGCCCCAGCGGGGTCGCCGGCGGGGACGGCACCCACGCGGCCAGCCGCCGCGCCACGGGGTCGTAGCTGACCCGGACCGGGACGTCGGCCGAGGCCGAGGCTGCCGGCAGC
>SKNO01000207.1 GCA_007120465.1 Nitriliruptoraceae bacterium
GCCTTGAGCGCGGCGGCGGCTCCCTCGAGACGCTTGAGCTCACCGAAACAGTCATCGAGCAGCCCCACCCTCACCCCGGTGACCTCATCGTCGCCAGGGACCTGATCGACCAGCACCCGCAACCGGTCACCCACATCCGCCAACGACCCCCGCAGCCCCGTCAACGCATCCGCTGCGGGCGAACCCTCAGGGCCCGACGCCGACCCACCACCCGCACCACGCGAGCCTGGCGAACTCGACGCGTACCCCGCCGACCGCTCACACGCCACCGCGACGTGCCCGCGTGACCGCAACGCCAGTGGGCGCGCGGCGACGTGGCGGTACCCCGACCTCAACAGGTCGGTGTGGTGCGGTGTAGGCATCGTGGTGGTCATCGCGGGGCACCCTACCGCCGATGAGGCGTGAAGTCGAACATATGTTCGCCTCCTGTGGAAGATCGGGCGGTGGCGGCGAACCGCTGCTCGCCGAGCGCATGGAGGCGGCACGTCGTCGAACGTCCGAGGACGGCTGACGCCGCTGACGGACACCTCCCCTCTCCACCTACTCGGTCGTCCTGCCGATGACTGCTAGGAAGCAGCGGCGATGCTCGGAGCGGCGCCGATCGGACCGACGCACGAGAGCGTCACCGGACCGATCGTCACCGTCGCAGCCGAGAGATCCCACCCGCCACCAACCGCGATCGCCCGCAACGCAACAGCGCCCCACGCTCCACCAGCCCGACCGCCCACCGCGCGACTGCTCCCACCCCGCCCCGACTCCCCATACAACACCTCCGAAGGCCCGCCATGACCGAGCCGATGACCGAGCCGATGGCCGAGACCGCCGAGGCACCGACCCCGACGCCGCTCGAGCAGCTGCGCCGCAGATGGCCCGGCTGGCGCCGGCTCGGCGAGGAGCTCTGGCGCGGGCTCTGGCGCGACCTGCTCTGCCTCGCGGCGATCGCCGCGGCGACGGGTCACCTCGTCGCCCAGGACGGCGGCCGCCCACTGCGTTCGATGCTCGTCGTCCTCGCCCTCGCCGCGATCGCGATCGTCGCGACGTTCCCGACCGTCAAGGCGACGCCGAGGTGGCTGCAACTGCTCGCGTTGGCGTGGGTCGCCGGCCCGCTGATCTCTCTGGCCTTCGCCGACGTCCGCGCCGGCTGGGTCCGCCCGGTCGCCGCGTGGGCGATCGCGGTCCCGGTCGCGTTCGCCACCCTGCACCTGTTGCGGCGCCGGTGGGGCGCCACCGCGATCGTCGCGGTCGGGGGAGGCGCGCTGGCCCTCGCGTGGTTCAACGGCATGCTGATCTGGTGGGGCGGCGGCACCTCCCGCGGCGAGCCGGCCTGGATGTCGCTGTCGTGGCACAACCAGTCCGGGACGCTCATGGCCGTGCTCGGGGTCGCAGGGCTGGGGCTCGCGCTCACACGCACGGGCTGGCCGCGCCTGATCGGCGTCGTTGCGACCGCCGCGGGCCTGTCAGCCGCGTGGCTGTCCGGTTCACGCGGCGCCGTCCTGACCGCCGGCGCCGCGGTCCTCATCGTCCTCGTCATCGCCGCCCGTCGTCCCGTCGAAGGGTCGCTTCGGCGCACCGGGATCGTCGGCGCCATCGCGATCGCGCTGACCGTCGTCGCGATCCTGGGCCTCCTCCCCCTGTGGGCGGACGCCGGAGCCACCATGGGAGACGAGGCAGCACGCCCATCCGGCGTCCCGTCGCAGCCGATCACCTCCCGGTCCCAGGACGCGGCGGGCAACCTGCGGGCCCGTTTCGGGCACTGGGAGGCGGCGGTTCGCATGTTCGCTGCCTCGCCGCTGACGGGAACGGGGCCCGGCTCGTACCAGTGGTCGTCGCGGCCGGTCTACCCGGAGGACACGAACCTCACCTCGTCGGCGCACGGCGAGCAGTTGGAGGCCCTCGGTGAACTCGGTCTGGTCGGCGGAGGTGCCGCACTCGTCGTCACCGTCGGCCTGGCGTGGCTGGTCCTGGCTGTGATCCGACGACCCGGCACCCACCACCTCGAGGTCGCTGCGGCGGGCACGGTCACCCTGCTCGCGTCCCACGCCGCGCTGGACTTCGACTGGGACTACCCGGTGCTCCTCGCGCTGTTGGCGATCGGCGGGGCAGCACTGGTGGCGGCGCGCGGTCTCGGCCCTGCCAGCTCCGCCGACGCGCCCGATGCCCAGCACGACAGCGCCCCCGACGCCCAGCACGACGACACCCCCGACCCCCAGCACGCCGCCACACCCGACGCCCAGCACGACGACACACCCGACCCCGAACCCATCCCCCGGCCCACCGCCGGCACCGTGCTCACCAGCGCCGTCGTGGGCGTCGCGCTCGTCCTCAGCGCCGCCGGCGCCACCGGCATCCTCCTGCCGCTGCGCGGGATCATGCCCTGGGGCCTGGACGCACGTATGGCCGGCGCCGTGGCCGCCGCTGAGCACGACGACCGACCTGCAGTCGACGAGCGCCTCAACGCTCTCGCCACCTGGAACCCGGGGGCTCCCCGCCTCCCCGACATACAGGCGATCACCGGCCACCTGCTCGGCGACCTCTCCGACGAGGAGTTCGCCGCGGCGATCGACCCTGAGCGCTCCGCCCACAGCGATCAGGTGCGTGCCGCTGCCCAGGTCCTGCTGAACGGCCGACCGGACCTCGCCCTCGGCATCGTCGACGACTTACGTCCGGTGCTGGACCGCCGCCGCGCCTGGGGCATCCGCGACCACGTCGTGCAGGCCGCGGAGGTCGCCCTGACCGCCCACCACGAACTCGACGGCTGCACCGCCGTTGCCGTCGCGTGGCCCGACACGCAGGACTGGCTCGAGGACCACAACCTCGATGCTGCTGCCTTCGCGCAGGGACCCGACGAGCCCACGGAGGCCGACGCCACCTGGCGGGAGTGTGACCTCACCACGCCCCGCGGCGACTGAGCACCGCCCCGACGGTGCGCCACAGCAGGTACAGGTCGTACCCGAGGGCCCAGTTCTCGATGTAGAACAGGTCCATGCGGACGGCCTCGTCGAACCCGACCTCGGACCGCCCGGAGACCTGCCACACCCCGGTGATCCCCGGCCGC
>SKNO01000001.1 GCA_007120465.1 Nitriliruptoraceae bacterium
CGCGCAGCTCACACGCAAGTACGGCGCGCAGATCGCCGACGTGCTCGCCTACGCCGGCGAGGGCCGCCAGCGCATCGCGGCCCTCGAAGGGGCGGACGCCGACGCCGCCGACCTTGAGGGGCGCTGCGACGACGCGCAGGCCGAGGCCCGCGCGCTCGCCGAGGACGTGCGCCGTGGGCGGCGCACCGCCGCCGAGCGGCTCGCCGAGGACGTCGACGCCCACCTCCGTGACCTCGGGATGCCCCACGCCGCCTTCTCGGTCGCGGTGGAGCCCCTCGCGGACGGTGCGCTCGCGGCGCACGGGGCCGACGAGGTGACCTTCCTGCTGGCTCCGAACCCGGGGGAGCCGGCGCGGCCTCTCGCGGACGCCGCCTCGGGCGGGGAACGCTCCCGGGTCTCCCTGGCGATCGAGGTGGCCCTCGCCGACGTCGACGATGCCCGGGTGCTGGTGTTCGACGAGGTCGACGCCGGCATCGGCGGCGCCACCGCGATGGCGGTCGGGGAGAAGCTCGCCCGGTTGGCGGCCGGCGACGGGGACCGACGGCGACAGGTGCTGTGCGTCACCCACCTCGCCCAGCTGGCGGCCTTCGCGGACGTCCACCACGTCGTCGAGAAGGGCGTGGCCGGGGGACGGACGGTCACCACCGCGCGGCAGGTCGCCGAGGACGGCCGCGTCGAGGAGCTCTCGCGGATGCTGGGCGGGGATGCGACGGCGGAGGCCGGCCGCGAGCACGCCCGGGAGCTGCTCGACCGGGCACGGGAGCGACGGGCCGGATGACCGGACCGAACCCGACCGAGCAGACGCGGCACCCCGCCCGCGCCGCCGCGGTGCGCCGCCGGGTGCACGCCGAGGTGATGGTGCTGCGCTGGGCGGTGCCGCTGGGCGTGGCGCTGGTGCTGCTGGCGGCATGGACCGCGACCGCCTCCGAGAACGGCGGACCGGTGGCCACCGTCACCGGCGTCAACGCGGACCGCACGGAGCCGACCGACGGGTCGGGCGACACGGCCGCGATCGCCTCGCTGCTCCTGCCGGAGCGGGAGGTGACGATCCCACCGTTGCCGATCCCGGCGCCGGGGCCGTCCCCGTCGCGGTTCGATGTCGAGGCCCTGCGCGACACGTCGCCGGGGGTGCCACGTCCGATGGCGCGGCACGGGGACCTGGTCCTCCACGCGCCCACCGCCGGGGCACTGGTCGTCGGGTTCCACGAGGCCGCCAGCCGCGACGGCCTCGCGCTCACCCCGGTGGGGCGCCTCGTCGAGAACCGCAACCCGACGCGGGTCGAGGCACCCGAGGACGACCTCGGCGGGGTGGCCTACCTGATCCTGCACTCACGCGGTCGCATCGCCCCGGCGACCTCGGCGATCGACGTGGTGATGCGTGACGACGACCCGGTCATCGCGCCGGTCTCCGGCGTGGTCACCGACGTCCGCAGCTTCTACCTCAGCGGACGCCACCTCGACCACCGCGTCGAGATCCGACCCGACGCCGCGGACGACCTGCGGGTCGTCGTGATCCACGTGGACGAGGTGACCGTGACGGTCGGGGACCGGGTGGAGGGGGCCCGGACCGTGATCGCCGGCACGGCGCGACGCTTCCCGTTCTTCAGCCAGATCGATGCCGAGACCGCCCCCGAACGGTGGCCGCACGTCCACGTGGAGGTCCAGCGGGCGGGGGCGCGTCGGCCGGGCGACGGATGAACGCACCGGGGCGGTGCGGCCGGTCGGGATCCACGCCGGCGAGGTGCGGGGTGCCCTCCGACGGGGAGGGTCGTTGGTGCCGGGGCCCGTCGGCGGCTACGGTCGTTCGGGCCGCACCTGCGGTCCACCAGGACCTCGAGGAGGTGCGATCTTGAGCCCAGGCGTGACGGGCAACCCCCGCGACCCGCGTGAGGACGGCCGGGGACCGGGCGGGGGGCCGGCCACACGCTCCGGCGCTGTCAAGCACATCTTCGTCACGGGCGGGGTGTCGTCGGCGTTGGGCAAGGGGATCACCGCCGCGTCGCTCGGCCGGTTGCTCAAGGCGCGGGGTCTGCGCGTCACCATGCAGAAGCTCGATCCCTACATCAACGTCGACCCCGGGACGATGAACCCGTTCGAACACGGCGAGGTGTTCGTCACCGACGACGGGGGGGAGACCGACCTCGACCTCGGCCACTACGAGCGGTTCATCGACGAGAGCCTGCACCGCGGCTCCAGCGTGTCGTCCGGGCAGATCTGGCAGGCGGTGATCACCAAGGAACGCCGAGGGGACTACCTCGGCAAGACCGTCCAGGTGATCCCGCACATCACCGACGAGATCAAGGCCCGTATCCTCGCCGTGGCCGAGGACGTCGACGTGGTGATCACCGAGGTCGGTGGCACCGTCGGGGACATCGAGGGTCTGCCGTTCCTCGAGGCGATCCGGCAGCTCCGCCACGACGTCGGACGCGAGAACATCCTGTACGTCCACTGCGCGCTGGTGCCCTTCATCGCGGCGTCCGGTGAGCTGAAGACCAAGCCCGCCCAGCACTCGGTGCGTGAGCTGCGCTCGATCGGGATCCAGCCCGACATCCTCGTGCTGCGCAGCGACCGCGACCTCGACGTGGAGCTGCGTCGCAAGGTCGCGATGCAGTGCGACGTCGAGCAGGAGGCGGTGATCGCCGCGGTCGACAGCCCGTCGCTGTACCAGGTGCCGCTGGCGCTGCGCGAGGAGGGCCTCGACCGCGTCGCGGTGGAGCACCTCGGGCTGCCCGACGTCGAACCGGACCTGGTCGGCTGGCAGCAGCTGGTCGACCGGGTCCACGCCGCGCGTGAGCCGGTGACGGTCGCGATCGTCGGCAAGTACGTCGATCTGCCTGACGCGTACCTGTCGGTGGTCGAGGCGTTGCGGCACGGCGGGATCGCCACCGGCGTGGACGTCACGATGCGCTGGATCGCCTCGGACGACCTCTCCCCGGTTCCCAACGACCCGGACGCGAGCGAGGACCTCCTCGACCGCCGGCTCGGCGGGGTCGACGGCGTGCTCGTCCCGGGCGGGTTCGGGTTCCGCGGTGTCGAGGGCAAGATCGCCGCGGCCGGGTGGGCCCGCCGCCACGGGGTTCCGTTCCTCGGGCTGTGCCTCGGCCTGCAGGCGGCGGTGATCGAGTTCGCACGCAACGTGGCGGGGCTGCCACACGCCCACTCCTCCGAGTTCGAGCCGGACACGCCCGACCCGGTGATCGACCTGATGCCCGACCAGCGCGACCTGACCGACAAGGGCGGGACGATGCGGCTCGGCAGCTACGCCGCGAAGCTCCTCGAGGGGACGCGCACCCGGGCCGTCTACGACGACGAACCGGTGATCTACGAGCGCCACCGCCACCGCTTCGAGGTGAACAACCGCTACCGCGAACCGCTGGCGGCGGCCGGACTGACCTTCTCGGGGCTCTCGCCCAACGACCGGCTCGTGGAGTTCATCGAGCTGTCCGACCACCCCTGGTTCGTCGCCACGCAGGCGCACCCGGAGCTCAAGTCGCGGCCGACGCGCCCGCACCCGCTGTTCCGCGGGTTCGTCGCCGCCGCCCGGCAGCACCACCGCGAGGCCCTCGGGCGCCTGCCGGTGGAGCTCGACGAGCCGACCGCCGCGGAGATCCAGGACGCCGCACGGATCGTGCCGCTGCCGGCATCGGGTGCCGAGATCACCCGATGAGCGACGAGCCGGCCTGGTTCGACACCCGCGCGTCCCGCACGGTCCACGAGGGCTTCTCCACCGTGCGGATCGAGACCGTCGCGACGCCGAGCGGTGGGACCATGGAGCGCGAGATCGTCGACCACGTCGACGCCGTCGCGATCGTCCCCGTCACCGCCGCCGGGGACGTCCTGCTGCTCAAGCAGTACCGGCAGCCGGTCCGCGCCTACCTGCTCGAGGTGCCCGCCGGCAAGCTCGACGTGCCTGATGAGGAGCCAGAGCGCACCGCCCAGCGCGAGCTGCGGGAGGAGGTACACCACACGGCCGACACGCTCACGCACCTGATCACCTTCCACAACTCGGCGGGGTGGAACACCGAGCGGACCCACGTGTACCTCGCGACGGGTCTCACCTCGGTCGGCCCGCCGGACGGGTTCGTCGCCGAGGCGGAGGAGGCCGACATGGAGGTGGTCGCGCTGCCCTTCGCCGTGGCCGCGGAGCGCGTGCGCCGCGGCGAGCTGACCGACGCGAAGACGGTGATCGGGATCCTGCTCGCCGAACCGCACGTCATATGACGAGGATGTGACGGTGCGCGAGCAGGCCCCGGCGACCGACCAGCACCCGGTCCTCGTCCGCCGCTACCTCGACCACCTCCGGGCCGAGCGCGGCCTGGCCCGCAACACCGTCACGGCCTACCGCCGCGACCTCGCCGTGTACGCGCAGTACCTCGAGGAGGTGGGGATCGCCGATCCCCGCGAGGTGGCCGCCGAGGACATCGAGGCCTTCGTCGGGTGGCTCCGCGGACGCACGTCGGGGACCGGCCGCCCCTACGCGGCCTCGTCGGTGTCGCGCATCGTCGTCGCGGTCCGCGGCTTCCACCGGTTCCTGGCGCGGGAGGGCCTCACCGCCGAGGACGTCAGCGCGCAGCTCGGCGCGCCGACGGGGCGCCGGTCACTGCCCAAGGCGCTGTCGGTGGAGGAGGTGGGACGCCTGCTGCAGGCCCCCGTCGGTGACGGGCCGCTGCCGGTGCGCGATCGCGCGATGCTGGAGCTGCTCTACGGCGCCGGGCTGCGCATCAGCGAACTGACCGACGCCGACGTCGACGACCTCGACCGCGTCGACCGGTTGATCCGGGTGCGCGGCAAGGGCGACAAGGAGCGGGTCGTGCCCTACGGCGAGCTCGCGGCGTCGGCGCTCGACCGATGGCTGGTCGCGGGCCGCCCCCTGCTCGAACCGACCACGCCGTCGCTGTTCGTCAACGCCCGTGGCGGCCGGCTCACCCGGCAGGGGGTCTGGAAGCTGCTGCGTGCCCACGCCGCGCGGGTCGGACTCGACGGGGTGGTGTCGCCGCACACGCTGCGCCACTCCTTCGCGACGCATCTGCTGGACGGCGGCGCCGACGTGCGCGCCGTGCAGGAGCTGCTGGGCCACGCCAGCGTCACCACCACGCAGATCTACACCCTGGTCAGCCGCAGCGCGCTGCGGGACGTGTACGTGCAGGCGCATCCGCGGGCGCAGCGCCGCTGACGCCGGGACGCCGCCGGACGGACGAGCACGAGCGCTATCGTGCTCCGCTGCGTCGAGAAGGAGCCGCGATGGCCAGCGCCGTACCGGTCACCGAACTGATCGTCCGCAAGCGTGACGGCGGCGAGCTCCGCCGCGAGGAGATCCTCGACCTGATCGCCGCCTACCTCGCCGACGAGGTCGACGACGCGCAGATGGCGGCGCTGCTGATGGCCGGGGTGATCCGGGGGTTCACCACCGACGAGGCCGTCGCTCTGACCGAGGCGCTGGTCGCGTCGGGGGACACGATCGACCTGTCCGCCCTCGCGGGCCCCACCGTGGACAAGCACTCCACCGGCGGGGTCGGGGACGGCACCTCGCTGGTGGTCGGTCCCCTGCTCGCCGCGGCTGGCTGCCAGCTCGCGAAGCTGTCGGGCCGCGGGCTCGGCCACACGGGCGGCACGCTGGACAAGCTCGATAGCATCCCCGGCTTCCGGGTCGATCTCACGCCGGAGCAGCTGGAGGCGCAGGTCCAGACGGTCGGCCTCGCGATCGCGGCCGCGACGGCGGAACTGGTCCCCGCGGACAAGCGCCTGTACGCGCTGCGTGACGTGACGGGGACGGTCGCCTCACCGGCGCTGATCGCTTCCAGCGTGATGAGCAAGAAGCTGGCGGGCGGCGCCGCCCACGTCCTGCTGGACGTCAAGGTCGGTGACGGCGCGTTCCTCCCGGACCCGGCATCGGCGGTCGACCTGGCGCAGCTGTGCGTGTCGATCGGCGAGAGCCACGGACGGCGCACGGCAGCGCTGGTCACCGACATGTCCCAGCCACTGGCGGACGGGATCGGCAACGCGCTCGAGGTCGCCGTGGCTGTCGACACCCTCCAGGGGCGGCGCGGTGGCCGCTTCCGTGAGCTGTGCCTGGAGCTGTCGGCCGGTGCACTGCAGCTCACGGGGGTGCAGGCTGCGGCGGCGCGTACGCAGGTGGAAGAGCTGCTCGACGCGGGCGCGGCGTTGGACCGCTTCCGCGCGTTCGTCGCCGCGCAGGGCGGCGATCCCACGGTCGCCGACGACCCCTGGCAGGTGCTGCCCGCCGCACCGGTGATCGGCGACTGGACACCGGGGGACGGGGTGGTGTCCGCGATCGCGTGCCGTCGGATCGGGGAGCTTGCCGGCCGGCTCGGCGCCGGCCGTCGCCGACAGGGGGACCGGATCGATCCGGCGGTCGGCCTGGAGCTGCTCGTGCGGGTCGGTGACCGCGTCGACGACGGGCAACCGGCGGCGCGCGTCCACGCCCGCACCGAGGACGACCTCGCGATGGCACGCGCAGCGCTGGCCGAGCTGGTCGAGCTGGGCGACGCCCCGGTCGACCCACCTCCGCTCGTGCACGACCGCGTCGGGCTCGAGTGAGCCGCGCTGGATGCGACAGCGGGTGTCGGCAGGCGCGGGTCAACGCGGCACGGATCACCATCCGACTGCCCATGGGGCCATGTTCCCATTTGCCCAATGTTGGTCCTGCCCGTACCGTGTGTCCGGAGGCCCGACCGAGAGAGGCGTCAGGATGTCACTCGAACAGCTGGTCCAGACCGACGCCCGGAGCCGGGTCGTGCTGCCCGGCCATCCCAACCAGAGGTTCCTCCTGCGCGAGAACGCCGACGGCAGCATCCTGCTCGAACCGGCGCGCGTCGTCTCCGAGGCCCAGGCGGAGTACGACGAGACGCCCGAGTTGCAGGAACTGCTCGCGCGCGCGATGCCGTCCAGGACGGTGCGCCGTCGCCGTGAGCGCGCTTGATGACGGATGAGCGGTCGGCCTACTCCGAGATCGCCGACCAACAACTCGACGAACTGCAGGCGTCGGACCCCGACCTCTACAACGACATCCTGACGATCTGCGAGCTGGTGTTCGAGCACCCCAGCCGTGCGCAGGCGTTGTCAACCGCGGTACGGACCCCGGACGGCATCGTGCTGCGTCTCGCAGTGCCTGACAGGTTCCCCCACAAGGTCTTCTGGACGTCCTCCGGCCCACGCATCGAGGCGGTGTTCCCACACCCGTAGGCGCACGGTCGGGATCCGCAGGGTGTGGGAAGCGTGTGGCCATGGCCGCAGCTCATCAACCCCCGCTGCCCGACGCAGCCCGCGGTGACCGTCGATGGCGAGACGACACCCGGAGGTGCGGACCGAGTGGCGTCGGACGACCGACACGCCGAGGAAGCGGAGCCGCACCGTGCGGGTCACTGGCGGCTGACGAGCCCCCGCTGGTAGGCCTCGACGACCGCCTGAGCGCCGGTCTCCACGCCGAGCTTGTTGTAGATGCTCGTGAGGTGGTTCTTGACCGTCTTGATCGACACGAACAGCTTCGCGGCGATGTCGCCGGGGCGTAGCCCTTCGCTGAGGAGCTGGAGGACCTGGCGCTCGCGGGCGGTCAGGCCGGCCGCGCCGCCGTCGGAGGGCCGTTCGGGGAGGCCGTCGCTCAGGTAGCGCCCGCCGCTGCGGACGTGCTGGATCGCGTGGATCAGCTCGGCGATCGCGGCCGACTTCGACACGTACCCGTCGACCGGGATCGCCAGGGCGCGCTCCACGGAGAGCTGGTCGTCGTGCATCGTCAGCATCACGATGCGCAGGTCGGGGCGCTCCTTGCGCAGCTCCTCGGCGACGCTGAGGCCGTCCATCCCTGGCATCGCCACGTCCAGCAGCACCAGGTCGGGACGGTGCGCACGGGCTTCGGCGAGCGCGGTCGTGCCGTCGGCCGCCTGCGCGACCACCTCGACGTCGGGGATGACGCCGACGGCCTTGCCGATGCTCTCGCGCACGAGCGTGTGGTCGTCGGCCACGAGCACGGTGTACATCGTCACCTCCGCGGACCGGCTGGTGGACCGGAGCCCGGGTCGGGTGTGGTCCGGGCGACGACGCGCCGTCCCGTGGGGACCCGCAGCAGGATCCGGGTGCCGCCCCGTTCACCGGCGTCGATGCGCAGGTCGGCCTGGAGGCGGGAGGCACGTTCGCGCATCGACGCGAGCCCGACCCCGGACCCCTGGCCGGGTCGGACCGGATCGAGGCCGACCCCGTCGTCCTCGATCCGGAGGAGCAGGTCGCCGTCGCGGTGGTCGAGCACGACGGTGATCTCGCTCGCATCCGCGTGGCGCACCGCGTTGCTGACCGCCTCCTGGGCGACCCGGAACAGCTCCTCGGTGGTGGTGGCGTCCAGCGGCGGGTCGTCGAGGACGATCAGGTCGAGCCGGGGCCCGTGTGGGGTGCGGACCTGGCGCAGGTGGCGCTCGAGACGCGCGGCCAGCGCGTCCTCGCGGGCCAGCCGCAGCCCGGAGATCGTGCGCCGCAGGTCCAGCAGGGCAGCGTCGGCGACCTTGGCCAGCCGTTCGGCCTCGGGGCGGCTGGCGTCATCGCGCAGCGCCAGCAGCTCCAGTTCCATGCGCAGGTGCGCGAGCGACTGGGCGACGCCGTCGTGCAGGTCCGCGGCGAGCTGCCGACGGGCCGCGTCGACCGCCCGGGAGCGGGTGCCGTCGAACAGGCGGGCGTTCTCGAGGGCGAGGCTCGCGTCCTCCGCGAGGGGGACCAGCTCGGGGTGGCGCTCGTGCGCGAGGGACGGGTCGTCGAACCCGACGAGCAGGACCGCCGAGGTGCGCTCCGCGGTTCCCATGGGGAGCACGACCCACACGGGCACCTGGGCGCACGCCTCCGTCAGCGGCGGCGGCAGATCCCGGGCGGAGACGGTGGACCGGTCGCGCGCGAGCAGCCCGTCGAGGGCCTCCTCGGGCACATGGCCGTGCACGTCGAGGACGCGTCCGGTGCGGCCCGCCTGGAGGTGACCGCTGCCGTTGTCGCAGAGGAGCAGCGCAGCCTGGACGCCGGTGTGGCTGCGCACCTCGGTCATCACCTTCGACGCCACCGTCGAGACGTCCAACCCGCCGGGCACCTCGTCGGCGATGGCCTGCAGCGACGACAGCAGCCGGTTGGCCTCCTGCAGGATCCGCCGCTCACGCAGCTCGCGGTCGTTCAGCGCCTCGCTGGCCGCTGCGGCGGTCACCCCGGCGAGGGGCGGCAGCAGGATCGTGGCGGTGGCGGCGGCGATGCCGAGGATCGCCCACCCCCCCTCGAACGCGACGGTCACCGCGAGGATCGAGCCGAGGACCCCACCGGCGGCGAGACCGGCCCACATCCCCTCGCGAGCGGCGGGCCCCGCGACGGCGACCAGCACGAAGGGCAGGTACGGTGCGACGTCCACGCCGGTCCACAGGACCAGCGCCGCGGAGGCCAGCAGGTCGGCGACCTGCAGGAGCCGGTTGCGGGGGAGCAGGGCGGTGAGGAGCACGTAGGTCGCCAGCACGGCGAACAGCACCCGGTCCGGCTCGTCCTGGACCGCGAGCAGCAGGGGGACGACGGCGACGGCGACCAGCCGCGCCCCGCGTTCCAGCCCGAACGCGACCACACCGCGCACGAGCCACGACCGGCGGCGTGCCGACGGATCGTGCGTCGTCGCCGCTGCACGCATCCCGCGCTTCCGCTCCCTCACCGTGTCCGGCACCCCTGGCGCTCCTTCCGGGCGCGCACGCCGCGTTGACCGCTGGTTGGGACCGGATGATACTCCCGTGTCGGTTCGGACCACGGAGGAGGCACCGTTGGCGGCTTCAGGGGGCGACGCCGGCGTGCTGCCGCCCCCGTCGGGGCCGCCGCTCGGCGCGGGTATCCCCCCACCGGACCGCGCAGCCACTGCGGGTGTCCCACCACCGCACCGCGCAGCCACCGCGGCCCACCTCGCCGGCACGCCGGGTGCCGTCGTGCCGCTGCGGCCTCTGACCGTGGGCGACACCCTCGACAGCATCGTGCGGATCCTGCGTCGGGCGGCCGCGCCGATCGCCGTCCTCGTCCTGGCGGTGGTGTGGCCCGACCTCCTGCTCCGTGACGCGCTGCTGGCGAGGACCGCTCCGCTGCCGACGGCCAACCTCGATCCCGACGAACTGCTGATGACCACCCTCGACGGCGCCGGCTGGTGGCTGCTCAGCATGGTGGTTGGCCTGTACGTGGGCGTGGTCGTGAGCGGCGCGATCGTGGCGGCCCTCAGCGCACGCGACCGGAGCACGCCGATCGGTGCGTGGGCTGCCCTCGGGGTCGGCCTGCGCCGCTCGGGCGCGACCTTCGGGGCGACCCTGATCGGCGTCGGGCTGGTGATCGCTGTCCTCTTCGTCGTCACGATCGCCGCGACGATCATGGGCATCGTCATCCCGATCGTCGGGTTCCTCGTGATGCTGCCGGTGCTGCTGCTGGTCGCACTGGTCGGTCTCGTCGTCAGCATCCTCGTGATCCCGGTCGCGATCGAGGAGGGCACCGGGCCGTGGCGCACCGTGACCCGCACCCTGACGCTCCTGCGGTGGCGGCTGTGGTGGGTCCTCGGGGTCACGCTGCTGGTGCTGCTCCTGCTGCTGGCGGTCGCCGGAGCCCTGCTCGTGCTGGGAGGGCTGCTGATGGACCTGCTCGGCGGCGCCGCGTGGGTCCTCGAGACCCTCGGCAGCGTGCTGCTCGCGGCGGTGGCCACCCCGCTGCTGGCGGCGACCGGGTTCGTGATCCACCGCGAGGTGCGCGTCCGTGTCGAGGGCTTCGACCTGACCGTGCGGACGCGGGGGCTGCGGGGTGAGCCCGTGTGGTGAACCGGCCCGTCCTGGTGCTCGCTCGGTTCGAGCACGATCCGTCCCACGTGCGCGAGGTCGCGCGCGAGATCCTCGACGGGTCACCCTTCCGCGAGCACGCGCCCTCCCCGGTGGCGCGCGGGATCGAACGGGTGCTGGAGTTCGTCGGCGAGCTGATCGGCCGGGCGCTGACCACCGTCGGGGCCAGCACGATCACCGCGTGGGTGATCGTCGCCGTCAGCGTCGCGGTGATGGTGGCCGCGGTGTGGCGGTGGACCCGCGGGGTCGGGGTGGAGGCCACCACGGCGCCCGAGACCGCCGATCCCGGCGGGGTCCCCGCCGCCCGGTGGTACGCGTCGGCGGACGAGGCCGAGGCACGTGGCGACCTCGGGACGGCGTTGCGGCACCGCTACCTCGGCGTCGTCGCCGCGCTCGAGGAACGCGGGGTCGTCGACCCGTCACCGGGCCGCACGATCCGCGAGCTGGACGCCGAGCTCGCGGTGGCGCATCCCCGGCTGCACGCCCCGGTGGCCGCGGTGGGCGGTCGGGTCGAACGGGTCGCCTACGGTGGGGAGCAGGCCGGACGCGAGGACCTCGACGTCGCCCG
>SKNO01000095.1 GCA_007120465.1 Nitriliruptoraceae bacterium
CGAACCGGTCCCACACGGTGCCACCTCGACGTGGCTGCACCCGGAGCCGGCCGCGACGCGCCGGCTCTCGGACGCGGTCCGTGCCGTGGCCGAGGTGGGAGCGTGAGCCCCGCGGCGGGCGACCGGCCCGCACCCCCACCGGCCGCGACGGTCGCCCGGATCGTGGACGTCGCGCTCGAGGAGGATCTCGCCGCGGCCGGCGACCTGACCACCGACGCGGCGGTACCGGCCACGCTGACGGCGATCGGTGCCATCGTGGCACGCGACGCCGGCACGATCGCCGGGCTGGACGCGGCGCTGACGGTGTTCCAGCGGCTGACCGCCGACGTGGACGCCGACCTGGCCGTCGACCGGCACGTCGCCGACGGGGACGCGGTCGCGGGCGGCACGACCCTCGCGACGCTGCGCGGCCCGGCCCGGGCGATCCTCACCGGCGAGCGCACCTGCCTGAACCTGCTCGGCCACCTGAGCGGGATCGCGACCGCCACCCGCGAGGTGGTCACCGCGGTCACCGACCTGGACGTCGTGGTGGCGGACACCCGCAAGACCACCCCGGGGTTGCGGGCCCTCGAGAAGTACGCGGTGCGGTGCGGGGGCGGTCGCAACCACCGGTTCGGACTGCACGACGCGGTGATGCTCAAGGACAACCACCTCGTCGCGGCCGGCTCGATCACGGCGGCGGTGGCCGCGGTCCGGGCCCAGGTCGGACACACCGTCAGCGTCACCGTCGAGGTGGACCGCCTCGACCAGATCCCCGAGGCCGTGGAGGCCGGCGCCGACGTCCTGCTGCTCGACAACCTCGACCCGGCGGCGCTGCGCGAGGCGGTCGGGATGGTCGCTGGCCGGGCGCTGACGGAGGCGTCGGGTGGCATCACCCCCGCGACCGCCCGTGACATCGCCATGGCCGGGGTGGATGTCCTCTCGCTCGGGTGGCTGACGCACTCGGCCCCCCGGCTGGACGTGGCCCTCGACCTCCACCTCGAGGGTGCCGGGGCGTAGCCGCCGGCCATGCCGCGCGACGGGACCGGGCTTCTGTCATGCTGTCGGGGACCCGAGCCGTGCTGCCAGGCCTCGATCAGGGGCGTCGGAGCGCGGCCGCAGCGGCAGCGAGGTGGGCGGGACGACGTGAGCGGCGGGAGCACGGCCGCGTCGATGGCCGGGACGTCTGACGCCACGTTCCGGTTCCAGGTGATCGGGTCCTTCGCCGCGTGGCGCGACGGGCAGCGGGTCGCGGACCGCGACGTCGGCAGCCGCAAGGGCCGGACCCTGCTGAAGGTGCTGCTCCTCCACCCCGACCAGCCCGTCACTGCCGATCAGTTGCGGGACGTGCTGTGGGGGGACGCGCCTCCAGCCAACGCCGAGCGCAACGTCGCGAGCCTGGTCAGCCGGCTGCGGTCGCTCCTCGGCACCGACGCGATCGAGGGGGGCGCGGGCACCTACCGGCTGCGGACCGGATCGGACATCGCCATCGACCTCGTCGAGGCCGAGCGGCTCGCCGGGGAGGCCCGGGCGAGGCTGGCCGCCGCCGAGCCGGCGCTGGCGTGGACCGCAGCGCGCCGCGCGCTGGAGCTGGTCGGGACGGGCACCGTGCTGGGCGACGAGCCGGACGCCGAGTGGGCCGAGCCAGCCCGGGTGGCGGTGACCACGTTGCGCCGCGACCTGCGCCGCGTCGGCTGGGAGGCGACGCTCGCCCTGGGCGATCCCGACGCGGCGGTGCGGCTCGCCGACGCCACCCTCGAGGCGGACCCACTGGACGAGGAGGCGTGCCGGGCGTTGATGCGTGCCCACCAGCAACGTGGGGAGGTCGCCGAGGGGCTCCGTGCCTACGAGCGCCTCCGTGCCACGCTGGCTGAGGAGCTGGGCGCCGACCCCTCGCCACGGACCCAGGCGATGCACACGGCCCTGTTGCGCGACGAGGTGGGCGACGCGCCCCCGCCGGCCGCCAGGGACGCTTCGGCCGGTGGGATCCACCCATCGGCGCGGACCGCTGGCGACGGGCGCGGGTTCGTCGGCCGGGACGCCGAACTGGCACGGCTCGAGCATGCCTGGGAGTCGGCCACCACCGGCCGCCCACGGCTGCTGCTGATCGTCGGGGAGGCGGGGATCGGCAAGACCCGTCTGGCCGAGCGCCTGGTGGCCACGGCGGAGGGGACCGGCGGGTTCGCCCTGCGGGCACGCTGCTACGAGGCCGAGCGGTCCCTGTTCCTGGGACCGATCGTGGACGTGCTCACCTCCCTCGTCGGCCGGACCCCGCCCGACCGGCTGCGGGCGGCCCTCCAGCCGTGGGGTGGTGCGCTGGTCGACCTGGTCCCCGACCTCGCCACGCTCGTCGGGCCATACCACCGCGAGCGGTCCTCGCCGGAGGTGGAGCGGCGGCGCACCTTCCAGGCCACCTCGACGTTGCTGCGGCAGCTGGCAGCCCATCAGCCGCTGCTGGTGTTCCTCGACGACCTGCACCACGCCGGGGCGGCGACCGTGGAGCTGCTGCACTACCTCGTCCGGCACACGGCGGACAGCCCGCTCCTGCTGGTCGCGACCGTCCGGGTCGAGGAGGGACAGGACACCCTGCGGGAGCTCGCCGACGTCGCCGAGCGGCTCGAGCTCGGGCCGCTGCCGGACGCGGCCGTGACCGCGCTCGCCGCCCAGGCCGGCGCCAGCCGTTCCGCGTCCCGGATCCTGTCGATGACCCGGGGTCACACGCTGTCGGTGGTGGAGACGCTCCAGGCCCTGGCGGAGGCCGCCGACGACGTGGCGGAGCCGCCGGTGCCCGCCTCGCTGCGGACCGCGGTGCTCCAGCGGGTCGAGCGCGCCGGCAGCGAGGTGGCGGAGCTGCTGCGCGGGACGGCCACCCTGGGCTCGACCTTCGAGCTACCCGTCGCGGCGGACCTGCTGGACCTGCCGATCGAGGAGGTGGTGCGGCGTGCCGAGCGGGCCGTCGAGGCGCGGCTGCTCGTCGAGGACGGACCGCGGTTGGCGTTCAGCAACGACCTGATCCAGGAGATCGTCTA
>SKNO01000119.1 GCA_007120465.1 Nitriliruptoraceae bacterium
CGCTGCTCGCCGTGGCCAGGGACCTGGCACGGACAGGCCGCTACCTCGGCGCTGCCGAGGCCGCGACCCAGGCCGCCACGATCGGCGGCACGCCCCAGGCGCGGGCACTCGCGGGTGGGCTGGCTGCCGCGTGCGCGGACGTGCGCAGCCCGACGCTCGACGGGATCGAGCGGGTGGTGCTCAGCCCCCGGCGTCAGGAGGTGGCGCGCGCCGCGATCCTCGGTGCGAGCGGTCCGGAGATCGCCGAGGAGCTGGGGCGGTCGCTGCGGACCGTCAACAACCACCTCGCGGAGGTGTACCGCCGCCTCGGCGTGCGCAACCGGACGGAACTCTCGGCCGTGTACCGGATCGACCGCCGCCCCCTGGTCGACGGCGACGCATCGTGACCGTCGCCCACCGGCTCGCCACGCGCTAGCGTGCCCGCGCATGGGTGAGGCAAGGGTGGGGGCGACGCGGCCCCGGCGGGCCCGGGTGTGGCTGCCGGTGCTGGCCATCGTGCTGGTCGGGATCATCGCGGCCGCCTGGCTGCAGACCGAGCCGCGCGAGCCCGTCCCGGCCTACGCCGCGCAGGACGTGACGATCATCGCCCACGCCGGTGCCCAGGGGCACGCGCCGCCGAACACGATGGAGGCCTTCGAAGCCGCGCTGGAGCTCGGCGCCCACGTCCTGGAGATGGACCTGCAGGTCACCGCCGACGGCCGGATCGTCACGATCCACGACGGCACCGTCGACCGCACCACCGACGGGTCGGGCCCGGTCAGCGAGTTCACCCTCGAGGAGTTGCAGTCCCTGGACGCGGGCTACACCTGGCAGGACGAGGACGGCAACACGCCCTTCCGGGGCCAGGGGGTCCGGCACGCGGCGCTCAGCGAGGTGTTCGAGGCGTTCCCCGACACCCACCTGATCATCGAGCTCAAGACCGACGGCGGTGAGGCGATCATCCAGCCGACGATCGACCTGATCGTCGAGTACGACCGCGTGGACCGCGTCACCGTCGCCTCCTTCAACCGCGACTACCTGCTGCCCGTCCGGGAGCAGCTCCCCCGTGTCCCCACCAACATGCCGGAAGCCGAGGCGCAGACCTTCTACGTGCTCCACCGGCTCGGGCTGCACCCGTGGTGGACCCCGCCGGGTGAGCTGTTCCAGGTGCCCGAGTTCTGGGACGCCAACCTGTACGGGATCCAGATCGACGACCTGCGCGTCGTCTCGCCGGGCTTCGTGCGCGCGGCCGAGCGGCTCGGCATCGAGACCCAGGTGTGGACGATCAACGAGGTCGAGGACATGCACCGCATGCTCGACCACGGCGCCCACGCGATCCTCACCGACCACCCGGACCGGATGGTCGAGGTCCTCGCGGAGCGGGAGGCCGAACGCGGCTACGCCCGTGGGCCGGACCCATCGCGCTACGACCCGCAGCTCGATCGGGCCGCGCGGTTGCAGGACCAGGCCGCCTGGCTGACCCCCGTGTGGTCCGTGATCACCTTCCTCGGGGAGGAGGACTTCTACCTCCTGATCTTCCCGCTGCTGTACTGGGCGGTCAGCCGGCGCCTGGGGATCCGGCTGGGCGTGATGATGATGATCTCCGCCGGACTGAACGGGCTGCTCAAGCTCGTCTTCACCACCCCGCGCCCCTCCTTCCTCGACCCGTCGCTCGACCTCGCACACGAGACCTCCTTCGGGCTGCCCTCGGGCCACGCGCAGAACGCGGCCGCGATCTGGGGGGTGCTCGCCGCCTCCCTGCGCAACTGGCCGGCGCGGGTCGCGCTGATCGCCCTGATCGCCCTGATCGGCTGGTCGCGCATCCACCTCGGGGTGCACTTCCTCGAGGACATGCTGACCGGGTGGCTGGTCGGCGCCGTGCTGGTGGTCCTGTACCTGTGGCTGGCCCCGCGGACCAAGCGATGGGCGGCACGGTTGCCCCTCTGGCAGCAGATCCTCGGCGCGGTGACGGCGTCGCTGATGTTCATCGCGCCCGCGAACCTGCTGTCGGGCCGGTTGACCAACGTCAGCTTCCCGTGGCCCGGCATGGCCGACCCGGCAGCCGCGACCGGGGTGTCGGGCATCATCACCCCGACGGCGGGGCTGGCCGGGTTCGCCTCCGGGATCGCGCTGATCCAGGCGAAGGGCGGGTTCGACCACCGGGGCCCCATCGGTCGTCGCCTGCTGCGGGTGCTGGTCGGACTCGTCGGCGTGGTGGTCCTGTGGCAGGGGCTCGGCGCGGTGTTCCCCGGCGGCGAGGACCCGCTCGCGCTGGTGCTGCGCTACGTGCGGTACGGCCTGGTGGGGGTGTGGGTGAGCGGGTTCGCGCCGCTGCTGTTCCGCCGGTTCGGCCTCGCGGATGCGGCCCCGATCGAAGGGGAGGCCGAGGACGTCGCCGTGGGAGCGGACCGTGGCGACGGGTGATCGCCAGCCTGTGTAGCGCGGCGGCCTGGATCGGGCCGCCCGGCCACACGCCGTGGGCGGCACCCTGGCTGGCACCGCTACGGTTGAGGTCCGGACGACCAGGAGCCCGCCCGTGCGACCGACCCGACGTGTCGACACCGACGCGGTCGTCGTCGGTGCCGGTCCGAACGGACTCGCCGCGGCGCTGGCGCTGGCGCGCGAGGGGTTCCGGGTCACCGTGCTGGAGGCCGCCGACGAACCGGGCGGCGGGACCCGCACCTACGAGGACCCGGCCGTGCCCGGGCTGCTCCACGACCACTGCTCGGCGGTCCACCCGATGGGGGTCTCCTCACCGTTCCTGCGCCGACTACCGCTGGAGCGGTACGGGCTGCGGTGGGTCCACCCGGAGGTGCCACTGGTCCACCCGCTGGACGACGCGCCCGCCGCGGTGATGCACCGCGACCTCAGTGCCACCCTCGCCGACCTCGGACCGGACGCGGCGCTGTGGGAGCGGGTGTTCGGGCACCCGGCCCGGCACATCGACGCGCTGACCGAGAGCCTGCTCGGCCCCCACCTGCGGCTCCCCCGCCACCCGCTGGTGCTGGCGCGCAACGGCGTCCCCGCGCTGCTGCCCGCGAACGTCGTCGCCGCCGGTTTCCCCACCCCCCGCGGCGCCGCGCTGTTCGGTGGCATCGCCGCGCACACGATCGGGCGGCTGGAGCAGCCGCTGACCACCGCGATCGCCCTGATGCTCGGCGCGACGGGGCACGCCTACGGGTGGCCCTTCGCCGAGGGCGGCTCGCAGCGCATCTGGCAGGCGATGGTCGCCTACCTGGAGGACCTCGGCGGCGAGGTGGTCACCGGCGTCCATGTCCGCGACTTCGCCGAGCTCCCGCGCGCCCGCGTCGCGCTGTTCGACACCTCACCGACGCAGCTCGCTCGGATCCTCGGGCAGCGGATGCCCGAGCGGGCCCGGCGGCGCACCGAGCGCTGGACCTACGGACCGTCGGCCTACAAGGTCGACCTCGCCGTCCGCGGCGGGGTCCCATGGGCCGACGAGCTCGCGCACCGGGCCGGGACCCTGCACCTCGGCGGCACCTTCGAGGAGCTGGCCGAGGCCGAGGCCGATGTCGTGGCCGGCCGGCTGCCCGAGCGGCCCTTCGTGCTGGTGGCCCAGCCCAACGTCGCCGACCCGGGTCGCGAGGTGGACGGGATCGTGCCGCTCTGGGCGTACGCGCACGTCCCGCACGGCTGCCTCGACGACGTGACGCCCGCGATCGAGGCGCAGATCGAACGCTTCGCGCCCGGGTTCGGCGCCCGGATCGTCGCCCGGAACGTGCACACCCCGGCCGACCTCGAGGCAGCCAACCCCAACCTCCACGGGGGCGACATCAGCGGCGGTGCCAGCACGGTCCGGCAGCTGGTCGCCCGCCCCAAGCTGTCGCCCGACCCGTACCGGACCGCCGTACCGGGCGTGTACCTGTGCTCGGCGTCCACGGCGCCGGCGCCGGGGGTGCACGGGATGTGCGGCTACCACGCGGCCCGCTCGGCACTGCGGGTGCTGACCGCCTGAGGCCGCGGAAGCGGCGGATCAGCCGTCGGTGCGGGCCTCGAGCTTGCGGAAGTCCCAGGTGGCGAGGGTGGCCGGGTCGAAGCGGATCCAGGCGTGGTGGTGCGCCGGGGCCAGCGGCTCGTCGGTGCCCAGGTACTTGCGCGCGAAGCCGACCCGGACGTCGGTCGGCACCGCGTCGTCGGCGACGAAGCTGTACGTCAGCCGTCCGGAGGCGCCCCGCAGTTCGAGGTACTCCTCGCCGCCGTCGACCGTGAAGGCACACCGGGTCCCGGCCCGCAGGCGCGGGGTGCGCTTGGCCCGCTCGAGGTTCCACACCCAGAACGCGCCGTCGTGCCACACGAACCACACCGGCGCGACCGCCGGCCACCCGTCGTCGTCCACGGTGGCGAGGCGCAGCACCCGCTCCTCGGTCAGGAACGCGTCCACCTCGGCACGCGTCATCGTCAGATCGGCCACGTCGTCTCCACCCACGCGCTGTCGTCCGGGACGACGGTAGCCTCAGCGCGTGCTGGGCCGGTGGCGCCGCTCCCGCCGCTGCCGGCGACCCCCCGCCTGCGCACCACCCGAGCGATCACGAGCGACGATGACCGACCCCTCCGCCGACCAGGACCCCTTCGCGCCGGTCGCGGCGTCCCCGCGGTTCGCCACGCCGTTGGCGCTGACCGCCTTCGCCCTGGCGGTCGCGTCGGTGCTGCTGCGGTTCGAGGCGATCGCGGGACCGGTCGGGATGGCCGTCGGGCTGATCGCGCACGTCAAGGGCAGCCGGCTCGGGCTGCCCGCCGCGATCACCGCGGGCGTCGCGATGATCGTCGGGATGGCGATCACCCTGTACCTGCGCTGAGCCCCGCACCGTCTGCGGGCCCGGGGGATCCGATCGGCACCGGATCGCGAGAGGTGACGTCTATCCTTGCCGCGCACCGGACGTGCAGGAGGCAGCCGTGGCCGTCATCAAGACGATCGATCTCGTCGGGGTGTCCACCGAGTCGTGGCGCGACGCGGCGCACAAGGCGCTCGAGGAGGCGACCAAGACGTTGCGCAACGTCGAGGGGTTCACCGTCCTCGAGACCTCGGCGACGGTCGAGGATGACGACATCTCCGAGTACCACACCTCGATCCGCATCCGGTTCCGCATCTCCCGCTGACCGACGTGGCGCGAGGCCGTGGTTCAGCTGGCGCTGCGCATCGCGAACGCGCGCTCGAGGGTCGCGGGCAGCTCGGTGATCCCACCCAGGTGCAGGACCGCGTTGGCGAGGCGGTCGGTGTCGCGCGCGACGAACCCCTCACCACCCAGGACGACGCCCACGGTGCCGAGGTCGGGCCGGTCGTCGAGGAACGCCTCGGCGTGGTGACGGAACACCGCCCCGATCATCACGACCTGCGGGGCCAGCTCCACCACGCTGCGTTCGAGTGCCGCGGTCGGTGTGCGGGCACCGAGCAGGTGCACCTGCCACCCGGCGTGGGCGGCGACCGCGGCGTGGGCGAGCAGGCCGAGGTCGTGCTCCTCGCCCTCGGGGGCGGCGGCGAGGCAGCTGCGGCCGGCCACCCTGGCGGACACGCGTAGCAGCCGCTGCAGCCGTGGACGCAGGGTGTTCGTGGCGAAGTGCTCGCGCGCGATGATCCGGGGGTCGTCCCGCCATCCGTCTCCGAGGTCACGCAGCACCGGCAGGATCACCTGGTCGAGGGCCTGGGGGACCTCCAGCCGTGCGAACACGTCGTCGACGACCAGGTCCGCCGCCGACCCGTCGAAGGCGTCGATCGCCTCCACGAGCCGCCGGATCAGGGTCTGGGCCGCGTCGCCCGCATCCTCACCACCGCCGTCGAGCCGACGCAGCTGGGTCACCGGCGCCGGGGCCCGCAGCACCTCGCGGGCGGCGGCTGCGGCCGACCAGCCGTCGTCCAGCAGCCGCGACATCGCCTGGACCCGCTCGATGTCGGCCTCGCGGTACAGGCGGTGTCCGCCCTCGGTACGGTCGGGCTCCAGCAGCCCGTAGCGCCGCTCCCAGGCCCGGAGGGTGTCCACGGCGACGCCGGTGCGGCGGGACACCTCACCGATGCGTAGCACGCCGCGGTCGGCAGGCATGGACGATCGTCTCCGAGGTCGTGGATGGCCCTTCGGCAGGGTTCGGCCCGGACGGTCCCTGCGGACGGGTCGGAACCGGCGCGTGCTCGGCTCCCGGCGCGGCACGGTAGCTGCCCGGGCCGGTGCGGCCGGGGAGGCGCCGCCGGTCGCCGCACCCGTGCGCGGACCGGGCCCGATGTGGTTCCCGGGGCCCCGCCGTCTACGGTGGCCGCATGGAGGCGACCCCCCTGACCGAACTCGTCGCCGGGACCCCGATCATCGTCGGCGGGGACCGGGTGACGACCGTGTCGGCCGAGCTCGCCGCCGTCTTCCGGCCCGGTGACGCGCTGGTGGCGCTCGACGACACCGGCGAACTGCTCCACGTCCCCGCCGTCGATCGGGCGGCCGCGCGCACCGCCGTCGATGCCGCGGTGACCGCCTTCGGCCGCATGGGTGAGGTCACCGACGAGCAGCTCGACGCGTTCTACCGGGGGTTCGCCGCGCGGCTCGCCGACGACGCGACCTTCCGACCGATCGCTGCGGCCAACGACGAGGATGTCGCCGCCGCGCGGGCGCGTGGTCGCTCGGTGACACGTCTCGTGCTGGACGAGCGGATGCGGACCGGCATGGTCGACGGCCTGCACGGGTGGGCCGGGATGACGTCGGTGCGCGGCGAGGTGGTGCGTCGCATCGAGCACGATGGCTGGACCCTCGAGCAGTACCGCGACCGGCTCGGTGTCGTCGCCTTCGTGTTCGAAGGGCGGCCGAACGTGTTCGCGGACGCCTGCGGTGTGCTCCGCACCGGCAACACCGTCGTGTTCCGCATCGGCTCCGATGCGCTCGGCACGGCCCGGGCGATCGTCGAGCACGCCCTCGCGCCGGCGCTCGCTGAGGCCGGGTTCCCGTCTGGCGCCGCCGCGCTGGTCGACGCCCCCTCCCACGCGGCCGGCTGGGCGCTGTTCTCCGACCGGCGCCTCGCGCTCGCCGTCGCCCGCGGGTCGGGCACCGCGGTCCGGCAGCTCGGTGCCGTCGCACAGCGGTCCGGCGTCCCCGTGTCCCTCCACGGCACCGGAGGGGCATGGATCGTGGCGGCTCGGAGCGCCGACACTCACGCCTTCGGCCGCGCCGTGCACCGCTCCCTGGACCGCAAGGTCTGCAACACCCTCAACACCTGCGTGATCGTCCGCGAGCGCGCGGCGGAACTCGTGCCGGTCTTCCTCGACGCCCTCACGCAGGCGGCGTCCGACCGCGGCACCCACGCCAAGCTCCACGTCCTCGAACGGGACCGCGACACCGTCCCGGCGGCGTGGTTCGACCGGGTGGTCCCGATCAGCCGGGCGGAGGGCACGCCGGAGGAGCCCCAGGCGGAGCCGGTCGTCGAGGCGCAGCTCGGGGTCGAGTGGGAGTGGGAGGACAGCCCCGAGGTGACCCTCGCGATCGCCGACGACCTCGACGAGGCGGCTCGCTGGTTCGACACCTACAGCCCACGGTTCGTGCTGTCGGTGCTCGCCGACGACGGGTCGGAGCGCGCCGAGCTCGAGGCGCGGGTCGAGGCTCCCTACGTCGGCGACGGTTTCACCCGCTGGGTCGACGGGCAGTACGCCCTCGGCACACCGGAGTTGGGGCTGTCCAACTGGGAGCTGGGTCGGTTGTTCGGCCGCTCCGGGATCCTCTCGGGCGACGGCATCTACACGATCCGCTGTCGGGCGATCCAGCACGACCCGGACGTGCACCGATGACGACGTCACGCGCCCCCGCGCGGATCGACACCGTGCGGGGGCCGACGACGCTGCTGCTCGCGGTGACCCTGCTGCTGACCGCGCTGAACCTGCGCGCGGCGGTCACCAGCGTCGGCGCGGTGCTCCGTGACGTGCAGGCCGCGCTCGGCATGTCCGACACGGCCGCCGGCGTGCTGACGTCGCTGCCGCTCGTGTGCTTCGGGGTCGTCGGGCTGCTGGCGGCACGGGTGAGCCGCCGGCTCGGGACCGACCGGACGCTGATCGTCGCGCTGGCCCTGATCACCGTCGGGCTGGTGGTGCGTGCCACCGCCGCATCGGTGGCGGAGCTGCTGGCCACCAGCCTGGTCGCCCTGGTGGGCATGGGGGTCGGCAACGTGCTGGTGCCCGTGGTGGTCAAGGCGTGGTTCCCGCGGGACGTGGGACGCTTCACGGGGCTGTACTCGCTCGGCGTCGTGGTCGGGACGGCGGTCCCGGCCGCCGCGAGCGTCCCCCTGGCCCAGCACCTCGGCGGGTGGCGGGTGGCGCTCGGGATCTGGGCGCTGCCGGCCGCCGTCGCGCTGCTGCCGTGGCTGCGCATGGCCCGTCGCCGGCAGCTCAGCCGCCCACCGGTGGTGCAACCCGTCGCGTCACCGGCCGTGGTCCGGATCCGCCGCAGCCCCAAGGCGTGGGCGCTGATGGTGTTCTTCGCGGTGCAGGGTCTGGAGGCCTACGTCGTGATGGGGTGGCTGCCGACGATCCTGCAGGACGGCGGGCTCAGCCCGGCTCGGGCCGGGCTGCTGGCGTCGATCACCCTGGTGCTCGGCGCCCCGGTCGCGCTGCTGGTCCCCACGCTGGTGGCGCGGCGTCCCGACCAGCGACCGTGGGTGGTGCTGCTCACCGCCGCGTCGGCGTTCGCGTACCTCGGGCTCCTGCTCGCGCCCACCCGGGCACCGCTGCTGTGGGCGGTGCTGCTCGGGATCGGGCTGGGGGCGTTCCCCCTCGCGCTGGTCCTGATCGGGCTGCGGGCCGTGACCCCACGGGGTACCGCCGAGCTGTCCGCCCTGGTGCAGGGTTGGGGTTACCTGCTCGCGGCCACCGGCCCCCTCACCGTCGGGTTGTTGCACGACCTGACCGGCGGGTGGCGGGTGCCGCTCACCGCCCTGCTCGTCGGGCTCGTGCCGAAGCTCGTCGCTGGCTGGGTCGCCGCGTCGCCCGGTGCCGTCGACGAACCGGTCGTCGAGGGCACGCGGGTGTAGCCCACGGCGCGGCCGGGTGTCCGGTCACAGCAGGTCGCGCCCCGCGGCCCAGGCGGTCAGCTCGTGGCGGTTCGACAGCTGCAGCTTGCGCAGCACCGCCGAGACGTGGGTCTCCACCGTCTTGACCGAGATGTACAGCCGACTGGCGATCTCCTTGTAGGTGTAGCCGCGCGCGATGTGGCGCAGCACCTCCTTCTCCCGCGTGGTGAGCTGGTCCAGCTCCGGGTCGTCGCTCAGGTCCGGCGGGAGCTCCCCGGCGAAGGCGTCCAGCACGAACCCGGCGAGGCGTGGGCTGAACACCGCGTCGCCCTGGTGGACCCGCTCGATCGCGGCGACCAGGTCGTCCGGGGCGATCGTCTTCGTGACGTACCCGCGCGCCCCGGCGCGGATCACCCGGATCACGTCCTCCGCGGCGTCGGAGACCGACAGGGCGAGGAACCGCACGTCCGGGTGGGTCTCGTGCACGGCACCGATCACCGTGGCGCCACCACCACCCGGCAGGTGGACGTCGAGCAGCACCACGTCCGGCTTGGTGGCGCGGATCCCCTGGATCGCCTCGTCGACGTCACCGGCGTCACCGACGATCGTGACGCGCTCGCCGAGCTCTGCCTTCACCCCGGCGCGGAACAGCCGATGGTCGTCGACGAGGAACACGCGTAGCTCACGGGTCATGGGGCACCTCGGCCTGGTGAACGTCGGGGACGTGGTCCTCCGGCACGGGGCGACGTCGAGGCAGCCGCAGCTCGACCTCGGTCCCTTCGCCGGGCGCGGACCGGATCTCGGCGGTGCCGCCGTGGCGGTCGAGCCGGTCGCGGATCGAGCGCCGGATCCCCTGGCGGTCCGGCTCGACGCTCGCCGGGTCGAACCCCCGACCGCGGTCGCGGACGAAGGCGACCACCTCGAGGTCCTCCACCTCGAGGTAGACGTCCACCGTGGTGGTGCCGGCGTGGCGGGCGGCGTTCAGGGTCGCCTCGCGCAGGGCGGCCACGAGCGCATGGCCGCGCTCGTCCAACGGAGCGTCCCCGACCGTCACGAGCTCGACGGTGACGGCGTGCAGCGCCTCGATCTCCTCGACGGCCGCGGTCACCGCGGCCGCGAGCGTCGTGTCCGCGTCGGCGGTGGTCGGGGCGTCGAACAGCCAGGCTCGCAGCTCGCGCTCCTGACGTCGGGCCAGGGCGACCATCCGCTGGGGTTGGTCGGCGGACCGCTGGATCAGCGCGAGGGTCTGCAGCACCGAGTCGTGCAGGTGGGCTGCGAGCTCGGCGCGCTCCTCCTGCCGGATCCGTTCGCGTCGCTCGGTGGCGAGCTGTTCCCCGAGCCGCCACAGCCACGGGCCGAACAGCATCACCGCCCCGATCACCGCGGCGAGCAGGGCGAGCCCGAGGTCACGCACCGCCCCGATCGCCTCGGTGGTGGCGAGGAACCCGGCGACGGCCCCGGCGACGAGCAGGGTGCCGATCACGACGCGGACCGGTGAGACCGGTCCGGCGGCGACCCGTGCGATCGCGTCGCCGTCGGGTATCCGGATCTGTCGGGTCAGGCGCGCCCGTTCGTCGGCGTCGCTGCGGGTCCACACGATCGCGGAGCCGATGGCCGCCAGCACGATCGGGAACACGAGGGCGTCGCCGAACCACAACCCCAGGCGCCGGAGCAGCAGCAGGCAGCCGAGGGTGATCAGCCCGAGCGCGACGCTCTGCTGGATCGTCGCCCGCCGCGCCGTCGGCGGCTCGGCTGCCGCCGCGGCCAGGTCCTCGGTGGGCAGCAGCACCCACAGCGCGCCGTACGCCAGCAGCCCCACACCGCCGGCGAAGGACAGGACGACGAACCCGATGCGGACGATCACCGGGTCGACCCCGAGGGTGCGCGCGAGCCCCAGGGCGACGCCGGCCACCACCCGCCCGTCGCCGGCGCGGGTCAGGGGCACCCGGTCCCGACGAGCGCGCGGAGCCCCCGGTGGCGGGGGTGGGGGAGGGGGTGGGGCGGACCGGACCTCGGCGGTGATCGGCGGACCTCCACGGGGTGGTACCGCGATGGTCGCACAGCGGCCGTGTACGCACCACCGGGAGCGACCCTGGTCCCCCGCTGCGGGCTCAGGGTCGCCCCAGGGTCCTCCCCGATGGTGACACCCTCGGGGATGAGGGATGCTCAGGGTGTCCGCTCCGAGTGCCGCCTGCGAGGACCAACGATGACCGACCGGCCCGCCCCCGGCCCGACCCCGACGGCGGCACCCGCCGCACCGCCGCGCCCGCCCCTGCGCCGGGACCC
>SKNO01000126.1 GCA_007120465.1 Nitriliruptoraceae bacterium
CTGGCCCTGCGCCTCGAGCCGCCCGAGGCCGCTGACGACGGTTCGGACACCCTGTCCGGGCGACTGGCCGCGACCGCGGCGCCGTGGCGCCTGCTCTTCCAGCTCCAGAGCACCCGCGATCCGGCGGCACGGCTCGACGCCGCGGCCGTCTGGGACGCGGCCGGCGGTCCCCTCGAGCTGGGCGACGAGGTGCTCGATGACGTCGAGGTGGTACTCGCCCGGGGGCTCGCCGCCGCCGCCCGCCTGTTCGCGCCGCTGGACCGCAGCCTGTCCGAGGGTCGACCGATCGGCCTGACGCTGTCGGCGGGGGAGGTCGCCGAGCTGCTCAGCGACGGGGTTGATGCGCTCTCTGCGGCCGGGATCGGCATCGAACTGCCACCCGAGCTGCGGGATGTCGGTGCCCGCACCCTGCGGCTACGGGTGCGGCTCGGTGCGACGACAGAGGGTGCCCCGCGGGTCGAGGGTGCCGACCCCCTCGAGCTCAGCAACCTCACCGACCTGCGCTACGAGATCGCACTCGGCGGCGACACCCTCTCCCCGGAGGAGTTCGCGGAGATCGTCGCGGCCGGTCAACCGCTGGTGCGGTGGCGGGGGTCGTGGGTGCGGATCGACCCGTCGGTGGTGGATCGGCTCGGTGAACTGGCGGGGGGAACCGCGGCGCTCGAGCTCACCGAAGCGCTGGCGGCCGCCCTGTCGGGGCAGCACGAGGTGGCCGACGTGGGGTACGTCGAGGCGGTGGCCGGCGGCCGGTTCGGGGACCTGATCGCGGCCCTGCGGGCGTCAGACGGCCCCGGGGACGCGACGATCGTCGGCATCGCCGGCGCGCTGCGCCCCTACCAGGAGCGGGGCGTCGCCTGGCTGCAGCGCCTGACCGAGCTCGGCATGGGTGGCGTCCTCGCCGACGAGATGGGGCTGGGCAAGACCCTGCAGGCGATCGCGCTGTTGACCTCCCGCCCCCAGGACCGCGCTCACCTCGTGGTGTGCCCCACCTCGGTGGTCGGCAACTGGGAGCGCGAGATCGAACGGTTCGCCCCCGATGTGCCGGTCGTGCGTCACCACGGCCCGGAACGGGCCGTGTCCCGTCGGGCGTTCCGCCCGGGCCACGTCACGGTCACCAGCTACGCGCTCCTCCGGCGCGACATCGGGCTGCTTGAGGACGTGCCCTGGGACGTGGTGGTGTTCGATGAGGCGCAGCAGATCAAGAACCCGTCGTCGAAGGGGGCCCGCGCGGCCCGCTCCCTGGACGCCCGGGCGCGCATCGCGATGACCGGCACCCCGATCGAGAATCGCCTGTCGGAGCTGTGGGCGATCGTCGACGTCACCAACCCCGGGCTGCTCGGCTCCCAGCGGTCGTTCAACGAGCGCTTCGCCGTCCCGGTCGAACGCTGGCACGACGAGGGCGCGGCCACCCGCCTGAAGCGGCTGGTGGCCCCCTTCGTGCTGCGACGTCGCAAGGACGACCCCGAGGTCGCGGTGGACCTCCCACCCAAGCAGGAGGTCCCCGTCACCTGCGCCCTGACCCGCGAGCAGGCCAGCCTGTACCAGGCGGCGGTCGACCAGGCCTTCGCCGACGGTGGCCTCGGCGGCACCGCCTTCGAGCGGCGCGGTCGCGTCCTCGCCCTGCTGACCGCCCTGAAGCAGATCTGCAACCACCCCCGCCAGTACCTGCGTGACGACGGGCGCCTCGAGCGCCGCTCCGGCAAGCTCGCCCGCGCCACCGAGATCCTCGGCGAGGTGGTCGACGGCGGTGACCACGCCCTGGTGTTCACCCAGTTCCGGGAGATGGGCGAGCTCCTGGTGCCGCACCTCGGGCGCCACCTCGGGCTGCCCGAGGTGCCCTTCCTGCACGGTGGCGTGCCCCTCCCGGTCCGCGACACGATGGTGGAGCGGTTCCAGTCGGACGACGACGCGCCTCCGATCCTGGTGGTGTCGCTCCGCGCCGGGGGCACGGGCCTGAACCTCACGCGCGCCAGCCACGTCGTGCACTTCGACCGGTGGTGGAACCCGGCGGTCGAGGACCAGGCGACCGACCGCGCCCACCGCATCGGCCAGACACGCGCCGTCACCGTGCACACCCTCATCACGGCGGGCACGATCGAGGAGCGCATCGCCGCGTTGCTGGCGCGCAAGCGGCACCTCGCCGACGCGATCGTGGGTGCGGGGGAGACCTGGATCACCGACCTCGATGACGACGAGCTCCGCGAGCTGGTGGAGCTGTCGACCGCCGACCTCGCCGACGAGGACGACGACGAGGAGCTCGTGCCCGCTCGGCCGGCGCTGACGGCGATCCCCGGAGGTCGGGCGTGAGCGGTACGACGACCCTCGAACCCCGGCGCTGGTGGGGCCGCGCCTGGAACGCCCTGCTCGACGAGGCCGGCCCGGCCGGTGCCCGTGCGGTCCAGCGAGGACAGGCGCTGTCCCGGCGCGGTGCCGTCGAGGATCTGCAGGTCTCGGCCGGAGCGATCGCCGCGCGGGTGGTGGGCGAGCGTGGCGACCTGCAGGAGGTCGCGCTGCGCTGTCCGGTCCTCGACGAGGAGCAGTGGGCCCGGGCGGTGGCACGGTTGGCCGACGAGTTGCGGTTCACCGCCGCGTTGCTCGACGGGGACCTGCCGGAGGGGCTGGACGCGGTGCTGGACGAGATCGGGCTGCGGCTGCTGCCCACCTGGCAGGAGCTCGAGGTGACCTGCAGCTGTCGCGAGCCGGAACCGTGCCGACACACCACGGCCATGCACGTGGCCAGCGGCATCGCGATCGACCGGGACCCCTTCCTGCTGGTGCGCCTGCGGGGCTGGAGCCGCCGTCGACTCCTGGCCGCCCTGCGCAGCCACCGGGGTCGTCCCGACGTCGACCCCACCACGGCGACCCTCGACCTGTCCGGCGGGCTGTCGGCGGCCCGCGGCGACCTCGACGCCATCACCCTGCACCCGGCCCCCGTCGAGGACCCAGCCGGGCTGCTCCGCCACCTCGGCCCGCCGCCCGGGGTCGACGACGAC
>SKNO01000158.1 GCA_007120465.1 Nitriliruptoraceae bacterium
CCGGCACGTCCGGGTCCACCGCACCGCCGGCCGACGCCGGCACGTCCGGATCCACCACCGCGGTGGCCGATGGCGACGCGTGCGGGTCTACCGCCCTGCTGGCCGGTGGCGGCGGCTCGGTCCCGCCGATCGCCCCGCTGCCAGGACCGGCCAGCGCGGGACCGGCAGCCCCACCACGCGCGGGCGACACCGACGCCGATGCCACCGACGCCGATGCCACCGACACACGCGCCGCTGCTGGCGGGACGCCACCCCCGCGCTGGAGCCGACGAAGGTGGGCGATGGCGGGGCTCGCCCTCGTCGCGGGTATCGCCGTGCTGGCGGTGCTGCTCGGCGGGGTGTTCGACGGGCTGTTCGACCGGGACGCGGGTCTGACCGCTGACGCCGGCGACGTCGGCACCGAGACGCCCGCTGACGCCGGCGACCAGCCGACCGACGACGGCGGGCCACCGGCCCATGGCGTCGAGGAGCCGCCGGGGCAGGCCGACGAGGGCCCACCCGGTCACGCCGACGACGACCCGGCCGACGCCGCCGACGCCGCCGACGCCGCGCCACCCGAGACCCTCGACGACCTGATCGCGATGCTCGCCCGGGATCCCGACGCCGCTGGCCACCAGGGGGACAAGCTCCTGAAGGAGCTGATGGACCTGCGCGAGGCCGACCACGACGACCGCGCCGAGGACGCCCGGAAGCTGATCTCGGAGATCGGCTCCTGGCTCGCCGACGACCGCCTCGCCCCCGAGGTGGCACGCCAGGCCGTGGACGTCCTCGAGCCGATCGGCCGGCCCGCCGACCCCGCGCTCGCCGGGGTCAGCGCCCTGTTCGCCGAGGTCGCGCTCGAGCATCCGGCCTGGGGTGAGAAGGGCACGGACCTCCGCGACGACCTGCAGAGCCTGCTCGCCGAGGACGACCCGGCGGACCGGGTCGAGGACGCGATCGACCTCATCGAGAAGATCGACGAGTGGATCGCGAAGGGCGAGTTGGACGCCGACCGCGGCCGCTACGCCCAGGAGATCCTGACACGGTTCGTCGACGCCGCCCTCGGCGGTTGAGATGACACAGGGCGTCGGCGGTGAGCGCCGGGGATGCCGGGCCGGAGCCCATCCGCGCACCCTCGGAGCGTGCACAACAAGCGAAGGCACGGGTTCGAGGTCGGCGGGCGAGGCCCCGGCATAGGGTGGTCGCCATCGACCGGAGCACCTCGATGGCCACCGAACCGTCGGCCGATCGGCCGCATCAGCCGGGGCCGGTTCGCGAGCGCAAGCCCCCCGAGTTGTCCGCCCGGCTCCTTGCCGAGGAGGTAGAGGCGCGCGGACTGACGGTGACCTGGGTCCACCACGCGTACTTCCGCACCACCGTCGATGGGGTCGTGGTCGGGTTCTGGTGCGCCCGAACCAACGTGGTGTCGGCGGTGGCGGACATGACCTCGGGTCGCAAGGATCTGGCGCACGGGCTGCTCCGCGATGCGGGGTTCAACGTGCCGGACCAACGGACGTACTACGCGAGCGAACTGGACGCGGCCATCGAGGGAGCGTTCGAGCTCGCGCCGTCGTTGGTCGTCAAGCCTGCCCGCGGCCGGAAGGGACGCGGGGTGACCGTCGGTGTCACCAGCATCGATGAGTTCCGGTCGGCGTGGCAGGAGGCACTCCAGGTCGATCCCGTCCGGGTCGTGGTCGAGGGGCAGGTCAGCGGACGTGAGGTGCGCTTCCTCGTCGTTGGCGGCCAGACCGTCGCTGCGGTGGAGAAGCGGCCCCCGACGCTCGTCGGAGACGGTGCGCGGACGATCGCCGAACTCGTCGAGGAGGCGAGCGAGCGCCGCCGGGACAACGAGCACCTGCGTTCGTACCCGCTGGAACTCGATGCGTGGCGGCTCGCAGGCCTCGAAGCTGCCGGTCTCACGCCGGGCACCGTGTTGGCAGCCGGCCAGGCGGTCGTGCTCGACCGCAAGGCATCCCTGGTCACCGGTGGCGAGAGCATCGACGTGACCGACACCGTGCACCCGTCGTACAAGGACCTGGCTGGCCGGATCGCCGACGCGTTCCCGGGGCTGGGGATCGCCGGTGTCGACATCGTGACCCACGCGCCGGAGGCCCCCGTCGGCGACCACGTCGTCCTCGAGGTCAACAGCATGCCGGGGCTCGGCCCGCACCACTACCCACTCCACGGCACACACAGGAACGTCGCCGCCCCGATAGTCGAGTACACGTTGGCGGTGGTCCGTGGGAGTGGTCGGTTGTGACGAGACCGGCGACGAAACGAACACCAGGCCGATGGTGCATGTACGGGCACAGCGAGCCGTTCGAACGAGGTCGGGCTGTCCGTGCACGACGCGGGACTAGGCTCACGCTCGGAGGCGGCGTACCCGACCTCGGGCAGGACCCGTCGAAGCCGGATCCCAGGATCGACGGCACCAGGGAGGTTCAGGGTACGGGTACAACCGATGTGAGAGGGAGGGGCGCCGTGGCGCGACGCAGGGCGTTCCCTGATGCTCGGGAGGTCGAGCTCGGCCACTACGAGATGTCCGCGCACCTTCTCGCGCTGGAGGTGTTACGACGCGGTCACGAGGTCGGTTGGCTGAGTCACGCCTACTTCGTGGCCGACATCGACGGGTACATGATCGGCTTCTGGAGTACCCGCTCCAACCTGGTCTCCTCCGTGGCTGCGAAGACGGCGGCGCGGAAGGACATGACGTCGAGACTGCTCCGCGCCAACGGGATCGCGGTCGCCGACTTCCGGACCGTGAGCGCGAAGAACCGAGGTCGGGGCCTGGTCGTCGCGAAGCGGCTCGGGTACCCCCTCGTCGTGAAGCCGATCGCCGGGATGAAGGGCCGCGGCGTCACCGTCGACGTGCGCTCGAGCCGCAGCTTCCGCGCCGCGTGGGACGATGCGGTGGAGACCGCCGCGAGGCGCGTGATCCTCGAGAGGTACTTCCCGGGACGCGAAGCCCGGTTCCTCATGGTCGGGGAGCGCAGCGTTGCGGCGACGGCGAAGATCCCCCCGCACGTGATCGGTGACGGCCACCGGACGATCCAGCAGCTGATCGACGCCAAGAACGAGGCTCGGAAGACGAACCCGCACCTTGGCACCCGACCGATCGTGCTGCACGACCACCGGCTCGCACGGCTGCGAGCTGCAGGCCTCGACCCCCAGAGCGTGCCGTCGGAGGGCGAACGGGTGGACCTGGACGTGAAGGCGTCCTTCTCCGACGGGGCCGACAGCGCGGACGTGACCGAGGTCGTCCACCCGACGTACCACGACGTGGTCGCGCGGGTCGGACGTGCGTTCCCGGGTCTGGAACTCGCCGGTGTCGACCTGCTCGCACACGACTTCGAGCAGCCGGCGAACCCGCAGAACCACGTCGTATGCGAGGTCAACAGCATGCCCGCGCTGGGCGCCCACCACTTCCCTGGCGTCGGAGAGTCACGGGACGTTGCTTCGCTGATCGTGGATCACACCTTGCGACGTGCGGGTGCCGGTGACGCGACTGACGGTGATCCGGCTGATGAGTCCGCGCGGTGATCGGCGGCACGCACGGATCCGTCGCCAGGAGTACGCGGACGGGTGTTCACGGTGCGATCGGATCATCTCTCGCCTGTGGCTCAGGGCGAGAAGCGAGGGCTGCGACGACGAGCGGTTGCAGTATCCTGCGCCGATCAGTCGACCGAGGTGAGCCATCGGGATGTACGCGACGGTCGGCGTGCTCGGTGGGATGGGGCCGGAAGCGACGGTCGACCTGCTGACCCACCTCATCCGGCTGACCCCGGCGAAGCGGGACCAGGAGCACGTGCCGGTGATCGTCTATGGCGATCCCCGGGTGCCGGACCGCACCGACGCGATCCGCGGGCTGGGGCCATCGCCGCTTCCCAGCCTGCTCCGTGGTGTGCGCTTCCTCGACCAGGCAGGTGTCTGCGCCATCGCGATCCCCTGTAACACCGCCCACGTCTGGTATGAGCAGCTGCAACGCGCGATCTCGACGCCGATCCTCCACATCGCCGACGCGGCGATCGCCCGGCTCGAGACGATCGCCGAGGACAGGCTCCGGGTCGGCATACTCTCGACCGACGGAACCCGCGAGACCGGCCTGTACCGGGAGCGGCTGGTCGCCGCCGACCACGAGCCGGTCGAACCTGACGACGCCGAGATGCTGTCCCTCGTCAGTCCGGGCATCGCGGCGGTGAAGGCGGGGGATCTCGGCGCCGGGCGAACCGCGTTGAGCGAGGCCGCTCACCGGCTCGTCGGTCGAGGCATCGACGTCCTCGTGGTGGCCTGCACCGACATCTCCGTCGTCGTCCGCGAGTCCGAGCCGGTGGACGACGTCCCGATCCTGGATGCGAACACGAGCCTCGCACACGCGATCATCAGGGCCGCTGCTGCGCGGGAACCGGGCGCGCTTGCAGCGACGGACGTGCACACAGGGTGAGCAGCCTCGGCCCGCGCTGGGACGACCTCGACGACCGCGCGATCGCCTCGGACGCCGGGCGAGCTCGTGGCGGTGGAGTACCGGTGGGAGGAAGAGGAGGACGATGATCCTGGAGGAACTCGAAACCTTGGAGTTCGCGCGACCGCGGCCCCGTGGAGGCCGGCGTCGCGTCGGACGCACCCTGGTCGTCCGGCTCCACGTCTCGGCCGGTCCTGATCGGTTCATCGGGGTTGGGGAGGTTCCTGCTTCGCGTTGGACCCCGGAGGTCCGGCAGGCGGGATGGTCCGCCCTCGATCGCGTCGCGGAGGAGTTGCGCCGACGGGAGACCGACCTGGTGGAGGCGATCGCTGACGACGTCCTCCTGCGCACGTTCCTGGGGGAGCTCGCAGCGCCATCGGACCCGAACCTGGTGGCGCTCGGATCGGCGGTGCAGACGGCCATCACCGATGCGTGCGGTCGTGCGCTCGGTGTGCCGATGTCCCAGATCCTCCGGGACGGAGGCGCGCAGCCCACTGAACCGCCCCTGACCGCTCCAGCCGAGGTGGACGGGCGGGGAGCGGATGCCGTGACACTCGTCCGGCGGATCACCGCACAGCGGTCGGCTGGACCTGTGCGGCTGCGGATCGATGCACATCCTGCGGTCCTGGCACCCGTCGAGCAGGCGATGTCGACCCTCGCCCCCGGCCGGCGACGCTTGCTGTTGCGGCTGAGCGGCGAACCTCGGGAGAGCGACCTGGTGGACCTCCTCCGGGAACTGGCCCGCGGCTTGCGCCGCGGGCGAGCCATCGAGGACGCGCTCGTCGAACTTCCCCGCGGGTGGTCGTCGTTCGAGCAGATCGCGCGGCTCCAAGCCGAGGTCGAGTCCCGACGGTCGCTTCGAGCACGCTTCGCAAGGGGCACGCCCCCCCGGATCCTGCTCCCCGGTGACGATCCCGAGGTACGGCGAGGAACGGCGGACCTCCGGCGTGTTCGTGCGATGAGTCTCGATCCGGTCACGCTCGGTGGACCGTTGACGACGATGGAGTTGGCGCGCCGGGCGATCGCGGTCCAACCGACGCTTCAGGTCGTACTCGTCACGTCCCGTGGTGGAAGCGAGATCACGGCAGCGCTGGGCAGGAGTGTGGCCGCCGCGCTCCCCAGGTGTGACCTGCTCGTGGACGCGCCGGTGACGAAGTGGGGCCACCGGCCGCGCGCCGGATCCGGCGGTCCGCAGGGAGCGGACGTGTCGGTGGGATCCGAAGGTGCTCACGGTCTGGGCACGGACATCAACGTTGTCGCTGCGGCCGCGCTGCTGCGTGACTATCAGCGGTACCCGCTCCGGCGGTCCGACGGCCGCGGCTCTTCCGAGGGCCCGCCGGTGCGATACCCCCGCCACGTCGAGCGCGTGAAGAAGTGGGCCCTCGACAACCACCACCTCGAGCGAGAGGCGCTCGTCAGCGGGCTACGCACGGTGCGTGTGAGCACCCAGTCCTTCGTCGCCGACGACCCGGCGAGCGGGCGCGCGATCGTGTTCGACATGTCCGTCGGACACGCCAGTTCGTCCGTTGGTCGTCGGCTGACGGTCAACAAGGCACGGACGGCCGAGCTCCTGGCAGGTGCGGGGGTGCCGGTCCCGGAGGGGCGGGCGTTCGGTCCCGACGAGGTAGGAGCCGCGGCGAGTTACGCCCGCGAACTCGGGTTCCCTCTGGTCGTCAAGCCGACGGGTGGCAGTCTCGGTATCGGCGTCACGTCGAACATCCGCGACGTCGAGCAGCTCGACTGGGCGCTCGCGCACCTCGCCGAGCAGCGGTACGCCCGGACCGGCATCCTCGTCGAACGCCACCTCACCGGCGAGGACTATCGCGCCTACGTGCTCGACGGAAGGGTCGTCTCGGTCATACTGCGGCGACCCGCTGTCGTCGTCGGTGACGGTCACCACACCGTCGAGGATCTGGTGTTCCGCTATAACGCGCAGCGGATCGCGAACCCGTACCTGGGGCAACGCCAGGTCACCTTCGACGACACCACGCTGGCGCATCTCGATCAGCAGCGCTTGCGTGCTGACGATGTGCCGGCTCCGGGACAGCGCGTGCCGTTGCGTTCGGCAGCGAACGTCTCGCAGGGAGGCCGGTCCTTCGAGGTGCTGGATGAGACCCATCCCGCGGTCCTCACCGTCCTCGCCCGGACCACGGCAGCGATCCCTGGCCTGCCAACCGGCGGAGTCGACGTGATCATGGAGGATCACCGGCGTCCACCGTCGGAGCAGGAGATGGCGGTCATCGAGATCAACTCCAAGGCCGAGCTCTCCCTCCACCACTACCCGACATCCGGTCGCTCGCGGAACGTGGCACGGGAGGTCCTGCGGTGGTACCGGGACCGCATCGGGCTTCCCGAGCCACCCGGATGGCCTTCCACCCTCGCGGTCAGCTGCCAGGTGGATGGCGCGGTCGTCGGTGTCGGCTACGAGGACTGGCTGGCGCGTGAGGCGTCACGGCTTGGTGTCGACCACCGCGTCCAACCGCGCGGACCACGGCTGGCGGTCGAACTGGAGGGGGAGAGCGGGGCTGTGGCGCCGCTGATCGCTCGGCTCCTCGAAGGACCCCGAGGGGCCCGCCCCGTGATGGTTGTGAACGAGCCTGATGCTCGGCGGTCGCAGGAGGGGGCGGTGTGAACGAGCCGGGTGCACCACCGGACATCCGCCGTGAGCTCGCGACACGGCGGTCGAGATGGTCGTCATGGGCGGAGGTTGTCGCTGCCGACCTCGGCATCAGGACGGAACGCCACGACCCGCGGGTCCTGATGCTCCACGCTCCCGGGCGACTGCTCGCCTTCCACGGGCTGCTGGGGCCGTCGGTCGGGCACGCGATGCAGCTGTTCTCAGACTCGGTCGCACTCACCCGGTTGCGGTGGTCGCAGGTCAGCCTGCCCGTGCCTGGATACCGGTTGCTGTCGCGTCGGGATGTCGAGGGCGCGTGGCGAGCCGTTGATGGCTTCGGTGGAACCGCCATGCTCGGATCCGTCGTGCTGGGTGCCGGGACCAACCACATCGTCGACCGCACGGACGAGGCAGGCTTCCGGCAGGCGTGGCAGGCAGCCGCAGAAGCGACCGGCACCGGACGGACGTACAACCGTCTCTTGATCGAGCCCGTCCCGCAGGGGCGGGACGTCCGCGTGACGGTGGTCGGCGGGGACGTCGTGGTGGCTCGAGAGGTGTCGCCGGCTGCTTTCAACCAGCGTGCCGTGGCGTCGTCACCGGCGCAGCCGGTCGAGGAGCCGGTGGTCCTGGATGCAAAGGTCACCGACCTCGTTGCGCGGGCTTCGGCCGCGCTGCCGCAGATCCCCTACTGCACCATCCACATGGCGCTGGAGGGCGAACCCTCGGGAGCTGTCAGTGCGCTCCTCCGGCACGTCGAACTGGAACCCGCGGTTGAGGAGATGGCCGACGCAGCGGTCGAGGCCATCGTGCGCTCGGTCATCGAGTTCGAGCTCGCGTACGAACCATGAGGCAGGTGCTCGACGGTGGCCGGCTTGACCCTCGTTCAGTTCGGTGGGTATGGAGGGATCGTCCGATCCCCCGGCATCGGTGCCCTGCCGGGCAGCGGGCCGTCCGCCAGCACCCCGACGGTGCAGAAGTCGATCACGGCGGCGGCCACGTCGCGCACCCGCCCACGATCAGGGAAGTGGTGGTTGCGAATCGCCGGCTTCGTGTTGACCTCCAGGACGACGTGGTTGTCGCGCTGTGCAGGTTGGGAGAAGTCCGTGGCGAGGATGTCGACACCTGCGAGCGCGAGCCCATGGATCGCCGCGCAGCACCTGCCCGCAACCTCGAAGTAGCTCGGATGGACCTCATCGGTCACGTCGCACGTGGCGCCTCCGGTCGAGGCGTTCGTGCGTTCATCGATGATCACCTCCTCGCCCGCCGGGGGGACCTCACCGAGCTCGTGTCCGAGCCGACGCAGTCGAGCGACATCCGCGTCGCCCAGTGAGATGACGTTCTTGAACTGGGCAGGGCTGCGGGAGCGCTGATCGTTCAAGCGCTCGATCAGTTCCCAGAGCGTGCTCGACCCGTCACCGAGGACCCGAGGGGGGCGACGGCTGATCGCCGCAACGGCCCGACCTCCGATCACGAAGAACCGCGTGTCATCGCCGCGGAACCGGCTTTCCACGAGGACACGGCGGGCACGTCTGCTCGCCGCGACGGCAAGATCGAAGGCCTCGCGGAACTCCTCGTCGCCGGTGGCGCCGATCGACACCCCGCGACCCTTCGCGCCATCGACGGGCTTGACGACGACGTCGCCGCCAAGGGCTCGTGCCCACCGTGCCGCCTCAGCGACCTCGTTCCGTCGGAAGACCCTGCCATCAGGGATGCTGAGATCCGCCCGCTGCAGCATGAAGTTCGTGACATCCTTGCGCGTCCCCGCCCGTATCGCCTCTCCACTGGTGAGGTGAGGTGTCGTACGACTGAAACTCCCGGAGTGCTGGCCGTCGTAGAGGAACCACGCTCGGTCCACCCAGGTCACCTCGTATCCACGGCGGATCAGTTCAACGGCTAGCAACTGGGGTGACACCTCGTAGCGGCCCCACGGGACCCGGTCAGCTCGTTCGGATGGTGAGACGCGCAGGAAGGCAGACCGTGTCCGCGGGTCCGGGTCACGGCTCTCGGTAGATCTCTCAAGCCGCGACGCGGGCGACGTGCGCCTGACGGACGACGCAGCGGAACGGCGTGTCCGTCCCGAGCGGTCACTGCCGTGGCTGGCACCGCGGTCCAGTGACCCACCGATCGGCCACATCCCGAGAGAGAGGTTCAGGTGTGGGCCGAGGTCGTCGCTGCCGACATCGAGGTGCTCGAGATCGAACCTTGCGGGGTTGCTGGTGTGCTCCCGCAGTGTCTCGATCGTCGATTCCAGCTCATCGGGCGCGATCGGCCCGGGTCGGAAGTCCGTCGTTCGATTGTCCGAGTACACCGGGTAGAGCTTCAGGTCGACACGGCGGTGATCCGCATCCCGCACGACCTCGAGGATCGCCCACGCACTCACCGGCAGGATCCCGTGCTCGTCGACGTAACGCTGGTATCGGCCACCCGACAGGAACACGCCGTTGCCGATGCTGAACGCGACCCACCGCTGCGAACGTCGTTCGATCTGCTGCAGGCAGTGGGACCCGTGCCCGATGATGACATCGAAGCCGGCCCCGAGCAGCGCGGTTGCGAGGTCTCGCTGGCGGACCGATCGCCACCGGTAGTTGCGTCCCCAGTGAGGGAACGCGACCGCGAGCGTGTCGTGGCGGCGACGCGTGGCGGGGGCCATCGCCGCGACGTCGTCGCTGAGGGGGGCGCACCCCGGCCGATCGTCACCGGCGTAGAAGCCGAAGGCTTCGTCGTAGCGCCGTAGGTGCTGGAACATGCCGTGGAACTCGATGAAGCCGCCGCCGGCTGATGCGGGCAACTCGATCCGGAACGGTCGACGCGCTTCGTCGAGGTTCCGTCCGGCCCCGAACCACGGGATCCCCCACCGGTCGAGCGTCTCGAAGGTCGCGGTCAGGCCTTCGACCCCATGGTCCAGGGTGTGGTTGTTCGCGAGGCTGACCGCGGACACCCCCATGTCGCGCAGTACCGGCGGGGTGTCGGTCGGCGACGCCCAGTGGATGTAGCTCTTCTCACCGGCGAGGGGAGACGGGGTCGCGGTCGGGTTGAGGAGCGGGGTCTCCAGGTTGACCACCAGCGCGTCGGTTCGCTCGATGAACGGGATGAGGTGCGTGACCGCGTCGCGGCGGCCGCGCTCGCGGATGACCGGCGCTCCGGCGCGGGAGTAGCTCTCCCCGAAGTGGAGGTCGCCGAGGCACAGGATGCGGTAGGTGCCTGGTGGATCCTGCACCGATCACCTCCAGGGTCGATGGCTCGCGGCCTGGACCACTGCACTCGGTGAGATGCCTTCCCTGGCCCAGGCTCGAGCGGTCGTTGGTGAAGCGCGTCTACTCACCGATGTCACCCCGTGCCGCCGCTTCGCGCTCCACCGCCAGGAACATCGAACGTCGTCCATCGACCCCGACGGTTGACAGTTCCATGAGGAGGCGAGCGAGTTCCCGGATGGTTCCGGAAACGACGCAGTGAAGGTGGCCCTCGACAGGATCGTGGAACCTGATCGTCGTCTCAGCGGGAAGAGCTGACGAGAAGTGCGCGGTGTCGTCGACACCTTCGCAGCGCACGGACAGGGTGATCGGCTCGGTCGGTGCGGCCTCGTCGGCGCGTGGGCACTCCTGAGCCAGGAGGCGCGATGCCAGTTCAGCAGCCCATCCCTGGCGTGCACGCTCGAAGAGGTCGAGTCCGAGCCGCTCGGAGACGTCGTGCACCAGGTAGGGGCCGCGTCGGCGCAGGCGGCTGGGCCTGCGCGTGAGGAGCACCACGTGCGCCACTCGCAGTCCCGGGACCGCTGCCGCCGCCCGCACCGCAGCCTCGTGCTGGGCCTCGGGGAGGGGGCCGGCCACCGCCTGCGGCAGCGCCGCGCCCGAGTGGTCGCCGGGAGGGAGCTCTGCGGCGGCGAGCACGTCGTCTCCGGACACGAGGACGTGCAGCCTCGGGTGGTCGGGGACCTGCTCGATCAGCACCCGTGTCGCGCGCGCGAGCAGCCGGACACCGTTCTCGTCGGTCTCGGGGTCCAGCAGGCCGGTCAGGGAGTACGCGGACCGGCGGAGGTTGGTGGCGGATGCCAGCGAGTCGTCGCGGATCCGCCGGAGATCGTCGATCGCTGCCTCGAGCTCGGCGCGGTTGGCGGCCATCCGGGGTGGGGTGCGGATGCTGTCGTCGATCGCCATCCGGACGCTGAGGGGGTACCCCAGCCGATCGGCGTATCGCAGCGCGGCGCCTCGGCCGCGGAAGGAGAACGTCGCGCCCTTCGTGTTCGTCACCCCTGCGCGTTGGAGCAGGGCGCGGACGACGCGCTTGTCCTGGGCGTAGGTCACGCCGGCGAGCGTCGATGCCTCCGGGATCCCGTGGACGAACGAGCGGCGGTCGTCTGGAGCGGATGGCTGCCAGCAGGTCATGATCTGCCGTGGCAGGAGTTCGACGTTCATCCCGCTCGCCAGCGCCGCCTGCAGCAGGTACGTGCCGTCGGCGAGCTCGGGAGCGAACACGTCGCTAGCGATCATCGACGCACCTCGAACCCGCTCCTCGGCGTCACCTGCACATGTTCGGTCCGCACGGTCGTCGGCAGTGCGCGTCGCGGACCGAGGACGGTGAGGCTCGCCAGCGCGCTCACCGGCAGGGTCGGTCCGTGGAGCACCGCTTCGACCTTCCGTCTGCCGAGGTTGCGAACCCAGCCACTCACACCGAAGTCCTCGGCATGCCGGGCCAGCCACTGCCGGTAGTTGACCCGCGTGACCTTCCCGTGGATCTCGAGCCGTAAGGTCAGTTCCTGCGCGGGTTCCGGGACGTCGTAGCCGGCGGTGGTAGCGCTACGTGCGAACAACTCGCGCGCGACCTCTCGGGGGGTTCCGAACATCGGGTACTCGCCGTTGCCGATCGCCGCGTGCGCGTTCAGTTCGCAGATGCCCGCGGCGTGCTGTTCAGCGAGCGGGCGCCGGTGGTCCTCCATCAGGAAGTCCACGCCGCAGTAGCGCATCCCCGGGATCGCTCGTACCGCCGCGACGGACGCCTCCGCGATCGACGGGTGCAACTCGTCGAGCACGTCGATGCTGTCCCCGCCCTGTGAGAGGCTGCAGGTGTCCGAGAGTCGCACCTGCACCCCGGCCGGTGGGACCGAGGTGAGGTCGAACCCCTGCCGAGCCAACCGATGGATCGCCGGTCTGCCGACCTTGATCAGCCGTCCCCACAGGTGGGGGTTCTGGCGCCGGAGTTCGTTCTTCTGGAGGACCAGCTCAGCGACCGTCTGCTGACCGTCGCCGATCACCGAGGCGGGCTGCCGCAGGATCGCGGCCACGACCTGGTCGTCGATGACCACGATGCGGTAATCGCCTCCCGCGATGTGCTCCTCGATGATGAAGTCATCGCCACCCAGGCGGCTCTCCTGGTAGGTCTGGAACGCGTCGTCGAGCTCGTGCTCGTCGCGGATGTCCGCGACGACACCGATGCCACGGACGCCCGAGGCAGGCTTGCAGACGACCGGGTACCCGATGTGCTTCGCATACGTCTTCGCGGTGTCGTAGTCACCGCGGGCGAACATCCGGCCCCGCGGTGCCGGGAGCCCCCGTCGGCGTAGCTGGATGCGCGTCGCCTCCTTGTGGGTGCACAGGGCGAGCGACACCCCGCTCGCGATGGGGGAACGACTCCACTTGAAGTTCAACTGCGGGCCGCCGTCCCGGTCGGCGACGAAGGCGCCCTTCGAGAACCGCATCGTCCGGAAGCCCTGGGCGAGCGCCTGGCGTTCGAGGAGGTGCCCCTTGGTCCCGTTGACACCGAGCGGGCGCAGGAAGTCGAGCTCGGGGTAGCGGTTGGCCGGACGGCCGTCGATCCGCATCGGTGGTGGAGCAGGCACCACGTGGTAGCGGTTGGCGTGGGGCACCAACTCCGCGAGGACCGCGGCCGGATCGAGGGGCGCCGTCGGAGCGGTCAGCTGCGCCACGGCGCGGGTGATCGCCTCAGCGAGGCCCGCGAGCACCCCGCTGATCGAGATCCTGCGCTCGAGCACATCCGATACGAGGTGATGGCTGTTCGCCGCCACGAGTTCGTGGGCGTGCTGGTGCGTCGATGCGTCACCATCACCGTGAACCGGCTCGTCGAGGAGCAGCTCGCTGAGCTCACTCACGTGGCGCCAGGACAGTTCGCGAGCGTTGCGGCCGGTGCCGAAGCTGCCGACGGCGATGCCGGTGCCCCGGCTCTCGGCGGCGCGGACCTCGACGAGGGAGACCAGTCCGCGTTCGTCCGTCGCGCCGAGCCGTTCGAGCAGCGAGGGAGCGATCGGATCGTCCAGGGTGAGCAGCTGGATCCGGGCGATCCGCGAGGCGTTCGTGGAGGTCGTCATGCTCGAACCCTATTGGTGCCGGACGGTCGAGGTCGCCCGGTGTGCACCGCGGGCGTCGACGAGTGGTGGAGGCCGGGGCTGACGGCTCCGTGGGCAACCGGGGTCACGGACGGACCGCGCCGCGTTCGCGCAGGTACGCGCGGACGCGCGGGTCGGCCAGCAGCGGCTGGTGAACCTGGAGCACGTTCATCCCACTGTTGATGTTCGCCTCGAGGACCACGGGGCCGTCGGGTCCGACGATCACGTCCCAGCCGACGTACTCGAGGAACGAGATCGCGCGCGCGGCTCGCAGGACGACGTCCTTGACCTCCGGCCAGTGCGGTACCGGACTGCCCTCGATCGCTGCCCCGGAGTCCGGGTGCGTCGAGAACCACTCGAGCTCGAGCCCCCGGGGGAGCCGTGCGGCCTTGCTGAGCGTGCCGGTCTCTAGGTCGATGCGGGCGCTGAGCCCACCCTGGGTCCAGTTGTCGACGTTCCCCGACGCTGCCGAGCCGATCCGCTGCACCGCGATCACGATGAACGGCTCGTGGGTCTCGAGGTCGATCATCGTCAGTAGCCGGAGCGTGTTGGTGGTCTCGGGGTAGAGCTCAGCCTGGGAGGGGTGCTGCTCGACCAGGTCCTCGATGATCAGCGGACGGTTGGCCGCGGTGATCATCCGGCTCGCCGTCTCGATGTCGACGTGCTGCCGGTTGATCCGGAGACCGTCCTCCACGCGGTGGACGCTGTACAGCTTCTTCCCCTCCGCGCCACCGAGGGGCTTCATGAACACCCGCTCCCCGACAGGGAGCTGTGCGAGGTACTCCGGGACCTCCAGCCGCGTCTCGGACGGGTAGAGGTGCACCCCTCCGCGGTAGTAGACACCGAACAGCGGCGGCGTCGGGATCGCGAGGTTCTGGAGCAGCAGGTGGGTGGACAGCTTGTTGTTGATGATGTCCTGGAGGCGGGCGTGCACCATGTGCCGGGTGCGCAGGTACCGCCGGTAGTCCGACACGTACAGGCTGGGGTCGTTGCGGTCGAGCTGGTACACGATCGCGGAGCGGGAGAGGAAGCCGTGTCGCCACCAGCGGAACTGGCGGGAGCGGAAGGGGACCTTCCACTCCGCCTCCCGGGCGATCAGCCGCGACAGCACGTGCCAGCGGATCCACAGGCGTTTGAGCAGGTACTCGAACTGGCCCTGGGTGCGTGGGATGTACCGTGACAGCCGGCGCAGGGCTGCCTGGACGCGCGCCACCTTGGCGGGCACCTGGCGCAGGATCGACGGCCGGCGGCGCGGTCGATGAAGCGGGGGTCGCGCTTCGAGGCGTCTCCGGTCAGCCGGAGCGTGGGACGTCATTCCAGGGTTCCTTCAGGTGCTCAAGGGATCGTTGCCAGCGGGGTTCCGCCGTCTCCTTCAGGGAACACGATGTGCCAGGCGACGTCGGTGACGGTCCCATGCGTGCCTTCCGGGAGGTCTCCGCGGCGGAGGAAGCCGAACGGGTGCAGAGCGTAGAGTTCGCCGCCGCGGTGACGTAGCCGACGTTGCAGGTCGAGCTCGCTCCGCACCCGACGATCGCCGACGCAACGGATCGCGAGGTTGCGGACCGTCAGGGTCGAGCCCGGCACCAGGTGCTCTGCCGCACCTTCCTCGACGCCGGGCACCAGTGCGAACCGGCCGGACTCGGTGTCGTGACCGAAGTGTGCGTGGCGGCCCACCATGGAGGCACCGGTCGACTCCAACGAGGCCAACAGGTCCCCGAGGTGGTCTGGCCCGTACCCATGACGAGCGTCGAGGAAAGCGAGGTAGCGGCCGCTCGTGGCCCGAACGGCACGCTTCAGCCACTGCTGATCGGCGGCCACCACCCGGGTCGTCCAGGGAAGTGCCTCGACGAGCGGGCGAACCGCCCCGAGCAGCTCGACCGGTGCCACCACGACGACGTCGTGGGGCTCGAGCCGCTGGCGCGTCAGGGAGGCCCGCGCCTCCGACAACGTGGCTCGGTCGTTGACACGGACCACGACGCTCACCGACGCGGCGGTGGTCGGCAGGCGGCTGACCCGCAGGATGCGGCGCACGAAGGCACCGGCCGACAGGTGTGCGAGTGCGTACCGCCGGCTGCGCACGGCGGCGATCCGTGCCGTCGTGGCATCGGTGGCAAGGCGCTGTAGGCCACGGATCGGATCGGCGGGGAGCAGGTCGTTCGCCGTGATCGACGCAACCAGACCGTGCAGCGGATGGTCGGATGCCGTGTCGCCGACGATCGGGACACCGCAGGCAGCGAGCACCGCGGCACGCGACCAGACGTGGCCGGGCGCGTCGGGCCCCGGTACCAGCAGCGCGACGGCCTGCTCCGCCCATGACACCAGGGCGGGCAAGGTCGCGTCGGTTCCAAGCTGCACCACCGCGGGCCCCCCGTGCAGTGCGGCGGAGAGGGTGCGCGACCGAGCGTCCGAGGGTTCGACCAGGATCTGCGTCCCCGTCGAGGCTCGCAGCGCGGCGACCGGGAGCCCGCGTGTGGCGACCGCGGTCGCACCGACCGCGACGAACTCCCGTGGGACGATGTGCGCGGCCTGATCGGCAAGCTCCTCCGAGGGAACCACGAGCGCGGTGGCGCAGCCGGCCACCTCGCTCCCCAGATCCTCCGCGGAGCTCGCGACACAGACGAGCGGGATCGCCTCACGCTCGCTCGCGAACAGCGTGTCGAGTACCGGGTCGAGCGGACCGGGGCCGACGAGGCAGACGTCCGGTCGGTGCTCCGGCCGCGCCGCTGTGGCTCCGAACCGCCGGACAGTGAAGGGCAGCGGTGCGACCTCGCCGATCGCTGCGACCCGTGGTGCGCGGCGGCGCACCTCGTCGAGGTCGTCGTGCCCCGAGTGCAGTGGGCGTGTGCGCCGCTCGCGGCGGTACCGACGCTTCATCAGCTCCAGCAGCGGTCCGGGGAGTTGTGCCTCGACGGCTTCGAAGGCTCGGTGGGCGGAAGGCAGCTTCATCGGGTGCTCACCCGACTGGGCGGGCGAGGACCTCGGGGCCCTCGCCGCTCGGGCGGTAGCGGTCGAGCCAGAGCGCCAGCATCCACAGCGACCGCAGCACGTGCTGGTCGGCCTTGCTCTCCAGGTGACGCTGCCAGACCTTGACCTCGGCGTGGCGGAGGTCTGGGTGGAGCAGTTCGCCGACGGCGTGAGCGGTGAGGGACGCCCGCATCGCCGTCGCGGTGCGCACACTGGCTCCTCGCTGGGGACGGCGGCGGTCCCGCGGTGGGGGCTCCTGCGCGGTGGGGAGATCGGCGACGGTCGGCGCGATGCGGCGCAGCAGCGCCGGGTACAGACGTCGGTCCCGGCGGTCCTTCGCGGGGATGGCCGCACTCGCCCGGACCACCCGGTGAGCCAGGAAGGGGGTCGCCGTCCGCGCGTACCTCGCCACGAGCCCGAAGGGACCCAGGCTGATCCCCGGGAGGGTGCGGATCAGGTAGGCGGAGAGCGCATCCACCTCACGGTGGCCGACGAGCGGTCGGGTGACCTCGTCGAACCCTGCCCGGACGCGCTCGGTGAGTTGTTCCTCGACCTCGGGCCGGAGCACGCCTGGCGCCGACCGCAGGTAGCGGATCGACTGGGCGAACCGTCGCTCGTGGGCCGATCCGAGCCCGAACGTCGGCGGGAACGCGCCGCCGAAGAACACGCCGCCACCGAGCCCGTCGAGGACCGTGCCCGCTCGGCGCTGCAACCCGCGGACGAGGTGGTTCAGCCACACGTGGTAGGAGGTCTGGTAGCCGACCGTCCGGCTGTAGTCGACCATGTCGTCCGCGAAGGCCGCAGCGTCGGGCTGTTGGATCCGGTGCGAGAGGTGCAGTTCGCGCGCGACGCGGCGAGCGATCAACTCCTCCCAGGCGGTACCCGCATCTTTCGAGGTCGTCCAGGCGGAGGCGCCGGGATCATGGCGAGCGGCCAGCGCGGCCAGCACCCGCGAGTCCCATCCGCCGCTCAGCAGCACGTGCAGGGGTGCCCGATCGGCGATGCGAGCCACCACGTGGTCGAGCGCATCGGCGATGTCGTCCAGGGTGGCGCTGCCCTCCGGGACCTCGTCGAACCACTCCCATGCGCGCGGTTCGATCATGGGCGTGCCGTGAGCGCCGATGACCAGCGCGTCGGTCGGCTGCAGGCGTCGGACGTGGCGGAAGGGGGTGCGGCCGCCGAACCCGCCCCCGGAGGCGATGATCTCCGCCCAGGCGTCCCAGTCGGCGATGGACGGCGCCACGTCGGCGTCGACCAGCGCCGTGGGCAGCGACGCGATGGCCACCTCACCACTGTCCGGGTCGAGGTGGACGTACAGCCCCTGCGCTCCGGAGATGCCGGTGCGGACCTCGATCCCACCGTCCGGGCGTTGCGCGATGGTGGCGGCGTCCTCCGTGATGCGTGCCCGGTCGAGGTCGCCCGCGGCCGTGGTGGGCAGGGGAGCGTGGCTCCACGCCCACCCCGACGGTCCGAGGACGTGGCCGCTGGCGAGCAGATGGCAGTGGACGCCCGACGTCGGCGCGTGGGCAGTTGGGGTGGCGCCGTCCCCGAGCCCGACCGCCGTCGCGATGCGGCGGGCTCGGAGCTGGCCGTTGGACCCGGTCGCTGCCGCGAGTGCAGCTGGGCCGCTCGCCGGATCCTCGGTCCCGTCGGAGGCGTCCCGGGAAGGGGCACCGGTCGCTCGAGCACGCTGACCTGGGTCAGTCATCGTCCCCGTCCCCGCTCGCGCGGTAGGCATCGAGCACGTCGTCGGCGTCGCCGTCCTTGACGAGCTGCCCCTCTTCGATCCAGAGCACCCGCGAGCACATGCGCGACAGGGTCCGCAGGTTGTGGCTGACGATCAGGACGGTGCCGGCCCGTTCGCGTAGCTCCTCGATCCGTTTGCGGCTGCGCTTGCGGAACTCCGAGTCGCCGACGCTCAACGCCTCGTCGATCAGCAGCAGTTCCGGCTCGATCGAGGTGGCGATGGCGAAGTGCAGGCGTGCCCGCATGCCGGTCGAGTAGGTGCGCAGCGGCAGGTCGATGTGATCGGCGAGACCGGCGAAAGCGACGATGTCCTCGAACCGCTCTGCGAGATCCTTCCGACTCATCCCCAGGGCGAGGCAACCGAGCTCGATGTTGCGGCGGCCAGACACCGAGGGTTGCAGGGCCGCGCCGACGCCGAGAAGCGATGGCTGGCTGACGGCGTACACGGCTCCGGAGGTCGGAGGGATCAGCCCGGCGATCGCACGTAGCAGCGTGCTCTTCCCGGCCCCGTTCCCCCCGATCACACCGATGACCTCCCCCTCCTGGGCGGTCAACGAGACGCCGCGAACGGCGTGGATCTCGCGGTAGGCGGCACGCCGGAAGCGGTTGGCGGCGAGGTCCTTGAGGCTCGGACGCCGTTCCTCGAACACGCGGTAGGTGACGTGAACGTCGTCGAGGCGCAACGTCACGTTGTTGGACACGACGGGAGCCTCAGCCACGGCCGTAGGTCGCTTCGCCGGCGCGGAAGAACACCAGACCGATGATGAGGAGCCCCACGCTCCAGACGACGGCGCTCAGCCACATCAGATCGACGTGGTCCTGCGAGATGGTCAGCAACGTGTAGTGGCGCACGAGGCTGAGGAACGAGTACAGCGGGTTGATGATGAACAGCGTCCGGAACGTCTGCTCCAGCGCTGGATCTGCCAGATCCGGGATGTACCGATCGGCGAGGAAGAGGACGCCGGAGGCGTAGAACAGCAGGCGGAAGACGAACGGGAGGACGTTCTCGATGTCGCGGACCTTGTCCGCCAGTCGGGCAGCGATCAGCGCGCCGCCGAGGTTGAACATCGACTGCAGCACGAGGACCGGGATAACGGCCAGCCACGCCACCGTCAGCCACTCCCGAGTCAGCAGCAGGATCGTTGCCGCCACCAGCAGCGCGACCCGCAGGGTGAGCGCCTCCCGAAGCACCGCTGAGATGGGGAGCAGCGCCCGGGGGAACTGCAGGGACCGGATCAGCGAGAGGTTCTTGGAGATCGAGCTTGCACCACCGGTGATCGATCGTTGCGAGTACTGGAAGATGAAGATCCCGGCCGCGAGGAAGCCGATGAAGTTGACGACGCCCCGGTCCACGCCGAGGAGCACCCCGAAGATCAGCCAGTAGATGCCGAGTTGCAGGAGGGGGTTGAGCAGGTGCCACCACCCCCCGAGGGACATCGCTGCGTTCTTGGCGTGGAACTCCCCGGCGGCCATCGACATGGCGAACTCGCGCCGCTGCCACAACCGTGCGATGTACTCGCGGAGCGGCGGTGTGACGCTCATCGGCTTGAGGCCGCTGGGGGGCCCCGGCGTTGCCACGCTCACAGCTGGTGACCTCAAGCTCGGGATTCGGTGGGCGCCTCGCGGAAGCGTAGCGGTGCCGGGCTGGCGGGCCGGTCGGCCGTGCGAAGTGGAGCGTCGCTGGTACTGAGGGCGGGGGAGGGGTGATGGCCGCCGGGGCTACGCCGAGGTCGTGTCTTGCCGGCGGCCGTCCGCGTCGTAGCGGTGCACGCCGTGGCCGGTCTTGCGGCCGTGGCGGCCCGCGGCGACCATCCGGCGGTGCAGGTTGGTGGGCTTGAACCGGTCGCCGAGGGTGCCGGCGAGGTACTCGAGGATGTCCAGCCGGGTGTCCCACCCGACGAGGTCGCCCATCTCGAGCGGCCCCATCGGGTGGTTGAGGCCGAGCTTGATCGCGGTGTCGATGTCCTCGGCGGAGGCGACGCCCTCCTCGAGCATGCGCATCGCCTCGTTGCCGATCAGCGCGTTGATCCGGGAGGTCGCGAAACCGGGAAGGTCCTCGACCCGGACGGTCTCCTTGCCCATCGCCCGGGCGGCGGCCTCGGCGCGGTCCATCGTCGCCGGGTCGGTCTGCAGGCCCCGGATCAGCTCGCACAGCTTCATCTTCGGGACCGGGTTGAAGAAGTGCATCCCGACGCCGCGTTCCGGGTGCTCGAGGCAGGCGATGATCTCGGTGATCGACATCGCCGAGGTGTTGGTGGCGAGCACGGCGTCGTCGGCGGCGACGGCCTCGGCGGCGCGGAACACCTGGTGCTTGACGTCCATGCGCTCGACGACCGCCTCGATCACGAGCTCGGCACCGGCGCACCCCGCACGGACGTCGGTGCTCGTGGCGAGGGCCTGCTTCGCCTGCTCGGCAGCCTCCGGGGTGACCTTGCCGCGCTCCACCCCGGTGGTCAGGTCCCGCCCGATCGTGCGCACGGCGTCGTCGAGCTGCGCCTGCTCCAGGTCGATCAGCGTCGTGCGTGCGCCAGCGACGGCCGCGACGTACGCGATGCCCCGGCCCATCACCCCCGCGCCGACGACGGCGATCTGCGACGGAAGCCCCACGACGATGCCCTCCCTGGGTAGCGAGAGGCCGAGCCTACGACGCCGCGTCTGCCCATGAACAACCGGGCCACCGCACCCGCCGCGTGCGGCCCGACGAGGCGTCCATCCGGACGACGGACGCTCCGCGGGATCACGCAGGGTGGCCGCTACGCTCGGTGACCGATGGCCGATGTGACCGCTCCGTCCCCACCCCGCCGCTCGCGGGTCCCGCGGTGGCTGTTCGAAGGGCTCGACCTGGTCGATCAGCGCCGGCGCGCGCTGCTGCTCACCTTCGGGCTGGTGGTGGTGGCCGGCGGGGTCCTCGCGGCGCTCCGGCCGGATCTCCTGCCGCCGACCCCCGAGGTCGGAGCGGCGATCGGGGCGGCAGGGTTGCTGCTCGCGCTCGCCGTGCTGATCGCGCTGGACACCGCCGACCTGAAGGTGCGCGGCCCCCGGCACGTCCGCGCCGCGGGCGGTGAACTGGTCGCCGTGCTCCCGTCCGAGCCCAGCCGGACCGCCGCCGCCGACCTGGCCACCGCGATCCTGGAGGCCCGGCCGAGCGACCGCACCCTGCTCCTCGGTATCGCGGCCGCCACGGGTGATGGCAAGCGGGTCGCCCGCTGGTCCGTCGTGGTCGCCCGCGCCCTGGCCGAGCGCGGGACGAGCGTGCTCGCCCTCGACCTCACCGCGGACGGCAGCGCGCGGCCCGGCTTCCTCGAGATGGTCCGTGACGGCGCGAAGCTCGGGCCGCTCGTGGACCTGGACCCGGAGGTGCGACTCGCGACGCTCGGGCCCGGTCGGGACACGACCGAGGCCCTGCGCGCCTTCAACGAGGCCGGCCGGTGGATACCCCGCGACCTCCAGGTGTTGCTGGTCTCCCTGCCGATGGCGGCGAGCCGTGCGGTCGTGCGTGCCTCGCTCTCTCTGGACCAGCTGCTGATCGTGGCCGAGCGTGACCGCACGTCCCGGGTCGAGCTGATCGCCGGGCTCGACGCCACCGAGGCGGTCGGCACGCACGCCCAGGTGATCCTGATCGACGACGCCTACGCGGGCTACCTCGGCATCCGCGGTGATGAGGACGCCGGTGATGAGGACGCCGGAGACGAGACGGACCACGGCGCGATCGGCGGCGACGGCATCGGTGGTGATGCGGACGAGGAGCTGCCGGTCCACGCGTCAGCGGCGGCGAGCGAGGCACACGCGCCGCAGCCGGACGCCGAGGCATCCGAGGACGACGCTGGTGCGGGTGAGCTCACACCGCTCGGTGCGGCTGCCGCGGGAGCCGTCGCGGCCGTCGGCCCGGACGTGGGCGGTGGTTCGGATGCCGGATCCGAGGAGCCTCGTGACGCCGAGGGGACGCAGGACCACGCCGAGGGAGCGGTGGCTGACGAGGACGTGGTGTCTCCCCCCGAGGCGCCTGCGGACGACACGGCTGATCAACCGCTGCCGGTGGACGACGAAGGGCCGCCCGTCTGGGAGCAGCCGATCGTGGCTGAGGAGCACCCCGCTCCGACGGAACCGGTCGTCCCGGGCGAGGACCTCGGGCCGGAGGAGCCGGAGCTCGGAGAGCCCTCGCCGTCCGTCGAGGTCGATGATGCGATCGCGACCGGCGAGGATGCGGGCGCGCCACGGGAACCGGGGCAGGCCCGTGATGTCGAGGTGATGCTGGGGGCGGCTGCCGCCTCCGCTCTCTCCAGCGTCTCCGCGTACGAGGACGCGGAGGAGAGTCGCGAGGACGCGGAGGAGGACGTGGTCGGCGGCCCCGGATCCCCCCCGGGTGCCGAGGACGAGCGCTCCGAGATCGCTGCGAGTCAGCCTCCGGATCAGCCGCCGGCCGCGCAGCCGCCCCTCGAGGAGGAGTCTGCCGGCCCGTCTCCTCGGGCCCGGCCCGAACCCGGTCAGCCGCAGGCGGAGGCTCCTACCGACCGGGCTGACGACGCGGCCTCTGAGCCGGAACCGTGGGTGGCTCCACCGGCGGCCGGGGATGCCGGCACGCTCCCCCGCCTGGACGAGGAGATCACGCGTCCGGTCGTGCGGGTCCGGCCGTCGGCCTTCCCGCCGGAGATCGCGGAGGACCGCGAACCGCTGGCGGACGACGAAGACACCCAGCGTGCACCGCTCGAGGAGGACGAGGACACCCAGGAGGTCGCGCGCCCCCGTCCGATCGGGCATGAGGACACCACGCCGATCCCCGACGTCGAGACCGACGAGGACGACGACGACGAGGACCTCCTGAACACCACGGCGCGGCTGTCGCTGCTGATGGAGGAGATGGAGGACCGCTTCCCCGACGACCGGGGCGCCTGAACCGAGCCTGACGAAGTCCCACCGCTGCGTGACGGGTGGCCACAGCTTCCCTCGGGCGGGGGAGCGCCCCCGCGCTGGGCACGTACCCTCGCCGCGACCCGACCCCATGGCGCCCGGAGCACGTGTTGCACACCCTCGGTCGAAGGCTCGGCCTCACCCTCCTCGCCGGTGTCGTCCTGGCCGCCTGCGCCGGGGGGCAACCGTCGTCGGTGACGTGGCGCAACGTCACCTTCCAGGTCCCGGACGGCTGGTACGTCTTCGAGGAGACGGACACCCGTCTGAGCCTGTCGAACGCCGACATCGGCCCGGAGGCGATCCGTTCCGCCGACGATGTCCCGGACCAGGACGTCGTCGCGATCTTCCTCACCTTCGAACCGACGACGCAGCCGGCCGACTGGCGCGCGTACACCGAGGCGCAGGACGCGACGGTCGAGGTCGACGAGGCGATCCAACTGGGTGACGGGGTCCCGGCCACCCGCATCGTGTTCGACTACGTCACCGGCGGGGTCCCGCTCCGCGAGATGGTGGTCGTGATCCCGTCCCGCGGGATCGTGGCGCTCGCACAGCCGGTCCCGCGGCTCGGGCAGACCGACGGGCCCGACGTGTTCCTCGAGTACCGCGAGACCTTCGACGAGATCCTCGAGTCGGCCACCTTCGGACCGCCCGTCATGGAGTGACCCTCGCGGCCGACCGAACCTGGACGGGCGATGGCCGCGCGTGAGCATGCGACCGCGTACGGTCACCGGTGTGGGAGGTGACGCACGCGGGCCCCAGGACTAACGTTCACGCCCACCGTTGCCGATGTTGTTCGTGAGGCTGGTGTTCGGGTCAAGGTCGGACGTCTTCCGACCGAACCTGCGAAGGGGTGGAGGCCGCATCCCACCCGACGCTGGTGCCAGGCTGTGCCGAGAGGTCGATCATGCCGAGGACGTGGGTCGCGAAGCTGCTCGGGGTGATGATCGTGACGGCGCTCGTCGTCGCGTTCATGCCGATCGAGCAGGTGTTCGCCGCCGAGACCGCACCGGAGACGAAGAGCGCGGAGCTCGAGGCACTCGCCGTCGAGGCGTCTGAGACCCTGGAGAGCCAGACCGATACCACCGACGGTCGCAGCGAGGGTGGCACGCGTCTTCTGCGGGAACGCTCCGAGGTCATGGAGGCGCCGATCCCCTTCAGCGGTCTGGGGTTCATCGGATCGGGGCCAGACGCCCCGGCGGTGCACTGGCGGGTGTTGGACGGCGACGGCGTCTGGACCGACTGGCACCTGGTCGAACCGCTCGACGTCTTCGATGGTCCTGATCCCGGCTCCGCCGAGCACCGCGAAGCGACCGACCGCACCGCCCGGTGGGTGAGTGACGCGATCTGGGTGGGTGCTGCAACCCACATCCAGATCCAGGTCCAAGGCGGTGCGCTCGAGGATCTCGACGTCACGGTCATCGACACGGCGGGTCTGTCCGAGTCGCTCATGGCCAAGGCCAAGCGCACCCTGTTCTCCCTCGGCACGGCCGGTCCTGCGGAAGCGGCCGACGGACGTCCCCGCATCCGGAGCCGGGCCGAGTGGGGCGCTGACGAGAGCTGCACCAGCGGCGAGATCCGGTACGCCACGCCCAAAGCTGCGGTGCTCCACCACACCGTCACGAAGAACGACTACACCGAGGATGAGGTCCCACAGCAGATCCGCAACATGTACCACTGGCACACCGCCTGCCACGGGAGCGGGAACGGCTGGAACGACCTGGGGTACAACTTCGTGATCGACCGCTTCGGTCGCATCTGGGAGGGACGCCGGGGTGGTATCGACAAGGGCGTGATCGGCGCGCACGCGGGTGGCTGGAACACCGGCACCTTCGGCGTCGCCCTGATGGGGAACCACAACACCCTGGTCCCGTCCCAGGTGTCCCTCGATGCGGCTGCCGAACTGATCAGTTGGAAGTTCAACCTCCACGACATCGACGTCTCGGCATCGGCCACGACCAGGCTGAACGACCAGACGATCCCGACGCTCGTCGGTCACCGCAACGTCCGTGGCTCGTACACGGCCAACCCCGACACCACCACCGACTGTCCGGGAGAGCTGCTCTACACCCGGATGGGCGAGTTGCGCGCTGACGTCGAGGCAGGGGGGTCAACGTGGTTCCCCGTCGTGGGGGATTGGAACGGGGACGGGCGCACGACGATCGGCTGGTTCAACAACGGCCGTTGGACCCTGCGCAACGCCAACTCCTCGGGCTCGGCTCACCTCTCCTTCACCTATGGCCGGTACGGCGACCTTCCGGTGGTGGGTGACTGGAACGGCGACGGTCGTACGACGGTCGGGATCGTGCGTGACGGTCGCTGGCACCTGCGCAACGCCAACAGCAGCGGATCGGCGCATCACACGTTCTGGTACGGCCGGGGTGCGATCGACTACCCGATGGCTGGTGACTGGAACGGCAACGGCCGCGACACGCCAGCGATCGTTCGTGACGGCGAGTGGCACCTGCGCAACAGCCTCAGCGGTGGCGCCGGCGACATCGTGTTCGTCTACGGCCGGGTGACCCAAGGGGACATCCCCGTCGTGGGTGACTGGACCGGTGGCGGTCGCGACCTCCCAGGGATCCTGCGGGACGGGACCTGGCACCTTCGGTACGCCCAATCCGGGGGCTACTCGGACCGTCAGTTCATCTACGGTCGCGTGACCCAGGGTGACTTCCCGATCGTCGGCGACTGGAACCGTGACGGGAAGACCTCGGTGGGTGTCGTGCGTGAGGATGTCTGGCACCTGCGGAACTCCCTGAGCGGTGGTCCAGCGGACCTGAGCTTCTCCTTCCGCTGAAGCCAGTACCGTTCGCGGTGACCTGGAGGTCCGTGGCTCCCCCACGGCCTCGTCGGACGTGCACGGACATGGGACGGATGCATGGTGAACATCACGGTCGTCGGCGTCGGACACGTCGGGCTCGTCTCTGCAGCGGCGTTCGCCCGCTGGGGGCACCAGGTGGTCGGACTGGACGACGACCCGGCGAAGGTCGAGAAGCTCCGAGGCGGGCAGGCCTGGTTCTACGAGCCCGGCCTGCAGGAACTCCTCGACGAGGTTGTCACCGGGGGACGCCTGCAGTTCACCGGCGACGCCAAGGACGCGCTGCAGGACGCCGAGGTGGTGTTCGTCTGTGTCGGGACGCCACCGATGCCTGGTGGCGGGCCGAACCTCGCCTTCGTCGAGGCGGTCGGTCGCACCGTGGTCGAGCACGCGAGCCGTGACCTCGTGCTCGTGGAGAAGTCGACCGTGCCGGCCAACACCGGCCGTCGCCTGGAGCAGGTGATCCAGCGGGAGACGTCGCGCCTCGGGAACTCCCATCGCATCGAGGTGGCGTCGAACCCGGAGTTCCTCAAGGAGGGGGCAGCGGTGGAGGACACCCTCCACCCGGACCGTGTGGTCTACGGCACCTCGAGTGACGTGTCCCGCGACGCCCTACGGCGGGTCTACGCGCCGCTGGTGGAGCAGGACGGCTGTCCGGTGGTGGAGACCGACGTCCCAACGGCTGAGCTGATCAAGCACGCCTCCAACGCCTTCCTCGCCACCCGGATCTCGTTCATCAACGCCGTCGCGCAGATCTGCGAGCGTGTCGGTGCTGACGTCGCCGTCGTCGCCGAGGGCATGGGCCACGACGTTCGGATCGGTCCACGCTTCCTCCAAGCCGGCCTCGGCTACGGGGGATCGTGCTTCCCGAAGGACGTCGATGCCTTCGCACACCTCGCGAAGCAGGTGGGCTACGACTTCGAGCTGCTCGAGCAGGTGGCACGGATCAACGTCGGGCAGCGGGATACCGTCATCGGGAAGCTCGAGCATGAACTGTGGCACCTGACCGACAAGACGATCGCCGTGCTCGGAGCAGCGTTCAAACCCGGGACGGACGACCTGCGGGAGTCGCCAGCGATCCACCTCGCGCAGCGGCTCCGGGAGGCCGGTGCCGAGGTGAGGATCTACGACCCGGTGGCCCTCCCGAACGTCGCGATCGAGCATCCGGAGCTGGAACGCCACGAGACCATCGAGGGCTGCCTCGACGGCGCACACGCGGCGGTCGTAGCGACGGACTGGGACGAGATCAAGCGGATCACGCCACAGCAGTACCTCGACAAGCTCGCCTATCCCATCGTGATCGACGGGCGCAACGTGCACGACCCTGACGAGATGATCGCCGCGGGTCTGCGCTACCACTCGATGGGACGCCGCAGCGTCGACCTCTGACCAGCGACCGGCTGGTCGCTCGGCCGTCGGGTGTCAGGCAGCATCCTTCAACGGGCGCCACCACCACTCGTTGGCTCGGTACCACGCGATCGTCTCATCGAGCGCGGCCTCGAAGCTCATCTGGGGTCTCCAGCCGAGTGCCCGGATGCGCGAGGTGTCGACCGAGTAGCGCAGGTCATGGCCTGGACGGTCGTCGACGAACTCGATCATCTCCTCGCCGACCCCGAATCGGTCGAGGATCGCGAGGGTCAGCTCGAGGTTGCTCAGTTCGTTGCCCGCCCCGACGTTGTACAACGCACCTGGCTCACCGTCGGTCAGCACCTGCCACTGGGCGGCGACGTTGTCCGTCACGTACAACCAGTCCCGCACGTTCCGGCCGTCCCCGTAGAGCGGGACCTTGCGCCCATCGAGCAGGTTGGTCACGAATCGCGGGATCACCTTCTCCGGATGGTGGAACGGCCCGAAGTTGTTCGTCGTCCGCGTCACCGTGATCGGGTAGCCGTAGGTCGCCTGGTAGGAACGGGCGAGCAGATCCGCGCCGGCCTTCGACGCGGAGTACGGGCTGTTGGGTGCGAGCGGACCGTCCTCCGTGAAGGAGCCGGGCGCGGAGATCGAGCCGTACACCTCGTCCGTCGAGATGTGGAGGACCCGTTCCACCTCGGCGCGGCGGCAGGCTTCGAACACCACGCCGGCCCCGACCACGTTCGTGTCCAGGAACACGCCCGGACCGGTGATCGAACGATCGACGTGGGACTCCGCGGCGAAGTGCACCACCGCGTCGGCGTCACCAACCGCTTCAGCGACCGCCACGTGGTCACGGATGTCGCCCTTCACGAACCGGTAGCGCGGATCGTCCTCGACGTCCGCCAGCGAATCGAGGTTGCCCGCGTAGGTCAGGCCGTCGAGGTTCGTGACGCGGACGTCGTCGGTGTTGCGGAGCACGTAGCGGACGAAGTGCGCGCCGATGAAGCCGGCTCCGCCGGTGACGAGGAGGTCCATGGTCATCCTTCGGTGATCTCGAGCTGGCTGTGGTCCCCCAGGGTCAAGCGGTGGGCGGAAGGGCGACGCTCCGTCCTGCTGATGGTCACATCGCGGCCCAGCAGGGAGCCCTCGATACGTGGTACGTCCGAGATCGAGCACCCCTCGAGAAGCACCGAGTACTCGATCTCACATCGGGTGAGGGCGCACTCGGCAGCCACCGATGTGAACGGTCCGATGAAGACGTCCTCCAGGCGTGAGCCGGACCCGATCACCGCCGGGCCGCGGACGGTGGTGCTGACGAGTCGGGCACCACGTTCCACGACGACGTTCCCGACGACCTCCGAGTCGCCATCGACCTCGCCATCGATCCGTCGTTCGACCGTGCCGAGCACGATCCGGTTCGCGTCGAGCAACTCGTCTTTCTTCCCGGTGTCGAGCCACCATCCGTCCACGATCGAGGCCCGGACCGCGGCCCCTTGCTCGACCAGCGACTGGATCGCGTCGGTGATCTCGAGTTCACCCCGCCACGATGGCTCGAGCTGCCGCGCCGCGTCCAGGATCTCCGATGTGAAGATGTACACGCCGACCAGCGCGAGATCCGAGGGCGGCTCCGAGGGCTTCTCGACGAGCCGCTCGATGCACCCGTCGTCGTCGAGGACCGCGATGCCGAACCGTTGCGGATCCGCCACACGTTTGAGGAGCAGCTGCGCGGCGGGACGGTCCGCCACGAAGGAGGTCACCAGGTCGCCGATCCCGCCCTCGATCAGGTTGTCGCCGAGGAACATCACGAAGTCGTCGCCGTCCAGGTACTCCTCGGCTGTCAGCACCGCGTGGGCGAGGCCGAGTGGGCGATCCTGACGGAGGTAGGTCGCGGAGATGCCGAAGGCGGATCCGTCACCGATCGCGGCGCGGATCGCCGGCTCGGTCTCCCCGACGATGATCCCGACGTCACGGATCCCCGCGTCGCGGATCTGCTCGAGGCCGTAGAAGAGGATCGGCTTGTTCGCCACAGGGACCAGCTGCTTCGCACTGGTGTGGGTGAGCGGGCGAAGGCGCGTGCCGGCTCCACCGGCGAGAACGAGAGCTTTCACAGGTCCCCCTGCTCCTCATGGTCGCGGTCGAGACGGCCCGCGAGCTGCTCGATCATGGTCTCCAGGCGAGCATGACGAGCGTCGATCGTGCGGAGCAGCTGGTCGGCGTGCTGCTGAGGCAGGGCGGCCGAACGCAACGTCTCCACGAACCGCTCCTCGCCGATCACGCTCCGCAGCGTCGCAGCGGTGGCGTGCTCGAGTTGCCGGAGGCGACGGTCCGTCTCGCGACGCGTGCCCATGATGAGTTGGCCCAGCAGCGCCGATCCCGCGAGCTGGACGACGATGACCAGGACGAGCAGAGCTTCGAGCCATCCCTGCCACGCCGCCACCGTCGCGGCCGAGAACACCAGCGCGGCGGCGAGCACCGCGAGGAGCTTGCGGATCCCGAATCTCATGGTTCATCTCCGGGAGGTGAGGTGAGCTCGACGGATGCGCCAGGTGCCACGTGGATGACCGTATCGGGGCGGTAGAGGCGTTCCGCGGCGCGTACCCGCCCGCGCCGGTAGTCCTCGTAGGTGCCGGCCAGGGACAGCCGCTCCCAGTCCTCGTGCGGCAGGAACGCTTCGAAGGCGAAGCCCAGGTCGCCGAGTACACGCGTGTCGGCGGTGGCGACGAGGAACACCGGCTTGAAGGTCGGCGACAACCGTTGCTGCTCCGCGCTCGCACCAGCCAGCTCGGCGAGCTCGTCGCCGTCGTGGTCGAGGGCGACCACCAGCACGAGGCGGGCCTCCTCACGCCCGTCCAGGGGGAGATGGGGTCCGGACACCAGGCGGCGACGCGCCGACTCCACGTGACTCACGACGCCGCGCCGCTCTCGGCGGGGGACAGGCGCTCCTCGACGAGCGAGACCACCGCTTCTACGGCGTCCGCGGCACCGTTGCCCGGGTAGAGGACACGGGCTGCGGTGCGGAGACGGGCGCGCTCACCCTCATCGAGCAGCCTGGCGATCTCGCGGCGAGTATCGTCGGTCCCGAGCCGCTCGACGTGCAGGGCCGCCCCCGCCAGGTGTGCCACCTCGGCGCGGAGGGACTGGTGATCGAGGCTGTCGGTGTCCCGCGCGACGAAGAGCGTCGGGATCGCGGCCATGATCAGCTCGTGGAAGCTGTTGTAGCCCGCCGTGGAGATCGCGGCGTCGAAGGCGCCGAGGTAGCGCGAAACCGGATACACCGGGCGCATGTGGACGCCGTCGACGGGATCCAGCGCATGGGCGTGCAGGACGTGCAGCGGCGCGAACAGCAGGATATCGGCGATCGACCGCACCGCATCCCGTGTGCTCGCGATCAGCGAGTGGAGCTCCGCGGGGTCGTCGGCGGAGAGCTGCAGGAGGACGACCTCCCCTTCGACGGGAAGCCCCAGGGCGTGCCGTGCGCTCCGCCGATCCACGAGCTCATCGGCGCTGAGGAAGGTGACGGGATCGACGTAGCACTGGCGTCGGAACCGGACGGTCGGGCCCTGATCGACCGGTGAGGCGACGTCCATCGGCTCGATGACCAGGTCGAAGACGTCGTGGAGCCGGAGGGCGTCGATGGCCCGGTCGTCGCGCCAG